>NZ_PHUE01000001.1:3730137-4040981 GCF_002813295.1 Flavobacterium sp. 5
ACTACCGAAGAAAAAATTGCCATGATTCATGCGCAATCAAAATTTAGTTCACCTGGTGTTCCGCGTTTGGGAATTCCAGAAAATTGGATGACAGACGGTCCACACGGAATTCGTACCGAAGTTTTATGGGACGAATGGGATCAGGCTGGTTGGACTAATGATTCTTGTACTGCATTTCCAGCTCTTACTGCTTTATCAGCAACCTGGAATAAAGAAATGTCCTCTTTATACGGAAAGTCAGTAGGAGAGGAAGCTCGTTACCGAAATAAAAATGTATTGTTAGGACCTGGGGTTAATATCTATAGATCGCCATTAAACGGTCGAAACTTCGAATATATGGGAGAAGATCCTTTCTTGACTTCAAAAATGGTGGTGCCTTATATTAAAGGAGTTCAATCAAATGGAGTGGCTGCTTGTGTAAAACACTTTGCTTTAAACAATCAGGAAACGAATCGTAATGCCGTAAATGTAATTGTTGACGACCGTGCGTTATATGAGATTTATTTGCCTGCTTTTAAAGCTGCTGTTCAGGATGGTGATGCATGGGCAATTATGGGTTCGTACAATAAATATAAAGGACAACACTGTTGCCATAATGAGTTTTTGTTGAATAATATTCTTCGCGGAGAATGGGGATTCAAAGGAGTTGTAATCTCAGATTGGGGAGGAGTTCATGATACAAAACAAGCTATTCACAATGGTTTGGATATGGAATTTGGTTCTTGGACTAACGGACTTTCATGGGGAACCAGCAATGCTTATGACAACTATTATTTGGCAAAACCATACTCAACTATGATTGCTAAAGGAGAAATTGGAACTAAAGAATTAGACGAAAAAGTACGTCGTATTTTACGCTTATCTTTCTTAACAACAATGAATAAAGAAAGACCTTTTGGATCATTTGGAACAAAAGAACATGCTCAGGCTGGTTTGAAAATTGCTGAAGAAGGTATTGTATTACTTCAAAACAAAAATAATATTCTTCCAATTGATTTAAACAAAACAAAGAAAATCGCGGTTATTGGAGAAAATGCAATCAAGATGATGACAGTTGGTGGAGGAAGTTCTTCACTTAAAGCTAAATATGAAGTATTGCCTCTTGACGGATTAAAGAAAAGAATTGGCAGTCAGGCTGAAATCGTATACGCTCGTGGTTACGTAGGAGATCCAACTAGTAATTATAATGGAGTGGTTGCAAAAGTTAGTTTAGAAGACAAACGTTCTCCAGCTGAATTAACTGCAGAAGCTTTAAAAGCTGCAAAAGACGCTGATGTTGTATTGTTTTTTGGAGGTTTAAATAAAAGCGACAATCAAGATGCTGAAGGAGCAGATCGTAAAGATTTAGGTCTTCCATACAATCAGGATAAATTAATCAGTGAATTGGTTAAAGTAAACAAAAATGTGGTTTTTGTAAACATTTCAGGAAATGCTGTGGCTATGCCATGGGTAAATGAAGTTCCGGGAATCGTACAAGGTTGGTTTTTAGGTACTGAAGCAGGTACTGCTTTGGCCGCTGTTTTGGTTGGAGATGTGAATCCATCTGGAAAACTAACATTTACTTTCCCTGTTAAGTTATCGGATAATGGAGCTCACGCTTTAGGAGAATTCCCAGGGGGTGACGATGTAACGTACAAAGAAGGAATTTTTGTTGGATACCGTTGGGCTGACAAGCAAAAAGTAAAACCTTTGTTTTCTTTTGGACACGGTTTAAGTTATACAACTTTTGAATATGGTAAAGTAACTGCCGACAAAAAACAAATGGCAGCTGGTGATAAAATTACTTTTTCTGTTAAAGTAAAAAACACAGGAAGCCGCGATGGATCAGAAGTAGTTCAGCTTTATATAAGCGATTTAAAATCATCTTTGCCTCGTCCGGTAAAAGAGTTAAAAGGTTTTGATAAAATTTTGCTTAAAGCTGGTGAAGAAAAAACAGTAACTTTTACTGTAGATAAAGCTGCCTTGAGTTTCTTTGATGATAAAAAACATGACTGGGTTGCAGAGCCTGGAACTTTTGAAGCTTTAATTGGAGCATCATCTACAGATATAAAATCTAAAGTGAGTTTTTCACTTCAATAAAATCATTTTTAAATTGGTTGTTTGTAAAGCTGTAATTGTAAAAAGTTGCAGCTTTATTTTTAAAAAAATAAATAGCATGAAAAAAATAGTATTATTTGTAGTTGTTTTTTTGTCATTACAAAAATCTTCTGCACAAAGTTTAAACAAAATGCAATGGTTTAATGAACCTGAAAAATGGGAAATTAAAAACAATGCATTGATTATGAATGTTACGGCAAATAGTGATTATTGGCGCATTTCACATTACGGATTTACCGTTGATGATGCTCCATTTTATTATGCTAATTACGGCGGAGAATTTGAAGCTAAAGTAAAACTGACAGGTAATTATATTGCCCGTTTTGACCAAATGGGATTAATGATTCGTATTGACGAAAAAAACTATATTAAAACTGGAGTTGAATTTGTAGATGGAAAATTTAATATCAGTACGGTAGTGACACATGACAAAAGCGATTGGAGCGTAACAACTTTAGATAAAGCACCACCATTTGTCTGGATAAAAGTAGTAAGAAGATTAGATGCTATTGAAGTGTTTTTCTCTTATGATGATAAAAACTATATCCTAACTCGTAATGCGCCATTGCAAGACAATACACCAGTTATGGTAGGTTTGATGGCTGCATCCCCAGACGGAAAAGGTTTTGAAGCTAAATTCGAAAACTTTACTGTAAAACATTTACCAGATCAGCGCAGAGTAGAATGGCTTAAAAATCATCAAGAATAAAGAATCAATAAATTTATGTTTTTATGTTTTAAAAAAGTATTTTTAATTTTTAGATTAAATCAAAAGCATAAAATCACTTTTAATCAATTATCATTTTATGAGTTCCATTTCTACAGATATTAGACCAAAAAAGCATTATGAAATTTTAGACGGTTTACGTGGAGTAGCTGCAATTTTAGTTGTTGCTTTTCACATTTTTGAAGCTTTTGCTGGTGGAAATCGTTTCAAACAAATTATTAATCATGGTTATCTGGCTGTTGATTTCTTTTTCCTTTTATCAGGATTTGTTGTCGCTTATGCGTATGATGACCGCTGGGGAAAAATGACACAATGGGAGTTTTATAAACGACGTTTAATTCGTTTGCAGCCCATGGTCATTATGGGAATGATTATTGGTGCTGCGTTATATTATTTCCAGGCTTCGGATATATTATTTCCACAAATTGCAACTATGCCAATATGGAAATTGGTATTAGTAATGTTTATAGGATTCACGTTAATTCCGTTAACACCATCAGCAGAAATCAGAGGTTGGGGCGAAATGCATCCGCTTGATGGTCCTGCTTGGTCGTTATTTTTTGAATATATCGCAAATATTTTATACGCTTTAGTTTTTAGAAAATTCTCTAATAAAGTACTTTCTATTTTTGTTTTGATATTTGCAGGAATGCTAATTAATTACACTGTTTTTGGTCCAAAAGGAGATGTTATTGGCGGATGGTCATTGAATTTTGAACAGATGAATATTGGTTTTACCCGTTTATTATATCCATTTTTTGCAGGGATTTTACTTTCTCGTCTAAGGAAATTAATACATGTAAAAGGAGCTTTCTGGGTTTGCAGTTTATTGATTGCAATTGTTCTTATAATGCCAAGAATCGGTGATGAAAATAGTTTATGGATGAATGGATTATATGAGTCTTTTTGTATTATTCTTATTTTTCCTTTAATTGTTTCAATTGGTGCTGGTGGCGAAATTAAAAATCCATTTTCTCTTAAAATCTGCAAAGTATTAGGCGATATTTCATATCCAATTTATATCACGCACTATCCACTTATTTATTGGTATACAGCTTGGGTAGTAGATAATAAAGTTTCGTTAGAAGATGGTTTTGCTTTAGGAATAGGAGTTTTGATTGCCAGTATTGTAATCGCTTATTTGTGTTTAAAATTATATGATGAACCCGTTCGTAATTGGCTTCAGAATAAATTTCAAAAGCAAAAACCTGTTGTCGCAGAATAATTTAGTTGGTTTCAATTTTATATTTAAAAGTTAAGTAACTCTGTTTTGTGTAGAAGATTTTTCTTCATACATCAAAACAGAGTTATTTCATTTTATTTATGTTTCGATCCCATATAAAAAGTTATTTTAGAACCATTAGTAATAGTAGTATGGTTGATGAATAAACTATTTAAAGGTTTTCCGTCTAGCAATACTTTTTGGACGTATACGTTTTTAGGACTTTGATTGATTGCTTCTACGGTAAATGTTTTTCCATTTTCTAATGTAAGTTCTGCATTGTTTACAAGTGGTGATCCCAAAGCATATTGATCAGATGCTGGAGTGACAGGGTAAAATCCTAACGAAGAGAAAATATACCAAGCACTCATTTGACCGCAATCATCATTACCGCCTAAACCATCAGGTGTAGGTTTGTATTGCATATTTAAAATTTTACGGACTTGTGCCTGAGTTTTCCAAGGCTGGTGTGTCCAATTATAAAAATAAGCGACGTGATGTGCTGGCTCGTTACCATGAACGTATCCTCCAATAATTCCTTCTCTGGTAATGTCTTCTGTTTCTGCAAAAAAGGAATCAGGTAAATGCATTGTAAATAATGTATCCAATCGAGAAGCAAAAACTTTTTTTCCGCCCATCAAAGTAATTAAGTTTTCGGGGTTATGTGGTGCAAAAAAACTGTAATTCCAACTATTGCCTTCTATAAAACCTTGTCCGTTTGTACTTAAAGGATCAAATTCTTTTTTGAAGGTACCGTCAGCCAATTTGGGCTGCATAAATCCAGTATTTTTATCAAAATTATTTTTCCAATTCTCAGAACGTTTTATAAATTCATTGTAGATTTCGGTTTGATTTAGTTTTTTAGCTAATTGGGCTATACACCAATCGTCATAAGCATATTCTAAAGTGTTTGAAACTGAGATTCCGCTTTTTTCAGCTGGAATATATCCCAAATCCATATAATAGCCAATTCCTTCATAATCTCTATGTTTTGCTGTGGTAACGCAGGCTTGTAAAGCTGCATTGGGATCACCTTTATAAACACCTTTGATAATAGCATCAGTAATTACAGATACACTGTGATAACCGCTCATACACCAGTTGTCATTGGCATAATGTGACCAGATTGGCAGCATGTGAAGACTGCTTTGATCATAATGTGCTAGCATAGATTTTACCATATCGTTGTTGCGTGATGGCTGAATTATATTGAAAAAAGGATGCAAAGCTCTATAAGTATCCCATAAAGAAAAGGTGCTGTAATTAGTAAAACCATCTGCTTTATGTGTTCCCTGATCTAAACCTTTGTACTCTCCATTTACATCGGTATAAACGGTAGGATTTATGAAAGTATGGTACATGGCTGTGTAAAAATTCACTTTGACATCATCGGAAGCTGTAATTTTTATTTTATTTAGTTCTTTGTTCCAAGTAGATTGGGCTTGTGCTTTTACTTTTTCAAAATCCCAATCTTTTATTTCTTCTCTCATGTTTTGCAAAGCGTTTTCTTGGCTAACAGGAGACAAAGCAAATTTTATTTTAATTTTTTCGGCTTCATCTGTTTTAAAATCAAAATACATTCTGATTTTTTTTCCAGCTATTTCTGGAAAGTTTTTATTTTGATCAAATTTTCCCCAGAAGCCTCTATAGACTTGCTTGGTTTCATAATTTTTTTGACCATATTGTGTGAAAGGTTTAGAGAAAGCCATCGCAAAATAGACAGTTTTCGTTCTTGCCCATCCATTGGTTTGTCTGTAACCAGTAATTAGAGTGTCGTTAATGACTCTTATATACGTCCAAACATTTTTGTCATTATAATTATAAATCCCAGCCATCAAATCTAATATAATATGACTTTCATCTGATTTTGGAAAAGTATATTGATGCATACCAACGCGGGTGGTAGTGGTCATTTCGGCTAAGATATTTTCATCATCTAGCTTAACTTTATAATAACCTGCTTCGACAGTTTCGTTAGTATGAGAAAATGCCGAACGATAACCGCTTTTTGGATTAGAAGCGGTTCCTGGATTTAATTGTAATTTCCCTTGTGTTGGCATTATCAAAAAATCTCCAAGATCTGAATGTCCTGTTCCGCTTAAATGGGTATGACTAAAACCGACTATGGTTTTATCCTCATAGCGGTATCCTGCACAATATTTATATACTTCGCCATTGTATTTTCCATTCTGTTCATAGGAAATAGTATCTGTTTCCGGACTAAGTTGTACGGCTCCAAAAGGAACTGTAGCGCCAGGATATGTATGCCCCATTTTTTCGGTACCAATAATTGGTTTTACAAATTGAACCAGATTTTGCTGTGCATTAGTAAAATAGAAACTTAAGAATAAAACTGGCAGAAATATTTTTTTCATCTGAGGGTATTGAATTTAAAATAAGCAATTTTTTTGAGTTGAATTTAAAGTGTAATTTACTTTATTTAGACCAAAAGTTGGATGTTGAGACTGTAGAAATAGATGCTATTTCACCTAATTGTGGCACAATGTACCTTAAACCTTGTTTGTTAGCAGCTTCTATAAAACGCTCTACAGGTTCTGTCCAACTATGATGTGCCAATGCAAATCCTGCCCAATGTACGGGCATTATAGTTGTAACTTTAGCATCAATGGCAGCTTGTACACTTTCTTCGGGGAACATATGTATTTGACTCCAGTTTTCATTGTATTGCCCACATTCCATAAAGGCAAAATCAAAGGGACCTAGCTGTTTTCCTATTTCTTTAAAATGTTCACCATAACCGCTATCACCACTAAACCAAATTTTTTCCTTTAATGTTGTTAAAGCCCAGCCACCCCACAAAGATTTGGCTCTATCGGTTAAACCTCGGCCAGAAAAGTGTCGTGTTGGTGTAAAAGTGATTTGTATATCATGAAAGTAATCAGCATCCCACCAATCAAATTCAGCTATTGTAGAAGCTTCAATTCCCCATTTAACCAAATGACGTTTTACACCCAAAGCCACATAAAATTGTTTCACTTTCGGTTTTAATTTTTGAATACTATCATAGTCCAGGTGATCATAATGATCATGAGAAAGCAATACTAAATCAATAGGGGGTAATTGGTCAATTAGATCAAGGGTATTTTCAGAAAATCGTTTTATAGGAAATGGCGCAATTGGGGCAGCATTACTTCCAAACATTGGGTCGATTAAAATAGTCAAACCATTTATACGTAATAAAAGTACGGAATGACCAAACCAAATAAACCGCACATTTTCTGAAGGTTTCTCGAACTCCTCCAGATTAAAAGGAATTATGTTTAAAGGCGTTTTTGGGGCTCTGTCTTTTTTATCGCAAAATTGTTTGTATAAGAGCTTCGGTATCGTTCGGATACTTATATCCATTGAAGTATTTTCAATGTTTAAAAATTTTTCACCATCCCATTGTTTTGAATTGGAATAGAGTTGTATATCTGATTTTGTTGGTTTGGCTCCAAATTGTTTTCTCATATTAATACCTTTTTTAATTTTCTTGCGAAATTAATTCTTGAGAATAAATTGTTTTTTCATCCTTTAAAAAGAGAATCAATCACCACAATTGTAAAAGTACAACTGAAAATAATAAATGTATGCAAATTCCATAAAAAATTAGATTTTAAGAATTGATCCCGTTTTGTTAAATCTTCAAAAAATAATTTAGTTTCTTATATCTTAATTATTTAATCTGATTTTTAAAACAATTAAATGGATTGGGTGTTAAAGTTGAATAGGTAATAGTTTATTATTTAGTTAAAATATTTAATATTATTTCATTTTTTAATAAAGTTTAGTTTAAAATAATAAAAGTGTAAAATTTAATTACAGTGTTTTAATTTGTTAGTTAATTTACAAAATTAACACTATACGTTGTAAATATGCAAAAAATGAAAAAATACCCCCTAATTTCGACAAATTAACCCCCTGTATTGTAGGTAAAATAAGTATAATTTTGAATTTTATTTTTAACAAACAAATACTTTATTTTATGAAAAAATTAAATTCTTTTTTATTTTTAGGAATGGTTCTGATTGGGGCATTAAATTCCTGTAGCAATGAATCCAGCGCTGAACCACAAGCGGAAAACACTCAAGAAGCAAATGCCAATATGGTTATTACACCTTCGAAACTTACGAGTAAGTCTACAGGCGTTGCTGGTATAGCTGGTGTGAATTGGGCTGATGGAAGAGACAATTTTGTAGATGGCTGGGTGATTCCGTCAGGTTTAACTGCCAGTGATAGTTACACTACTGTTGAAGCGAAAACTAATTCTCTTTTAGACGCTTTTTCTACTAATATAAATGGTGTAAATACCATACGTATTCCAATTAATCCTCCATCAGTTTCCGAAAGTTGGTGGAATAGCTATACAGCAGTTATTGATAAAGCAACTAGTAAAGGGTGGAATGTGATTATTTGCTGTTGGGAATCTTCTGCATCTAAAGATGGAAAGATAGATGATACAACTAAATTTTGGGCGATGTGGACAACTGTTGTAAATAAGTATACGAGTAATAGTAAAGTGTACTTTGAAGTTTTTAATGAACCGCACGGATATACCTTAAGCCAATTAACAACAATTTATAATGATTTTCTAGTAAAATATCCAAGTGTTCCTAAGGGGAGAATATTATTATCAGGTACAGGGTATAGTGATGATGTAAAAGGAGTTGGTGCAGATAGTCGTTTTACTAGTTGTTTATTGTCTCTGCATAATTATGCATTTTGGGCTACACGTACTGCAGCGGCTTGGCAAACGGATTGGCGTAGTAGAATGGGTAGTTATGCTTCACGAACAGTTATTACTGAATTTGGTGCGACTATGAATTCGGGTAAAGATTATCAAAACGGACCACAATCTGACAACGAAATAGCTTATATAGTTTCTACGAGCGATGTATGTAGAACTGATAAAGTGGCTAGTGTTTACTGGCCAGGATTGAGAGACGGTGATTCCTATAGTCTTCAAAGCAGAGGTGGTAGTGGTACAAACATTACTTTATCAACTGTTAATGCTTCGGGAGTATTTCGTTTGAGATATGGATGGGGGCTTTAATTAAATAAAAAAGGATCTCATTATGTGTAAATATAATGAGATCCTAAATAATGCTTAATAGATTAAGCCATTTGCTAAATAAATGGGTGAAATAAAATTGTATAAAAATCCTATATTTGCATCGTGAAATTTATACACCTAATATTATCAATCTACATAATCGCTCTGTCTTGTTTACCATGTACAGATGTAGAAGGCAATATTGGAAATAAAAGAGCATTAATTACAACTCACGAAAAAGCAACATCAGGACATCAGGATGATATCTGTTCTCCATTTTGTATCTGTAATTGTTGTCATAGTTTTGGTTTTTATAAAACTGCTGATTATTTAGTATCAGCAACTATAAAAATAAACAGAGAAAGTAGTAAAACAGAGTACAGCTCAGTTTTTCTTTCAAACTTTTATGCTTCTATTTGGCAGCCGCCTAAAATTTGTTAAATATAATTAGTTTTTTAAATCCTTCTCTGAAGTATCAGTGAGGATATTATAGTATTTAACAAATCAAATTACAATGAAAAATATATTTTTATTATTGGCATTAGTATGCAATTTCGCTATACTTTTTGCTCAAGAGCCTGTTAATGATACCCTAAATAAAAAGTCTGAAGAGCTAGACGAAATAGTAGTACAATCTACAAGAACAAGTCGGACAATTTCTAATACACCAACCCGAATTGAAGCTATTGATGCTGAAGAATTAGACGAAAAAAGCAATATGAGACCTGCCAATGTCAGTATGGTTTTACACGAAAGTACAGGTATCCAAGTACAGCAAACCTCGGCTACAAATGGCAATGCTAGTGTAAGGCTTCAGGGCTTGGATGGAAGATATACTCAACTGTTAAAAGATAACTATCCTAATTTCGGGAACTTTGCAAGTGGTTTAAGCATTTTGGAAATCCCACCTTTAGATCTTAAACAAGTTGAAATTATCAAAGGACCTTCATCTACTTTATATGGTGGTGGTGCCATTGCAGGAGTAGTAAACTTTATTTCTAAAACACCAAATGAGGAAGGAGAGTATAACTTTATAATAAATCAATCCAATGTAGGGCAGACTAATATTGGAGGTTACGCTTCTCAGAAAAAAGGGAAATTTGGATATACATTATTAGCATTGTATAATAATCAATTAGCTTATGATGTGGATAAAGATAATTTTTCGGAACTTCCAAAATCCCATAGTTTTACAGTAAACCCACAACTTTTTTATTATCCAAATGAATCAACAACGTTTATGTTGGGTAATAGTTTTTTACAAGGCAATAACTTAGGAGGAGATATGCAGGTTATATCAGGTAACTCAAATGAAAACAATGTTTATTTTGAAAAAAATGAGACCATTCGGAATGCAACTACTTTTGAGTTTGATAAAAAATTCAGCAATAACCAAAGCTTTAAATTGAAACAAAGTTTAAGTTTCTTTGATAGAAAAATCAATATTCCAACGTATAGTTTTTCGGGGCTTAATACGAATAGTTTTACTGATGCTTCTTATGTTTTTCATCATAAAGAGCACAATATAATCAGTGGTTTAAATTTAGCGTATGATAACTTTAAGCAGTCTCAAGGAGCATCGATAAATAATAGTCTGAATGCAAAATCAATCACAATAGGAGTCTATGCTCAAGATACTTGGGATATGACTGAGAAATTAAAATTGGAATATGGTGCCCGTCTTGATAACGTTAGTTTTAGCAATATCAATTATAAAAAAAATCAAACTTTTATTTTACCAAGAATTTCGGGCTTGTACAAATTTAATCATGAATTTTCTACTCGTTTAAGTGGTGGTTTGGGATATAAAATTCCAACAACTTTTACGGAACAAACAGAAACTATTCAGTATCAAAATGTTTTGCCATTAAGTGATGTTGAAGTTGAAAAGAGTATAGGAGGAACGCTTGATTTTAATTTCAAAACAAAACTAACACACGAGTTGCTTTTTAGTATTAATCAGATGTTTTTTGTAACTCAAATAAATAAGCCATTAGTTCTAGAAACGGATAGCTTTGATAATTCGTTTTTTGTAAATGCCTCTAAACCTATTACGAGTAACGGTTTCGAAACCAATATTAAATTGATATTTAGAGAAAACTTTAAGTTTTTTGGAGGTTATACTTTTGCAAATGCTAAGAATACGTATTTAGCAACCAATCAATACATACCATTAGTGCCTAAAAATAAGATCAATTTAACTTTGGTTTACGAGAAAGAGGATGACTTTAAAATTGGTTTGGAAAGCTATTATACTGACAAGCAATTTTTATATAATGGAATGGAAACTCCTTCTTTTTGGGAATTTGGAGCAAGTGCCCAAAAGACTTTCGGTAAAGTATCTATTTTTATAAATTTTGAAAACTTTACAGATGAACGTCAAAGTAAATATAAGAGAGTGGTTAACCCTCCATACAATAATCCTACGTTTGATGATATTTGGAATCATACAGAAGGGTTTGTCTTTAACGGAGGCTTGAAAATTAAATTGTAATAATAGAACTAAGAAGAAATAACCACTTTTAAGAAAGTATTCCCTTATTGAAATTGTAAGCATTAACAAACTTCTCAAGAAATTGGGAAGTTTTTTTATGTTCTATACAGAAATATTTAATGGTTCTCAACTGTTGATATTACCTTTTTATTTATTATTCTTCGACAAAGTCAATAAAATGGCTTAATTTGTTAATTAAAAGTTAATTTTAAGTACTATGTGATACACAATACCTTTTTAAAGATATATATTTGCATAGGATATTATTATATGATCCAAGTTATTTAATCAATCAAAAAACAATCATTAATCAAAAAATTAATTATCATGAAAAATTCAATCATTTATTTAGGAGTTGCTCTAATCGCATCAACAACAGTTTTATCAGCATCAAATCTGTATTCATTTCCAAAGACTTCATATGAAGTTACATCTTCTGAAACAGTTTCTCCCTTGAGCATCGCCATTTGGAAAGGAGATTTAAGCAGTGTCAAAAAATTCATAGAATATGGCACAGATGTAAGTGAAAAATCAAACGGAATGACTCCTTTAATGGTAGCAGCCCGTTATAACAAAGTTGAAATTATTAAATTTTTGTTATCTAAAGGTGCTGATGCTAAAGCTAAAGATGTAAACGGATTTACAGCTTTAAAATATGCTGAATTATCGAATGCTTATGAAGCCATCAAAGTTTTAAAATAATAAATAGAATAAAATCTGAATGAGACATCATTGATGATGGTGTCTCATTTAAAAAATCAATCAAATCAAATCAATCAATCAATCAATCAATCAATCAATCAAATCAAATCAAATCAAATCAATCAAATCAAAAAAATAGTAATCATGAAAAATTCAGTTTTAATCTTAGGAGTTGCATTAGTATCATTTTCAAATATTTGTAATGCAAAAAATACAGTTAACTTATCAAACAATTTATTCCAAAATATAGTTTTATCAGATGATACTACCGAAACACGAACTAATGAAGCTGCAAAATTTGAAAAACCTTCCTTAATAGATGATGTTGAAGTATTCAATCCAGAAACAGTAATTACCAGTACTCCAAAAACAATAAAAGAAATCATTGTTGAAGGTGATAAGATTGTTGAGAATGCAGTATCAGTTTCGGATGAGGTGGCATTTATGGAATATGAAGAATCAATGAGAGAAATAGTTGCTCAATCAGATTTAATTACAGAAAGCACTGTTTCAGATGTAACTTATCCGCTTTATATTGAAAGAACACTATCTGATGAAATTACTGAGATGGAATTAGTTATTGAAAGTAATGTGACCAATGAGGCACAACCACTAGATTTTAAAAAAATAAATAGTAATTCTATCATGATTAATTCAATTAGTACTAAAAAATTCATTGGAATGAATTAATAACAAGAGCGAAACATATAAGCTAAATGCTTAGGGGATTTTATAAAAGAGCACCATTATAAAGAGTATAATGATGCTTTTTTTTTTTATGCATATAGGAAATAGTTCTGAAACAGTTTTGTAAGGATAATTAATTTTCTAAAATCTCCAAATCTACTACTTTACCATCATTTTTTCATAAACAGCTATTTGTATTTCCTTTTCTTTAATTAATTATTCTTTTTTTGCAACTGTTTGTTTGAGTTTTTTTCTGCTTGAGTTTCAAAAGGTATTTGGAGATATTTCTCCATTAGTATTAAAAATTTGTGGATCAATATTTTACTTAGTCGCTACAAAGCACCCATTTGTAAAGATATTTATTTAAAATATTGATATTTAGTTGTTTGTGGTGTATTCTACTCTTTGCTAATATGATTTTGTTGACATGCAGGTGAAGTATATTTAATCTTTTTTTCCTTTTTTTAAATTTAATAATTTTATGAAATAACTTAAATTTTTATAGATTAAAGAAACTGTAAGTTGGTATCATAAATCAATTGAAAAGCGTAGTTATAGCGATTAGAGAATTGCCCGAAACTACCAGATAAAAGAGATGAAAAGTTTTTATTAGTTTTTGTATTAATCATATTTTTAGATGTTTATAAAATATTTAACACTCAAACATGGGAATTATATAAGTTTTCTATATAATTTTGTAACATCAAAAAACGATTTCAAGGTTTTACTAAATATTACATTTTTATTTTATTTAAATCAACTAATATATTGCGTATGAAAACAGTTTTGATGGTTTTGTTTGTTTGTCTTAGCTCTTTTACTATTAATAATGTATCTGATAAAAAGATAATATTAAATGAGCTCGATAATTTAAAATTAACTGATCATGTTAATGAAATCAAATCATTAATAAGTGCTGATCATAAATACAATAACAAAATTGCATTTTTGATTGATATGAAAATTAAATCTGCAAAGAATCGTTTTTTTGTATATGACCTTCAAAATAATAAAATATTAGATCAAGGACTTGTTGCACACGGTAGCGGTTCGGAAACAACTGTACGTGGAGAATTGAAATTTAGTAATGAACCAAATTCTAACTGCACCTCACTTGGAAGATATAGTATTGAGAAATCTTATAAAGGTATTTTTGGTAAAGCTTTCAGACTTAATGGTCTGGATGAATCAAATAACAATGCTTTAAAAAGAGCTATAGTGTTGCATGAGTATTCAGCGGTTCCTTATGAAGAACAGGATCATTATATCGTAAACAGCCATGGTTGTCCAATGGTTAACGAAGTGTTTTTTAAAAGACTTGAAAAAATAATTGATAACTCTGATTCAAAAATCATGCTTTACGTTTATTATTAATATTCGAAAATAGACAGAATAAATAAAAAAAGAGCTCTTTTGTAGTAGTCATGGTCGGAAGAAAATCTTCCGACTTTTTTTGTTTTTAATTATTTATTTAACGAGATTTTTCTTGTTTATAGTATTGATTTTACGTATATTTATTACTGGTAAATCAGTAATCTATGGCAAATTTTAAAGACCACAAAGTATCCGTTAAAGAGTTATTAGGCTTCATTCCAGAGGCTCTCTTATCCCATCTTTCCACCAGTACTAAAGTAGATCATTATTCAAAAGTTCTTCATGGCAAAAAAGTATTTTATCTGCTTTTATATTCTATAATGGATAACGAAAAGCTCAGCCAACGAACATTGGAAGACACCTTTAACTATTCAGGTTTTAAATCTATATTTAACTTGGATGAATCAGAAACTATCCGAAGAAGTTCAATTTCAGAGAGACTCTCGAAGATTGATGCGAGTTATTTCAAAGAAATTTTTGAATGTATGTATGATCGTTTTTCTGAGAGTTACAATCAGTTAGAAAGAGGCAAGTATAATTTAATTCGGGTAGATAGTACCATTGTTGCAGAAGCTGCTGGAAAACTCAAAGAAGGTATTGATCAAAAAAGCGGTAAAAAACTTATAAAATATAGTGTTTCCTTTGACGGAATTCTTCCTTCTGGTGTTGAGATATTTAATGCTCAAAGATATTCAGCAGAAGATAATGCTCTTCCCGAAGCTATTTTAAATCAAGTAAAAAAAGATACTGAACATAGCAATATTTACATTATCGACAGAGGTATTCAATCCACCCGAACTATGAAAGACTTTGATAAAAAGAATATCAAATTTGTTATCAGGTCTAAGGAAAACCGAAAACATCAAGAAATACGGTCTTTGATTCTGGAAAATCAGGATTTAGATATTGGAGAAAATATCTTAATTCAAGACAGTATTGTCAACCTTTACACAGGTGTTCCAATAAAAAACAAGCGAGGGAACACACATCATCGCCAAGAAAAAGTCGATAATCAATTCAGGCTAGTGGTTGTGAAAAACAAACAAAATCCCGAAAAAGTTTTTTGGTTTATTACTAATGATTTTCAACTTACTGCTAAAGAAGTTGCTGATTATTACAGGAAAAGATGGGATATTGAAGTTTTTTTTAGATTTATCAAACAAGAACTCAATTTTAGTCATCTTGTTTCACTCAGCAAAAATGGAATAGAAGTAATGGTTTATATGACTTTAATTGTAGCAATGCTTATCCTTATATATAAAAAAGCAAATAATATTGGTTATAAAACCGCTAAAAGAAGATTTGTTTTGGAACTTAGAGAACTTATTACTGCAATAATGATAACGTTGGCAGGTGGAGATCCTTCAAAAGTCTTTAAAACATAAGTGGCCGGAATTTCTTCCGACCACTACTACTTTTGTAGAGCTCTTTTTTTATGCTACAAAGTTAGAAACATAGCTCATGAATTCTTTAGAGTTGTTATTTTTTTTATTACAATCCTTTTTTGTTTTTATTAAGGAGTCACATTTTTTTTATACTACTTTCATTCAATAGTCAACTTAATTCTACTTCTAATTTTCGTTTTTAAAATTCTCCTCAATAAAATGAGTCTGATTAATTAAATCACCAATGTATTGCAGTATAATTAATATTTGTTGCAGATTTTCCTTTATCTCTTCAATTATATCAGTAATCAAAGTGAATCTCAGCTTAAAATATTATAGTATGGAAAAACAACGCTTATCTAAAATACTGGTATATAGCGTTCTAATATTAAATAGTTTAAAAGTCATACCTTAGATATGATAAAACGAAAGGATCTTACAGTTGTAGATCGGATTAAATAAATTGAATATTCATTTTTCTTAATAGCAAAAATTTTGCATTTTTTTTTATTGCGTTCTATTTCAATGTTTTTTTTAACAGTTAAAAACTTATTTTTCGCAAATATTTGCAAAAAATATGCATTTTATGCAAAAAAAAAGCAAACGTTTCAAATATATTTATATATTTGAAACGCCAATAGAAACCAAAAAATATGAAAACCAAGAAATTATGAAAACAAAGTTAATTACATTACTATTTATTGGGGGGATTATCTTCTCAGGAAATGCAACAGAGGCTGCAATAAAAAAGCAACGTTTTGATCAAAAAAGCGCTCAGGTTGAAATTTCGGGCCAAGTAATTGGTCAGGATGACGGAATGCCAATTGCTGGAGCAACTATTTATGCAAAAAGCAATAATAAAATAGCAACAATTACAGATGAGTCAGGAAGGTTTAAATTAAATGTTCCAGAAAATGAAACACACATCATTATAAGTTATATAGGTTACGCAAGATTAGAATTCAATTTACAGCAAACTACAGATTTGATTATAAAAATTAAGCCAGCTGAAAATGTTTTAGAACAAGTTGTTGTAACTGCATTAGGTGTTAAAAAAAGTAACAAAGCCGTTTCATATGCTGTAACTGAATTGAAAGGGAATGAATTTACCAAGGCTAAGGAAAGTAATATTGCAAATGCTTTAGTTGGAAAAATTGCAGGTGTAAATGTAAGCAGTACGGCAACTGGGCCAAACGGATCAACCAGAGTTGTGATTCGTGGAAATGGTTCATTAAACGGAAATAATCAGCCGATGTATGTTGTAAATGATTTACCTATAGATAACACTCAACTTAATTTACCAGGTATTGGCAATGGCGCTGGTTCTACAAGAATAAATGTTGATAGAGGTGACGGAACTTCTGTTATAAATCCAGATGATATTAAAAGCATTACGGTTTTAAAAGGGGGAACTGCAGCAGCATTATACGGTGCAAATGCAGCAAATGGTGTTATTTTGATTCAGACCAAAAGAGGGTCTGCTCAAAAAGGAATTGGTGTAGAATACAATACTTCATTCACTTTTGAAACTCCATCTATTATACCTGATTGGCAATATGAGTATGGTTCTGGTGCCGGAGGAAAAAAACCAACAACTAAGGAGGAAGCTATTGCTGATGGCCGTTGGTCTTGGGGTGCAAAAATGGATGGGTCTAATGTTATACAATTTGACGGGGTTGAGAGACCTTACGTAGCTCAAAAAAACAATATCAAAAACTTTTACAAAACAGGAACAACTTTCATTAACTCTATCGCTTTATCTGGTGGAAATGAAAAGGCAACAGGGCGCCTTTCGTTTCTGAACATGGATAATCAAGGGGTTGTGCCAAATTCAGATTTTAATCGTAAAAGTGTTAACATTGCGAGTAACGTGAACTTAACAAATTGGTTGAAATTTGATGCTGTAGTTCAATATAATTTAGAAAAATCAAATAACAGACCAACAGTTTCTGATGCTGAAGCAAATCCGAACTGGGGAACTTATATGATTGCCAACACAGTTGATATTAGAAACCTTTCTCCAGGATATGATGAAAATGGTATTGAAGAGGCTTGGAATCCTGTTGCGGTTGCTACCAATCCTTATTTTGCAGTTAATAAAATTCAAAACAGCGATACTAAAAACCGTTTTATTGGAATGCTGAATGTAAAAGTAAATTTCACACCCGAATTATTCCTTCAAGGACGAATTGGTCAAGATTATACTGATTACGAGTTTTTTGGGTATATTCCAAAAACAACATTAAACAATCCTGTTGGATATGCACAAGGTTCAAGAATGAAATTATCAAATCTGAACTCTGAAGCAATCCTTAATTATACTAAGAAAAATATTTACGATAATTTCTCTTTAAATGCTTTAGTAGGAGTTAATTCCCGAACTAATTTAAGAGATGAAACAAAAGTTGAAGGATCTAATTTTGTATTAGATGATTTCTACGCTTTAAGTAATTTATCGACACTGACTTATACTTATCCTTACGGAAAAACCAAAACAAACTCTGTTTATGGAGCTGTAGATTTAGATTATAAAAATTTAGTTTTCTTAAACTTTACTGGACGTCAGGATTGGTTTTCTACTCTTTCTGCAGAAAATAATACTGTATTTTATCCATCTGTAGGAACAAGTGTTATACTTTCTGAAATTGTAAAAATGCCAGAATGGGTTTCATTTACAAAGCTAAGAACTTCTTGGGCACAGGTTGGAGGAGCAACTCCAGATCCGTATGCACTAAACCAATCATACTCTATGGTTCAGGGTGGGCATAATGGACAGCAATTGCAAACTCCAACAAGTACGAGAGTCCCAAATTCAACTTTAAGTCCATTGACTTCTACAACATTTGAAATTGGAGCTGACTTAGGTTTTTTAAACAATCGTTTAAATATTGACTTTGCATGGTATAACCGAGCAACAACAGATGATATTGTTGAAACTACAATTTCAAATGCATCTGGTGCTAACACCGCTTTATTGAATCTTGGAAAAATGAGAAATAAAGGAGTTGAGCTTTTAGTTAGTGGTAAAATTATTGCTTCAGGAAATTTTTCATGGGATGCTAGCTTTAATGGGGCATACAATAAAAATACAGTTGAAGCTCTTACAGATCAGCTTAGTTCGATTACGATGGCGACTTCTGTAAATGGATATGTAACTATTACAAGTGATGTTGGCAGACCTTATAGTACTATAAAAGGGTATAAGCCTCTTACAGATGCAAATGGCAATACTGTTTATAATGTAAGCGGTGGTTCAGCGACTATTGCTAGAGGTCCGCTTGAGGAATTAGGTCAGGGAGTTCATCCTTGGTCCGCTGGAATCAGCAATGAATTTAAATATAAATCATTTTCATTCAGCTTTTTGGTTGATGGTAAATTTGGAGGAAGCCTATACTCAGGAACTGATTTGTATGGAACTCGTATGGGATTAACAAAACTTACTTTGGAAGGGCGTGAAAATGGTCTGCCGATTAAAGGTGTAGACACTAAAGGAAATCCAGTTGACATGGTAATTGCTCCGGAAAACTTAAGAACGTATTATGATGGTTTAAAAAGCATTTCTTCAACATTTGTTTACGATGCAAGTTTCGTAAAATTAAGACAAGTGGTTTTTGGTTATCAATTGCCAATTGAAAAACTAAAAGGTTTATCTAAACTTCAGGGAGCCTCTATTTCTTTTATAGCAAGAAACTTATTCATTCTTTATAAGAAAACACCAAACGTAGATCCTGAATCTGTATTTAGTGCTGGAAACGCTCAGGGTGTAGAACAATTTGGAGTGCCAAAAACAAGAAGTTTTGGTTTAAGTTTAAACGTTAAATTTTAAATTACAAAGACATGAAAAAGATAACCATTTTATATATTACAGGTATACTTTTAGGAAGTATGACAGCTTGTACCAATGATTTTGAAGAAATAAACACTAATCCAAATGTTGTTGAGAAACCAACTCCGAATTATGTTTTTAGTAAATCGCAGCTTGACGGTTTAAACAATAATTACTATTCTGTTAATATCTTACAATGCGGAGGCATGTTACAGCATTATGCTACTTATAAAGAAGCGTCTGGTGTTGGAGATAAATACTTAAATAATGAAGTCTATTTTTCAGCATATTTTAATCAAGCATATCCAACTGGTATAAATGAAGTTGAAATTGTAATTGATGCTTTAAAAAACAATCCGAACGACAGTAATAGATTGAACATTGCAAGAATTTGGAAAGCTTATTTATACCATAGGGTTACTGATTTGTATGGTGATGTTCCATATTTTGAAGCTGCAAAAGCAAATAGCTCGCAAATTTTTCTGCCAAAATATGACACTCAGGAATCTATTTATAAAGATTTATTGAAGGAGCTTGATGAAGCGGCAACTGCATTAGATATTTCTAAACCAAGTTATGGTAATGCAGATTTTATATATAACGGAGATGTTGCCAAATGGAAAAAATTCTCTTATTCGCTAATGCTTCGTCTTGGGTTGAGATTAACAAAAGTTGATCCGGCTCTTGCCAAAATTTGGGTTACAAAAGCTATTAATGGTGGGGTAATCTTAAACGGATCTGATAATGCAATTATGAAATATACGGATGGTCCAAATGATCTCAATAGAAACCCAGTTGGTTTTGATTCAAGAAAACAAGATTTTACTCAAGGTTCATACGGTCAAAAAAATGTTGAAGGTGGAAAATTATCTAATACATTTATCGATCTGTTAAAAACAACTGAAGATCCTAGAATCAGCGTTTATGCTGGAGTTTGGGAAGGAACAGTGCAAAACACAGCTCTTGCTGTTCAAAAAGGTTTTCCAAACGGACTGAAGACAGCTCCAACTCCAATTGAGCAAGCTACATTTTCTGAGCCAAACCAAAGTACTGTTTTTAAATACGATGCACCTCTTATAGTTTTAAGTAATGCTGAAACGAATCTATATTTAGCGGAAGCTGCTGCAAGAGGATGGTATATAAATGAAACTGATAAAGATTTATATGATAAAGGAGTAAAAGCTTCATTCTTGAATATGGGAATTTATGGAGTTGGTTACGCTATTACAGATGCAAGTCCATATTTAACAGTAAATCCTTTTAATACTGCTGGATCTTTTGATGAAAAAATGAATCAGATTCACACTCAGATCTGGGTTGCTTTATTTGTTGATGAACAAGAAGTTTATGCAAACTGGAGAAGAACTGGATACCCTGTTTTAGTACCTGTAAATTTCCCTGGAAATGTTACAAACGGAACAATTCCAAGACGTATAAAATACCCAACTAGCGAATATTCAGTGAATTCTGTTAACTTAGCAGAAGCGAACAAACGCCAAGGAGAAGATGCTTTTACAACAAAAATTTGGTGGGATAAATAATTATACGAGAAATAAATGAGCATTTTAATTCTTACTGCATGCATTGTTTTTTTAATCCTGCAAATCGCTTGGTTTAAAATCAATCCTTTTATTGCATTCATTATAACAGCTTTATTAGCAGGTCTTTTTTTAGGCCTGCCAATAAACACTTTGTCGCAAACGGTGCAAAAAGGTTTGGGGGATATGCTAGGTTCAATTACATTGATAATTGTTTTCGGAACTTGCATCGGAAAACTAACCGTTTCGTCTGGAGCTGCCAATGTTATTGCAAAAACTGTTATGGGATGGACGGGCAAAAAATACGTTCGCTTGGGCTTAATGATTACTGGGTTTATTGTTGGGATTCCTTTATTTTATAGTGTTGGTTTTGTTTTGTTAGTTCCGTTAATTTTTTCGGTAGCCCATCAGTTTAAATTGTCAAAGGTATATTTAGGAATTCCTATGCTTGCGTCACTTTCTGTTGCGCACGGTTTTTTGCCACCACATCCTTCTCCAATGGCATTGAGTAGTATTTTAAATGCTGATATTGGACTTGTTTTAGTTTATGGGATTGTCATTGCTATTCCAACAATTTTTATCGCTGGCTTATTATTTTCGAATTTGCTTAAAAACATCAAAACCGAGTCAAATCATGAAATCTTAAATGTAGAAGAAATTGCAAATGAAGGTAAACTTCCAAGTTTTTCCATTAGTTTATTCTCTGCTTTATTTCCTGTTTTTGGTTTAACATTGACTTCGTTATTGCCATTAATTTCAAAAAACGAAACGGTTATCAATATTTGCAAAACGATTGGCGAACCAAGTATGATTATGCTTATTTCACTGCTTATCTGTACGTACACATTAGGTATAAGAATGAACCGAAGTTTAAAAGTTGTGATGGATGATTATGCAATTGCAATTAAGGATGTTGCTCTAATCGTTTTAATTGTTGGTGGGGCAGGAAGCTTAAAAGAAGTTATGATTGTTAGTGGTGTAAACGAAACAATCGTATCTACTTTGACCCAGACAAATATTCATCCCTATTTATTGGCTTGGATAATGGCCGCGATTATAAGGGTTTGTGTTGGTTCTGCTACTGCTGCTGGTTTAATGACTGCCAGTGTTTTACTGCCTTTACTACAAGCAAACCACCTCGACCCTAATTTGTTAGTTTTAGCGGTCGGGGCAGGAAGCTTGATGTGTTCACATGTAAACGACCCAAGTTTTTGGATGTTTAAAGAATATTTTAATATCAGCCTAAAAGATACTTTTAAATCATGGACAGTCATGGAATCTTTAGTATCTGTTTTAGGAATCATTTTCGTTTTTATTTTAAACTCAATTATACATTAATATCATGAATTTATTGCCTCAAGAAAAATTTGAAACATTAGGATTATCTCTACCGCCAGCACCAGAACCGCTTGGTATTTATAAACCTTATTTAGTAGATGGTAAGTATTTATACCTATCTGGACATGGCCCTGTTAGAGATGACAAATCCTTAATCATCGGCCGAATTGGAGATGATATGGATATAGAAAAAGGAAAAGTAGCTGCACAACAAGTTGGATTAACAATGCTTTCTACAATTGTAACCAATTTTGGAAGCTTAAATAGAATAAAAAGAGTTATAAAAGTCTTAGGAATGGTTAATTGCTCTTCAGATTTTTTAAGACATCCTTACGTAATCAATGGCTGTAGCGAATTGTTTGCCGAAGTTTGGGGTCAAGAAAACGGAATTGGAGTAAGAAGTGCCGTAGGAATGGGCTCCTTACCTGATAATATTCCGGTAGAAGTAGAAGCTATTTTCGAATTATATTAAATAAATTAAAGAATGAAAACCAATAAACCACAAACCAAAATTGTAACTTTTGGCGAATTGTTACTCCGAATGAATGTCGTCGAGGGCTATCGTTTTACACAAGCCAACGAAATGCGCGTTCATGTTGGCGGAGCCGAAGCAAATGTTTGTGTTTTACTTTCTCAATTAGGAATTCAAACCGATTATGTTACACGCTTACCGCAAAATGATTTGGCTCAATTAGCCTTAAATGAACTTCAAAAATATAAAGTAAATACATCTAATTGTGTTTATGGTGGAGAGCGCTTAGGTTTATATTTTGTAGAAGCAGGAAATCAAATTAGACAATCGCAAGTCATTTATGACCGAAGTAATTCTTCTTTTGCAACTATTAAAGAAAAACAGATTGATTGGAATGCTATCTTAAATGATGCAACTCATTTTCATTGGTCAGGAATAAGTCCTGGAGTTTCTCATGAAGCAGCTTTAGTTTGTAAAGAAGCTATTTTAACAGCGCACAAAAAAGGATTGCCAATTTCTTCCGATTTTAATTTCAGATCTAAATTATGGCAATACGGGAAACAGCCGTCTGAGATTATGCCTGATTTACTTCAGTATAGCACGATTACAATTGCTGATTTAGATGCAATAGAAATTTATTTTGGAATCAAAACGGATACAAAAGAATCTGATGCTGATCGTTTTCAAAAGACATACGAATTAATAAAATCCAAAATGCCTTTTCTAAAAACGCTTGCAATGAGTTTTAGAAAATCAGATGGTCCAGCACATTTATACAAAGGGCTACTGTTGCACGAAGGCAGTTTTTATGAAACAAAAGAACATAAAATACATGTAGTGACCGATCAAATTGGTTCTGGAGATGCTTTCACCGCAGGATTATTATATGGACTCACAAATGAATTATCCGGGCAAGAATGCATTGACTGGGCAACAGCATGTGGTGTAATTAAACAGAGTATTCCAGGAGATTTTGCAATTAGCAATTTAACCGAAATTAGTCATTTTATCAAAAATGGCACAAGTAATAGAATTAATAGATAAATTATCCTCAAATTATGTACAGCATTTTAAAAACACAAGGCGTACTTCCGTTAGTAACTCAAATCAACATTCAAACTGCCGAAATCATATTGAAATCAGCTGCAGCAACTGGTATTAAAGTCATCGAATTTGCAGCTCGATCAAACGATGCAAGGGAAGTTTTTAGCCAAATGATTGCGTTTAGAAATGCTAATAATTTAAATATAAAAATAGCCGTCGGATCTATTTTAACTGTAAATGATGCTGAAATTTACCATCAATTAGGAGCAGATTGTATTATTTGCCCGCACACCGATTTAGAAATTGGTAATTATTGCTTTAAAAATAATATTTATTGGATTCCCGGTGCTGCCACTTTAAACGAGGTACTTCATGCTAACAAATTAGGAGCAGAAATAGTGAAATTATTTCCAGCCGATAAAATTGGCGGGCCAGGATATGTAAAAGCTATAAAAGCTCCTTTTCCTAATTTAAAATTAATGCCAACTGGTGGTGTTACCTTAGAAGAAAGTAATTTGAAATCTTGGTTTAAGGTTGGTGTTGTCTGTGTTGGAATTGGATCAAATTTGTTTTCAAAAGAACTTTTAGCTCAATTAACGTATGAAAAATCAGTTGAAGCTTTTCAAAATTTAATTGAAGTTATTGAAAAAACAAGAAACTAAATCATGGAAAAAAATTGGTGGAAAATTAATTCCGAAACACTTATCGATACTCCTTTTTTAGCAGTTTACGAAGATCGTTTACAGCACAATATCAAACAGCTTATTGAAAGCGTAGATGGTAATGTTGAGAAATTAAGGCCGCATATTAAAACACATAAAATAGGCGAAATTTTAGATTTGTTTAAAACATACAAAATCAACAAAGTCAAATGTGCTACAATTGCTGAGGCTGAACTTTGTGCGATTCACGATATATCTGATATTCTTTTGGCATATCAACCTGTTGGATTACGAAAAGAACGATGGATTTCTTTAATTAAAAAATATCCTAATTCTAGTTTTTCTACCATAGTAGATAATTTAGAAACAGCAAAAGCATTAAATGAAAGTGCTGAAAAAAATGATTTGAGACTTTCTGTTTTTCTGGATTTAAATACAGGAATGAACAGAACTGGAATTTCGATTTCTAAAAACTGGAGTGATTTGATTGCCCAAATTATTGAATTAAAGAATATTCATTTTGCAGGAATTCATATTTACGATGGTCATTTAAAAGGGGATGTAGAACAACGTACATCTGCGGCTTCGAATGTGTTTTTTAGTATAAATGAAGAAATTGAGAGAATTCAGCGAATAGTAGGTTATGAATTAAAAATTGTTGCTGGAGGATCAAATACTTTTCCGTTTTATTCTCAACAAAAAAATGTAGAATGCAGTCCTGGAACTTTTGTTTTTTGGGATGTAAATTACAGTGTTAATTTACCAGAACAAAACTTTAAACCCGCAGCCGTTCTTGTTGGAACCATAATTTCTAAACCTACAAGTTCAACTTTTTGTATTGATATTGGTTATAAATCCGTTGCTTCAGAAAACCCAATTGATAAAAGATTAGTGATTTTGAATGATGAAAATTTAATTCCAACAGCACACTCAGAAGAGCATTTAATTATAGAAAATAAAGGTAGAAATGAATATAAAATTGGTGATATTATTTATGCCATTCCGTATCATATCTGTCCTACTTGTGCTCTCTATGACACGGTTAAGGTTGTTAACATATCACATGAAATTTACAATCAATGGTCTGTTATTGCGAGAAGTAGAAAAATTAATATTTAAAAGTCCACTAATATGTTTATAATAGATGCCCATTTAGATCTTAGCATGAATGCGATGGAATGGAACAGAGATTTGAGAAATGATGTAAAAACGTTACGTCTTTTAGAAAAAGGGATGAACGACAAACCAGATCGCGAGCGTGCAACAGTTTCGCTTCCTGACCTGCGAAAGGGTAATATTGGTATTGTGGTTGCTACTCAAATCGCTCGTTTCGTAAAACCAGGTAGTAGTATTCCAGGCTGGAATTCTCCCGAGCAAGCATGGGCGCAAACACAAGGACAAGTTGCATGGTACAAAACTATGGAAGAAGCTGGCGAAATGGTTGGTATTACCGATAAAAAATCGCTTCAAAAACAACTTGATTTGTGGAATGATGGTACTCCAAATGATAAAAAACCAATTGGTTATATTTTGAGTTTAGAAGGTGCCGATTCTATTGTTGATATTTCTTATCTGGAGAAAGCTTACAATTACGGATTACGAGCAATAGGTCCAGCACATTATGGTCCAGGACGTTACGCAAACGGAACAGATGCAACTGGGAAAATGAATCAAAACGGACTTGATTTATTAAAAGAAATGGAACGTTTGAATATCATTTTAGACGCAACACATTTATGTGATGATGCTTTTTGGCAGGCGTTAGATCATTATAATGGTCCTGTTTGGGCAAGTCATAATAACTGTAGAAGTTTGGTTGATCATAACAGACAATACAGTGATGAAATGATTAAAGCTTTAATTTCAAGAGGTGCTGTTATTGGTGGTGCTTTAGATGCTTGGATGCTGGTTCCTAATTGGGAAAGAGGTATTTCGACTCCTAAAGAAATGCAATGTAATCTGGAAACAGTTTTCAAACACATGGATCACATTTGCCAATTAGCAGGAAATGCAAATCACATTGGTGTGGGGTCTGATCTTGATGGCGCTTTTGGTACAGAACAAGGACCTTACGATTTAGATACGATTGCTGATTTGCAAAAATTGGTAATGATTTTTAAAAACAACGGTTATTCTGATGAAGATTTAAAAAATATCTTTCATCAGAATTGGATTAATTTTTTAATAAAAAATTGGAATTAAATAAAAACTAAACTTGGAACTGCCTTCTTATACGATTGTAATTTTTCGTGATTGGGATCAACCTCTGTAACTACATAATCAACCTCGGATAAGCTGGCAATTTTCATTTTTAAAATAGTATCTAATTTTTCAGAAATAGTCAAAATAGCTGTTTTTTCAGAAGCCTGAATCATTGCTTTTTTTACCTGAACGGTTTCCCAATCTGAATCTGAGAAACCTCCTTCGATATCTAAAGCATTGGTTCCTAAAATTAGTAAGTCAACTTTTATATTTGCGAGTTGATTATAGACATCACCGCTCACACACATTTGGCTGTAAGAAGAAATACTACCGCCAATCATAATAATTTTGACATTCGGTTTGTCTAGAAGTTCAACAGCTGATAAAACAGTAACAGTAAAAATAGTAAGATTTAAATCATTTGGAATTAAGCGAATGAACTCTCTAATAGTAGTTCCGCCACCAATTAATAAAACCATACCATCATGAAGTAAACCTAAAGTTTTTTTCGCAATAACCTGTTTTGATTCGCCTTCATAAGTTTGATTTGATGAAGAATGATGGTACGCTTTTGTCATTGCACCACCTTTTACTTTAATCAATAGAGATTCCGACTCAAGTTCATTTATATCGCGCCTTACGGTATCCTCTGAAACATATAGTTTAGCCGATAGCGTTTCAAAACTTACACGAGTATGTAAGTTAATCTCTTTTAAAATATAATTTTTACGTTCTTCCTTAGTATAATTTACTACTTCATTCTCATTATTCATGCAAATTCAATTTTGTTGGGACAAATGTAAACAAATAATGCAATATTATTGCGAAACAAAAAATAACATGAAAGAATAAAAAAGTTAATTACCTTATTTAAAAGACATTTATGCCTTGTTGAGTTTTGCATATTTTTTGCAAAAATAACCGTAAACAATACATTTGTTTACAGCTAACCGGAAATAAACCATGAAAAAAAATCTTATATTTCTTCTATTATTTTGTTATTCCATCGGAAATGCACAATCCACTTTCGATAACAATTCTATAATTCCTGCTCCTAATTCGTATAAAATTACAGGCGATAGCATTCGTTTAAACGGACAGATAAAAGTTGTTTTTGATAATAATAAATTTAGTACAAAAGAACTAAAAACAGCGCAAATTTTTGAAAATGCGGTTAATGTAAATTTGCCATCAAAAAAAGCTTCAACCGAAGTTACATTTATAACCAAGAATCCATCTTCAACATCAAATAAAGAGGCTTACAAAATAATTATTACTTCAAAAAGAATAGTAGTTACAGGTTCAGAAGAAGGATTGTTTTATGCTGTTCAGAGTTTGATGCAGTTACTTCCGAATAAACCATCAGACAAAAAAGAAATAAAATTGCCATGTGTAATTATTCAAGATGAGCCAAGATACGTTTACCGCGGATTACATTTAGATGTTTGCAGACACTTTTTTTCTGTTGATGTTATAAAAGATTTTATCAGTCAGATGGCGTATTATAAATTGAATAATTTCCATTGGCATTTAACGGATGATCAAGGTTGGAGAATTGAAATAAAGAAATATCCAAAACTAACTGAAATTGGATCAAAAAGAGCGCAGACTCTGGTTGGAAATAAGTTTGAAAGATCTCCACAATTCTTTGACGGAAATCCGTATGGAGGTTTTTACACGCAAGAAGAAATTAAGGAAGTCGTTAAGTTTGCCGAAGAACGTTATGTAAATATAATTCCTGAAATCGAAATGCCAGGTCATGCAACCGCAGCAGTTACTGCTTATCCTTATTTATCCTGTTTTCCAGAACGAACTTATAAAGTGGTGGAAAACTGGGGTGTTTTTGAAGATATTTTTTGTGCAGGAAAAGAAGAAACATTTACTTTTTTAGAAGATGTACTAACTGAAGTGATTGCTTTATTTCCTAGTAAATATATTCATATTGGTGGAGACGAATGTCCAAAGGCAAGATGGAAAATATGTCCTAACTGCCAGAAAAAAATCAAAGATTTAGGTTTGAAAAATGAGCATGAATTACAAAGTTACCTAACCACGCGAATAGAAAAATTTCTTAATGCAAACGGCAGACAAATTTTAGGTTGGGATGAAATGCTCGAAGGCGGATTAACTCCAAACGCTGCTGTAATGTCTTGGCGTGGTGAAGCTGGAGGGATTAGTGCTGCGAAACAGAAACATTTTGTAATCATGAATCCTGAACAAGTTTTATATCTTGATTACAACCAAGGATATTCACCACAAGAACCATTAACTATTGGAAGATTAACTACCGTTAAAAAAATATACAATTACAATCCGACTCCTATAGATAGCCTAACAATTGAAGAACAAAAATACATTTTAGGAGTACAATCAAATCTTTGGTCAGAATATCTAACAAGTCCCGCCAAATTAAATTACATGCTTTATCCAAGACTATTTGCCTTAGCAGAAATCGCTTGGACAGAGCCTCAAAACAAAAATTATGATCATTTTATTTTAAATCAAATACCATATCATTTAGAAAAATTAGAATCACAAAAAAGATTGTATAAAGTTCCAATCCCTTTTGGATCAAATGAAATAGCTCTAATTGGTTCAGAATATGTTTTAGACTTAAAACCAACGATTAACAATGGTCAAATATTTTATACGATTGATGGTTACAATCCAGATGAAACTGCCGAACTTTACAGTAAACCAGTATCTATTACTATTCCAAAAGGAGAATATCGAATTATAAAAACTATTCAGATGAGTCCGAGTGGCAAAAAAAGTTCTATCAGTAAAATAGTAGTTAGAAATCCAGATTTAAAATCGGCTTTAGCAATAAAACTAACTAAAAAAGGTTTAAAATATGAATATTATACTGGAGCATTTTTTCAGCAAGTACAAGATCTAGAATTGGCCAAACCAATTAATTCAGGCATTTTTGAAGGAACCGTAAGTAGTGAAAAATGGAAGTCAAAAACAGAGCGTTATATCGGCTTGAAATTTGACGGATACATCTATATCTCAGAAACTGCAAATTATACTATTTCTACACTTTCAGATGATGGGTCGAAGTTATTTATAGATAATGAATTAGTGGTTAACAACGACGGAATTCATTGGCTTAATGAGGCTTATGGAGCTGTAAAACTCGAAAAAGGTTTTCATAAATTCAATATCAGCTATATTGATCAGATTGGCGGAACTACTTTAAGTTGTTTTATACAGCAAGAAGGAAAAGAAAAGGAGGAAATAAATGCTTTACAATTGTATTACGAATAAGTGAGTTTACGCAACTAAAAAGTAAAGATAAAGTTAAGTTGCATTTTTGTTGTATGTTAATTGGTTGTTTTGTTTCATAAAAATATAAGTAGTAAAAAATAAAAAAATAAATCATGTTAAAAAGTAAAATCGATAAAGCGACAGGATTCGAAAAAAGATTCGAAAACATCAATACGGTTGTTTTTGAAAACTCTAATAGTGCTTCAAAAGCAGTTGCTCAGGAAATTTCAGCTTTAATTCAATCGAAACAAAAAGAAAATCAACCTTGTGTTTTAGGGCTTGCAACGGGTTCTTCTCCTAAAGGCTTATATGCTGAACTGGTGCGTCTTCACAAAGAAGAAGGTTTGAGTTTTAAGAATGTAATAAGTTTTAATTTGGATGAATACTATCCAATGGAACCTAATTCGATCAACAGTTATGTTCGTTTTATGAAAGAATTGTTGTTTGATCATGTTGATATTTTACCTGAAAATGCTCACGTTCCCGATGGTTTTTTAACTAAAGAACAAATTGCAGATTATTGTCATGATTATGAAGCAAAGATTGAAGCTTTGGGTGGTATCGATTTGCAAATTCTTGGAATTGGAGGAAACGGACATATTGGTTTTAATGAATCAGGTTCCCTTCAAAATTCTAAAACACGTTTAGTAGCTTTAGATCATATTACAAGAGTTGCGGCAAGCAAAGATTTTTCTGGATTAAGTAATACTCCGAGAACAGCAATTACGCTTGGAGTAAAGAAAATCATGGAAGCCAAACAAGTTATTTTGATGGCTTGGGGAGAAGGAAAAGCAAATGTCATTAAAAAGTCTGTTGAAGATGAAGTAACGAATCAAATTCCTGCTTCCTTTTTACAAGAGCACAATAATGCAGTTTTTGTTTTAGACAAAGAAGCATCTTCTAAATTGTCGAGAATCAATAGACCTTGGTTGGTAGAAAAAGTAATTTGGACGGATAAACTAACTCGTAAAGCAGTTTTAGGATTGGCACTAGATCTTAAAAAGCCAATTTTAATGCTTACTGATGCTGATTATATTGAGAACGGAATGAGCGATTTATTAGCTGATTCGGGTCCTGCTTACGATATTAATATTAAAATTTTCAATAAATTACAAAATACGATCACAGGTTGGCCAGGAGGTAAACCAAATGCAGACGATTCTAACCGTCCTGAAAGAGCAGAACCAGCAAGAAAACGTGTACTACTTTTCAGTCCGCATCCAGATGATGATATCATTAGTATGGGAGGAACTTTTATGCGTTTGCAAGAGCAAGGACATGAAGTGCACGTAGCGTATCAGACTTCTGGAAATATCGCTGTCGCAGATGATGAAGCGTTGCGTTTTGCAAGATTTGTAATTGATTACAATGAAAAATTCGAAATCAAAAGCCCTGAAGCAGATGCTATTTACCAAAAATCAATCTCTTTTTTAAGTAATAAAAAGAATAGTGAAATTGATATTCCAGAAGTACGTTATATAAAAGGATTAATCCGAAGAGGTGAGGCGAGAGCAACAAGTCATTTTGTTGGTTTGCCAGATGAGCAAATCCATTTTATGGATCTTCCATTTTATGAAACAGGTACAATTGAGAAAAAACCAATTGGGAAAGAAGATATTCAATTGACCATGGACCTGATTGAGAAAATTAAGCCACATCAAATATATGCGGCAGGAGATTTGGCAGATCCACACGGAACACATAAAGTTTGTTTGGATGCAATTTTTGAGGCTGTAAAAGAATTAAAACCAAAATCATTTATGGATGATTGTTGGCTTTGGTTGTACCGTGGAGCTTGGCAAGAATGGGGAATTGACGAGGTTGAAATGGCCGTACCAATGAGTCCTGATCAGGTTTTAGCAAAACGCCATGGAATTTTCAAGCATCAATCACAAAAAGACGGAGTTGTTTTTCAAGGAACAGATGCTAGAGAGTTTTGGCAAAGAGCTGAAGATAGGAATGCAGAAACTGCTGCTTTATATCAACAATTAGGATTAGCAACTTATGCAGCTATGGAGGCTTTTGTTAGATGGCATTACTAATTAAGGAGTAAAAAAATCATAAGAAACATACAAGGAAAAATGTATGTTGCGTAAAAATATTTTTTTTAATTAATTGAAAATCAACTTAATATAATTGGTTTTCAATAAAAAAAGCGTATAAATCATATGATTTATACGCTTTTTTGTGGAATTTCGCCGGGTATAGAACTATTCTAAAAACCCCATATTTTAATAGGCTTAAAAAAGGTTAAACCCTTGGGTAACCGATTTTACCACCTTAAAAAACTGTCCAAATTATCACAAATCGTATGTGTAAATTTACGAATTAAATGCTAGATACAAAAAATATGAGTTCATTTTTTGAACTAGTTATCCAGCATTTATTAAATTTTTTAAGAGAGAATTTGTTTTTGAAATTTCAAGTTTTAACTGTTTTCAATCCACAATGAGGGGGAGGACTTGATCAATTTCTAAACTAGTGTATTGGCAGAACTCAGAGATGGATAGGAGTTCGTTTTCTTGTTTGTAAAGAGCCTCTCTAATCTTGTGATGTAATCGGATGCTTTGTCGGTAGCTTTTGCCTGTGATGCGTTGTATATCTTTTGGATAGATACACAACCTCTTCGTTATGTTTTTCATACACTCTAGGTTTGTGTATAGCTATTTCAGGACAAGACATGACTTATCGTGTCTAAATTTATGAAAAAAATCAATCGGTTAGTTTCGACCAAACAAGATGTGATATCTTTCGTCTAATAGAGTTTTGTATTTTTCTTTATAAGCTGCAGAAAGAAAAGAGTTTTCAATCCATTGGTGCGCTGTAGTTTTTTTGTTTTGAAAACGTTTGGCTATTCCTTTGATTTGTTTGTCATTTAGATCCAAGGTTTTGCCTAGTCTTTCGAAATGTTCCCATTTGAGTTTTTTCTTTTTTCCTTCAATGGTTAATGCGAGTTCTTCGGTGTCCTCTGGGTTTACGATGGCTACATTTAGCAGATCATAAGCTGGTGCTAAGATCCATTTTTCATTGCTGTGGATCATTGAAAAGTTTTTGAGGTGCATGTCGTTATTTCCTGTGAGAAAACTGAAAATAGCTAGTTCTAAAAAATACACTTTATCCAATAAGGTATTGTCGGAATACTCGTTGAGTGCTTTTCCAATTTTTTCCATTGAGCTTTTGTATTTATCAAAGGCTTCAGTGATTTGGAACATATCTAGCATATGAATCTTTTCGCCTGTAATAGTCCTGTCGATTCGTTTGGTGATATAGGATAGCTCACCTGATTGCAAACGAATAAGACTTGATTGGACGGTATTGATTCCAAATGCTTCAGCAATGCGCATAGTTAGGTGTTCATTTTCGGGCATTTCTGCGAATTGCTCAGAAGGTGGTTTGAAAATATAATTACCTCCCAAGGCACCAACAACAGTCAAACGTCCTTTGTTTTCTTCTTTGAGGGTATCTTGTACTAACGATAATGATAATTTGGGTTGTACTCCTGGAATAGCCACACTTCTTTCGACTACATTTTTGGCCAAGGATGCCATTTGTTCTAAAGTATGTTGGAAAGCAGGTTGTTGTTTGGTTCCGAAAAATTCGAGACTGCAGGTTTCGTGAAAATCATCTTGAGTATTTTCATCGAGTTCTTTATAACAGTATAGGCATTTTTTACTCATTTTCTTCTTCCTTTACAATTGGTAGTACACTTACAGCTCCGATGCAATTTTTGCAACAGGCTAACAACAATCCCATACGGTCGTTGGGGTTGATTTTCCAACTTTTAGAAGCGATATCCAATAACCAACCTTCTGGAATTAATCCCTCAAAAAAAGGAAATAACCGTTTATCGGTGTATCTTTTTGTCTGTACCGGCATCGTTACTGAAATCGGTTCTTTGGGATGCTGGGTTACATATTCAGGAGTGTATTCAAAATGGTATTCGCCCTCGTCAGTTTCGGTCAGTATTCCTGCGATATCTTCTTTGTAATAAATGGCTGCTTGTCTCATATATTATCCGAATTAGTCTTGAATAATTCTCTGGCATTTACTGGAGCCAAGGTATGTCCAAACATTTTGAGAACCTGATTCACTTTTTCAAGATTCAGATTTTCTTTACCTTGTTCTATTTTTCGAATTACGGTAAGCGCTACTCCTGCACGTTCGGCAAAGGCTTCCTGTGTCAGTTTCACTTCATTTCTTTTTTCTTTTACAAAGTCGGCTAGTGTTGTCATGATTATATGCTTTTGCAACGATTTTAAACAAATGTAGTGAATTATATGTAAAAGCATATAATTTTGACTTATTTTATGGTTCTATATGTAAAAGCATATAGTTTGATATTGTTTTCTTTGCATTTCACTTTATAAAAAGACACTAATCCAATGCAACTCGCCGCGGCTGTGGAGTAAACCCGAACCGATCGAGAAAGAGCAACCACCATAATACAGGAGGGCTTTAACTATAATACGGCTGGAATGCAGAGAAGTGGAGGAACGAAGCGCAACGAAATGAAGCTGTATTATGGTTATGGTAGCCCGACCGAACGCAGGAAGAGACTGTGTGAAGATGAGGGAGAGGAAGCAGGGGGTAAGGCTGCTTGTTTTCAAGCTGCCTTACCCCCTGCTGACGAACGTACTGTGGAATGGAGGGAGGAACGACCGACTGGAACAGCCGAACGAAACTAAGGGAACGACCGGATAGAGACTGCTTGATTGCCCGTTATTTTATGAGCACTTACTTCTTTTTAATGCTGATTGTATAGATAGTACTATGGGTACTATGTCAGGTAAATTGCGGAATAAACTTGACATTTAAAATATAATAGTTATCTTTGTTGCTTATTATGAAAGTAACAGACAAAATAGTAGCTAAAATAAATCGAATAGATACAGGAGATGTATTCGGATATGATAGTCTTGGATTAACTTCGGATGAAATTATTGCTGGTTCTAAAGCCTTAAGTAGATTAGTTGATAAAGGAGTTATTAAAAGAGCTAGAAAAGGTTATTATTATAAGCCAAAAGTTTCTGTATTTGGGGAACAAAAACCGAGAGAAGATGTTTTACTCTCTCTTTATTTGTTTGATAAGAATAAACAAGTTGCTTATATAACCGGAACTAGATTGTATAATAGACTTGGTTTGACGACTCAAGTACCTACTTCTATTCGTATTGCTTCCTTGGATAAACAAATTAAAGGTAAAGTGGGAAATGTAGTTATTAAACCTGCGAAGAGTTATGTAAAAGTTACTGCTGATACTATTAAATATTTAGAACTATTGGATGTTATTAAAGACTTGAATACCATACCTGACTTGCAAAAAAGTGATGGGCTTGTCTATTTGAAAAAAGTAATCTATAATTTTGACACTACCGAAATAAAAAAGCTGGTTACTTATGGAGCTGCTTATCCTCCTAAAGTTAGGGCTTTACTTGGAGCACTTTTGGAAGCTTTGCGAATAGAACCTATTGTTTTTTCTGTTCTAAAAAAGTCAATAAATCCTTCTAGTAGCTATGAATATGGCATTAACTCAACGATGCTTACTACCGCTAACACTTGGAATATAGTATAATGAATCTACATTTAGATAAAGACAATTTTGAAGGTGCTATTGTTGCTACCGCTGATTATTTTGAAATTCCAGAGATTTTTATTGAAAAGGATTATTGGGTAACTTATGCTTTGCATCAATTGTTTCATTCTGAAGTGAAAGATTTGATTGTTTTTAAGGGGGTACTTCATTATCCAAATGCTATGGTGTTATTAAGCGATTTTCGGAAGATATTGATATCGTTGTTGTGAAGAATGATACTGATACTGGAAATGTTTTAAAAAATAGATTGAAAGACATTACAAATGTAATTGATAAATCTCTTCTTGAGGTTGTACTTAATGATCCGAATACTAATAAGAAAGGCAGTATTCGAAAAATTATTTATTCCTATCCAAAGGTTGGTGTAAAAGGTCTTTATGGCGAAGTAAGAGAAAATATTGCTTTGGAAGTTTCTCATTTGGGTAATGCGGAACCTAATGTTGTACAACCTATTCGTACTTTGATTGCGGATTATATTAAAATTACACCCAATATTGAATTAATTGCTGGGTTTGGATTAGAAGATTTTCAGGTACAAGCTTTGTCAGTTGAGCGCACTTTTTGTGAAAAGATAATTGGCCTGGTTCGTTTTTCTTATATTGAAAATCCTTTGGAGGATTTGTCTAACAAAGTACGTCATACTTATGATTTGCATTTATTGATACAACTTGACTCTATAAAAGACTTTGTATATTCAACTTCTTTTGATACAATGTTATTACAGGTTGCCAAAGATGATGATAAAGCAATTCCTAACGACAAAAATTGGTTGTATCAACACCCGAAAGAAGCACTAATTTTTAGTAAAACTGCTACTGTTTGGGACACTCTAAAAAAGACCTACACTGGTTCTACATTTACCGAATTAATTATCGGGAAAGCTTTACCGCCTGATGAAAATGAGGTTTTGGGAACTTTGTTGTTTCTTTCTAAACGTATTGAAAGAATAGAGTGGGATGTTGAGAAATAAACGATTTAGTATTTATTGAAATCTAAATATTTTTTAAATGTAACTATTTGTTTATGTTTTGTTTATAGAAAATTTCGAGTCGCAAGCATTAGCTGTGAACTTACTATTTTGTAACAAATTAAGTAAATATTTGTTACAAAATAAATGTTTGTTAATTTGCCTTTTTTGTGGTAAAATAATAGTAAAGAATCTATTAAATTAGTCGGAGAAGGGGATTGCTTGGATTGTAAATTTTAAATACATAAGACTAAATAATTACTCTAAATTGAGTTGATAGGCAATAGATCGTCTGGCACCGATTTTTATAAAGGCACTGCTTTCTGCTAATTCTTGTAAATCTCTAGTTGCGGTGGCTTTAGAGGTTTTATTAATAGACATGTATTTCTTAGCAGTCATACCTCCTTGAAATCCTTTTTCGCCTTGATCCATCATTTTTGTTATGGCTTTTAGCTGTCGTTCATTGAGATCATTTTTGAATTTTTCGAAAAACTTGGTTTTCTTCAGGGCGAAGAGAATAACTGTTTTGGTATCTGTTACGGCTTCAGATAGTATGTTGAAAAAATAAATAATCCAATCGGTAATATGTAAGTCACACAGGGCTTTTTTAAGTTCGGAGTTGTATTGTGCTTTATTCTTTTCAATTACTTTTGAAAGACTTATAAAAATAAGAATGTCTAATTTTTCGACTAGGGCTCGTCCTATACGTCCGTTGTCGTCTTCAAAAGGATGTAGTGTTTCAAAATACAAATGGGTAATGGCCGAAAGTATCATAGCTTCTCCAATTTTACCTACTTCTGTTTTTGAAAAATTCTGATACCAATGAAAAAAGTGGTTCATTAAATTAGGTAGGTCCTTTGAGGGAGGTGCTTCGTAATATACTATGAAGTTTCCATAACTTCCCGAAATGACTTGCATGGGTTCGGTACCAGAGCGGTATTTTCTTGCATTGATTCCTTTTTCAGCATTCATCAGTAGCTCGTGCCAGTGTAATAATAACGATTCATCCAAAGGTTTTGCATACGTATTTTGTACCTCAATCATCAATTGGGCGATGGCATTTGCTTTATTGTTTTTGGTGTTTTGATGAAAGTCTTTGATTCCCAAATTAAGTTTGAGTGATGACATTATTTCTTCGCGGCTAAAATATTCGCCTTCAATTTCAGACGTTTTTAAAGCTTCGACCAGCATTATTTCAATAAAAATCTCCTGTTTTGTTGCCTCCGAAAAACCCATAAGGAGTCCGTTGGCTTCGCCTACTGCTAAAGCAAAATTTTTTATAATTGGTTGGATGTTACTTTCATCAAAAGTAAAATCAGGAAAGTTTTTGAATTGCCAACTCTACATGGTGAGCCGATTAAAAGTGTTATTCGGCTCAAATACACTAAAAATATGAGCTGATTAGGTTGTCTAATTGGCTCAAGATTGTGTTGAAATAGAAACTAGACTGTTTTTAATGAATCAGTTACCATAATTTTCGCAAGCGGGATGTAATTACTAGTTGAGGATAATTAACTGAAGTATTACTAAATCAAAAGGCTATTACCGATATAAGGTAGTTAATATCAATTTCATTTTCAAAAACTGCAATTTCTATCTTTTGGTTTAGCCTCAATAAACCATCGATATTACCATTATATTTTTGGTAAATCCTTAATTGTTAGATATTTATGCGGTTTCTCATAAAATAACTGCTAACGTCTTGGCGCTACAAGAGGTTTGGGATTAAAGAGGCGAGTTTTTTCCATTATGCCCACCCGAGCGATAGCGAACTGACGAAGTAAATTTTCCAAATACAAAACCATCTTCAAATTCAGCCAAATACCCAAATCTCTTGTAACGGCTCCTATGTTTGTAATTTATTATATTTAAGTAATTTAAAATCTAAAATTGAAAGAACAAATGAGCAGAACAAGATATTGTAACGGCTTAGGCATTATAGCTTCACTAACATGATTATCCCTGCTCATTTCTTGCTTCAAACCGTACAGTTTATTTGAACAAAAAGTTCGTGCTAGGATCGTTGGTTGTATTGCAAGACTTGTTCTATCAATAAAAAATAAAAGTAAAGAAAATGGAAAACAAAAACAACTATTGTGGTATTGATGTTTCGAGCGAAACATTAGATGCTTATTTTAAGAATAAGAAAGGTATTGAACAACATTTGCAAGTTTCCAATTCGGTATCTGGATTTAGAGAATTGATAAAAGAAACAGGAAAAGAAACTCACTTTGTTATGGAATCAACAGGTGTTTATCATTTGAGTTTTATATTCTTTTTGAATACCAAAAATATAAAATTTAGTGTTGTGAATGCCCTTCAAATCAAGCGTTACATTCAAATGCATTTAGAGCGCAATAAATCGGATAAGAAAGATGCAAAACGGATCTATGAATATGGATTAGATCGTCATCCAGAATTGTATCAAATGCCTGACAACACTTACTTTGAATGTCGTTCTTTAAATAATTGTATACACGATTTAACCAAAGAAGTCACCAAGTTCAGCAATCATATACATAGCTTAAAGAAGTGTCCTTTTGATACGAAATCGGTAGAGAAAAGCTTTGATAAAATCATCAAAAAACTAAGAGAAGAGAAGCAAAATTTAGAACTTGAGTTACAAGAAAAACTCGTTGAATGGGAAGGAGAAACTTTAAAATTAGTACAGAGTGTAAAAGGAATTGGAACTAGGGCATCAGCCGAATTAATTATCTATACTAAAGGGTTTAAAGATATGAATTCCTATAAACAATTGATCTCGTATGCAGGGTTAAGTCCCACCGAATATCAAAGTGGAAGTAGTATAAGAGGAAAGGTTAGAATCTGTAAACAAGGAGGAAAACAACTACGTAACATCTTATATATGTGCGCGCTAAATGCAAAGAAAACCAATGCACATTGTAGTGCATTATATGACCGATTAGTAGCTAATGGAAAGAACAAAAAAGTAGCTCTAATTGCAGTGTGCAATAAGCTGCTGAAAATTGTATTTGGAGTAGTCAAAAACAGAACTTTATACCAGAATATTTATTTACAAAAAACGGCTTAAAAATTAGTTTTTTTACACAGTTCATGTTGTGCGTAGTATTAATTTTTCTTATATGTTGTTGTTTTTTTATCTCCATTTTTTGTTATGATTCTATTTTCAACAGCTTTTTTTAAATCTCTACTCGCTGTTGCAGATGATAAATCTTTGAAATAATTTAAATAATCTTTTCTTGTAAATTCATCTACAAAATTTTCAATAAAAACTTGAATTCTATCTTCATTAGAAAGCTTTTTTACTGAATTTTCTAAAAGTTCATTTAAAGATTGTTCTATTATACTCAACATATATTCAATGAATTTTGTTGATTTACCTTCTTTATCGGAAGCAGATAATGCACTATAGTATGCTGATTGATTTTTTGATATTAATGTTTCAAAAGGCAAAAAAGCAAAAACTGGATATTCGTCCATTAAAATTAAAGTTTGCCATAATCTTCCCATTCTTCCGTTTCCATCCATAAAGGGATGAATGAATTCCATTTCATAATGAAAGACACAGCTTTTAATTAATGAAATTTCAGATTTGTCCTTTAAGTACTGAAATAAATCTTTCATTAAAAATGGGACATTTTGATACGGAGGAGCAATATGCTCAACTTTAGAACCTTTTACAATTCCAACACCTTTTATTCTATATTTTCCTGAATTTTCAATAAGATCTTTCATTAACATTTTATGAGCTTTTAAAAAATCTTTTTCAGAATGATATTTAAGTTCATTTAAATTTTTATAAACCTCCAAGGCATTCAGTACTTCGATTATATCTTTTTGAGGCCCGACAACTCTTTTGTTTTCTAAAATTGCCGTAATTTGTTCTTCAGATAAAGTGTTTCCTTCAATACTTAATGAAGAATGAATTGTTTTTATTTGATTTTGTTTTCGCAATGTTGGATTAGTTTTTACTAAATATTTTGCATTTACTTCTCCAATCTTTTCAGAAATTGAAGATACGAATTTTAATATTTGCGAAGTTATTTCGTATGGAGGTTTCATATTTTGATACTATCATTTGATACTATCAAAAGTATAAATTTAATTCGATTTTTGATATTATGTTGGGAAATATTACGCACAACGTCTTGGTGCTTGTCGTGGTTGGGGATTTCGAAGCCGAGTATTTTCGGTTAAACGAATATATGAATAAAAACGTTGATTCCACTAAAACCCCAATCACGACAAACGGCTGTTATGCGTTCGTTTATTTTTTTTTAGTCCAAATGTTTGCAACTTCAAAATGTCGGTAAAAGATTATCCAATTAGTTTCTTCGGAAAGTATTGTAACGTCATCTGAGCTTGGATACAAAAAATCAGTCCAATATTTTAAGAAAATTGATTTTGAAGTTTTCAATGTAATATTGTTTTTCCAAGTTACTATTATTTCTTCATTCCAAGGTTCAAGTAATAATTGTAGTTTACTTCTAAATCTTTCTACTTTCAAATTGTTTTCTGCATTTGTGCTTATCCAATCTGTTTGAGTATATTTTTCTATTAAGTTCTGTTCAATTTCGAAGTATTTAATAATCTTATTTAACCGTTTGGATTCAGATTCAGAAACGGGCTGAATTTGGCTTTTTTCCAATTCAGAAATTTCAGAATTATGATTTCTTTCCCATCTCCATCCTAATTCAAAATCCTTCAAAGGAATAAATTCTGAAACTTCAATATTTATTTTCAATGTTCCGTTTTTTTAAATGATGCACCCGTCCTGGCGCTACAAGAGGTTTAGGATTAAAGATGCGAGTTTTTTCCATTATGCACACCCGAGCGATAGCGAACTTACGAAGTAAATTTTCCAAGTACAAAACCATTTTTAAATTAAGCCTAATGCCCAAATCTCTTGTAACGGCTGGTGGCAGTTTTTATTTCGTCCGTTTTGCTTCTATCTTCTTTCCATTCTGTAATAAAAACAAATTTGAAATTTCTCCTTTTTCGTTCTTTTCAAACTGAATTTGTGCATCTACTACTTTATAGAAAAATAACATTTCACTTTCTACAAATATCGGAAACGTATTTTGTCCTGTCAATTGTGAAAATAGTTGGTCTTTATCTAATGAAATTTTGATTTCAAAATCTTTTTCAACCTGATAATTCCCAACAAACTTTTGAAGTTCTTCAGTTGTAATAATAATTTCTTTTCTGATTTTTTGCACAGGCAATGGTTTATTATATAGAATATTTCTAATTGCTTTAGAAGGAATTGACACGTTGTTGTGATTTTGAAGTATTATTATTGTTTTATCATTCGTAATATGTCTATCGATAAAAGTTACATAACCTGGCCAACCCCCATTATGGTTTGCAATTTTCCCAAAATCAGCATTTTCTTCAATTCCCCAACCAAAACCATAATTCCTTTTAGCTCCGTCTTTCAAAGTTGCTACTTCAAAAACTGCTTTCATTCCCTCTTTTGTGAGTAATTTATTGGTGTATAATACTCTATCCCAAATCAATAAATCCTTTACAGTTGAATTAACTGTTCCGTCTCCAACAATACCATCAAGCCAAATAACCATTTTAGTTTCTTTCAATTCGTCTGGTAAAACATATTTTTTCAAACTATCTGAGTAAACATATCCAAAAGCATAATTGTCAATTTTCTTTGGCGATAATCTACGAGTGTACACAAAGGTATTTTTCATTTTCAACGGTTTGAAAATAGCTTTTTTTAGATAGTCAGCGTATGTCAAACCCGATACTTTCTCAATTATTGATGCCAATAGTGCATAGCCCGTGTTGCTATATTCCCATTTAGTATTTGTCTCAAATAATATTTTTGGTTGATGATTACTAAATATATTAATTATGTCTTTGTTAGTGGCAATTTTAGATTTGTCAAATAAACTATCCATAAGCTGCATATAGTCTGGAAGACCTCCAGTATGATTTAATAAGTTTCTTACAGTTATACCTTTATAAAAAGAAAGTTCGGGTAAGTATTTTTGGATGTCATCGTCCAAATTCAACTTCCCTTTTTCTTTAAGTATCATTATCCCCATAGCTGTGAACTGCTTTGAACAAGATGCCAATTCAAAAATCGAATTTTCGTTCAATTTATCTTTTGTTGTTTCGTTTGCAAGTCCAAAACTATGGCTATAAATAACTTTCCCTTTTTCTGCAATTAGAAAATTTCCATTGATTTTCTCTTTTGAATAAAGAGAATTGAGTAAACTGTCAATTTTTTGAATTCTGTCTTGTCCAAATGTAAGATGCCCAATTAAAAGAAGTCCGATTGTAATGGCTAATTTCATTTTTTTATTTTTTGTTAATTAATGTAGGTGAGATGTCTCGCAAAATTGCCACCAACGTCTTGGTGCTACAAGAGGTTTGGGATTAAAGATGCGAGTTTTTTCCATTATGCACACCCGAGCGATAGCGAACGGACGAAGTAAATTTTCCAAATACAAAACCATCTTTAGATTCAGCCAAATGCCCAAATCTCTTGTAACGGCTCCTATGTTGGCAGTAGTTATTTTTTTGAGTTTTCGTCTATTTCATTTATTATTTTTTCAAAATCTGTTAAATCTCCAATTTGCATAAAGTTCATATCTTCTCTTTCAAATTTTTTATAATTTTCAAAATTCCGATAAGCTAAAAGATATTGTTCAATCGGGTTTTCATTATTATCGTGTTTTTGAATAAATATTCTTTCGACTTTTTCTAAATAGTATTTTCTGAACAAAATAGAGTAGGCAGTTTTTCCTTTATTATTTTCATAAGGAACGAACAAGTCGTTGTAACCTTCTGGTAATTTTGTTGATATTTTACTAATTCCTTTACCAAACTTACACTTTCGCTTGCTGTTATGAAGTTTTTTATCAGGAAAAAGTGTGTGAACTATTTTTGTGTTTTTATATGTTATTAAATGATATTTTTCTGATTGATTATAATTATAATATCCTGTGTATTTATCAAAAACATCAGGTTTGTTATTCTTTGTTATGTTTTTGTTTTCTTCACAAAAAATGGTGTCAGCAATTTTTACATAATCAATTATTGGCATCATTCTCGGATTAAACTTGCTTGGATTGTCAAGTTTTAAATTCTCTATTTCGTTAGGAATCCAATAGTTTTTGAAAGATAAAAAACTATGTCTTTCATTTAGATGTTTAAAACCTGTATCTAAATTTCCTTCAACAAATATTAGCTTATTATTTTTTGAAATTGTTTTAATTGAAATTTGTGTAGCATTTCCATTTATAACAGTTGCATCATAATAATATTCCCAATTAGATTCCGCTTCATTTTCAATAATAGTTAATTCCTCTTTTGTGAATAAATTTTCCATTTTTTCGATTTTGCGGGATAATTACTGCCAACGTCCTGTCGCTACAAGAGGTTTGGGATTAAAGATGCGAGTTTTTTCCATTATGCACAAATTTTCCAAGTATAAAACCATCTTTAAATTCAGCCAAATGCCCAAATCTCTTGTAACGGCTTAGCCATAGTTATTTTTTCATTAGTATTGAAAGTAATTCTATTGTTGAAATTATTTTCTTTGTTTGTTTACCTTCTGTAATGAATTTTAATAATTCTTCTTTATAAATTGGATTTACAAAAGTTTTCACATCCTTAAATTTATTGTCTTTTTCATTAATTATAATCAATTCTTCTTTCAAAAGATTAACTAAATCTTTACCATTTACGCCAAATGAATTTATTTTCCCAAATTGATTTGGTTCTAAAACTATCCAATCTGTTAGGCGTTTAAATTTTCCATTTGAATAAAAAATGCGTATAAAACTCTCAAGCAATATTTTTGATTTTTTTAAAGTATTTTCTTGTAATTCATTGTTTATTTCATAAGCCAAATCTAAACTGTTATCTTCATTGTTGCAATTAATAAAGTTGACTTTTGGAATTGATGTAGTTTTTATATTTTGGCCTAATCCTTCAAAATTACAGTTGTAAAAGAAAGTGTTTTTATCAATATTGCATTCCCAAAATAGGTTATAATGTATGAAGTCACAATTATGAAATGTTATCCCAGAGAAATTAAAACGCAATTTAGACTCTAAACTGTTTATAAACATTAGTTTAACATTGTTTAATACATTATTCCCAGATGAAAATAAATCAATAAGTAATTTGGTATTATGTTCTCTGCTATTTGAATTAAACTGAATATTTATAGATATAGCTAAGTTAAATAAGCCCGATATAGCTTTTCTTTTAATTTTATAATTTTCTATTTTAAAATCAATTATTTGTTCAATTAAATCACGTAATTTAAGAATGTTATCTTCTGTCCAACTTTCTGTATTCTTTACTATATAACTTATTGTATCGGATCCGTGTGTTAATTTTTGTCCAATGAGGTTAATTAAATCAAAATCTATAGGATTTTCATCATCAATCTCTAACATTTTCCTTAAAAAAAGACTAGTGAAATAATTTTCGAAAAAATCGTATTTGAAAGAAAATATTTTATTTTCTTTTGTGAATAATAAAAATGGATGTGTTTGAAGTGATTTAATTGTATTATCGTCTATATCTTTCAATTTTAAAGAGTTAATTACAAATGTTTTAAGCTCATCTTCTCTAATAAAACCTTTATTGTAAATTGCAAGATGATTAAAAATGACAATTTGGGAATCAACTTTTATTTGCTTTACTCTTTTTTCTTCTCGTTCACAAATTCTATAAATTATATAATCAATCTTGTTGGTTTGATTTAGCCAATTTGATTCAACTGTATTATCAGAAAATAAGACTTCTTGATCACTTTCAACTATTTCTTTTATTATATCTAATACAAAAGGGTGATAAAATGCTATATTATTTTCATTAGGAATATTAAAATCCTCTGAAATAGTAATTGCTTTTTTTTCCTTCCTTTCATCTGTTTTAAAGCTTTTCTTAAAAAATTTATTTCTTCTATCAACGTCAAAAGGTTGTAATTCAATTGACTTAATTGATTTATCTATAATATTAGTATTGTCCCAAAAAAATGTTCTTGAAGTAATGACAATTTTTGTGTTTCCCAAACCAGAATTAGAACTTATGATAGAATTAAAGAAATGGTCTATATCTAAATAAACAGAACGTGATACAATTTCTTCAAGTCCATCAACAATCAAAAGCAAGTTGCCAGCATCCATACTTAATGAAAACAAATCCTTATCGATGGAACTCTCTCTTGATGAATTTGATGCAATATATAAGTTGTATAAGTCTAATTTTTCACCTGTCCTTTGTTGCTTATTTAATTGTTCTTGAATCTCAAAAGAATCTATAAACAAAACGTTTCTTCTATTTGTTTTACTATACTCGTCAGAAATATATTTTGCAAAAGTTGTTTTTCCAATTCCTGCAGTACCTTTTACAACAAGAATAGGACTATCAGGCTCATCAAACCACTTTTTTATATTTAAATTATCACTTTTATAATTTGGCTCAATAAAGTTTTTTATGTTTAAATACTTTTCTTCATCATTATCAAGATATTTCTCAATCAAACCTTCAATGAATTCATCTACATAGTAGATATTTAAAGGTTTAAATAATGACTGAATATTGTTTATTCGTTTATCAAAGTTTATCTGCGATTTTTCTTTAGGAATGAAAATAATTGTATTATTCTTAAAAATTATTGGATGTTTTTGTTTAAGAAATTCTAATGTTTTAGTTTGAATAATACCTTCATATAAATATAAATAGAATGTAACATTTTTTTTCACTTTATCTTCCTCACGAATTAAATGAAAACCTATCTTGCTTTTTTTACTTTCGTAAATCTCAATCTCTTCAATTGAATTAGATGTAGTATAATTAGATATAATCTTTTTAAAAAGTTTATAACCTCTAAATTGATTGTTATTTAATTCTTTTGGGTCTTTTATTTTTAAAATATATTCCCCTCCTTTATGATTTTTGTCTATAAGAGGATATCCTTGAGGTTTTTGTAAAATATTTAAGTCAAATCTCAATTTGACGAATTCTATAATTGAACCAAGCCTAATATCCTCTTTGGCATTTGATAGAAATTCAATTATACTTTCACCAAAATAACTATTCTCTCCTTTACTTCCACAGTATGTAACTTCTCTTCCAGAAGTCAATGCCCATCTGGAACTATACTCGTCTAAGTTAATTGATTTATATTTAGCTGGATTCGTCAAAAGTAGAGTTGTTGCAAAACAACAATCGGATAATATTACTAAATGTTTAGAATTAATTTTTGAAACTAAGTCCAGAATAGTTTCATTTCCCAACCAGTTTGTGTGATTATCTTGATGTCCATCGGAAGGTATCCAAAAACCTCTATTAGCACTTTTCTTAAAACCTCCATGACCTGAAAAATATATTATTAGACTATCATTTTCATCTAAAATTTGCGAGTAATTTTCTAATTCATTTTGAATATTAAGATTAGTTGCATTTTCATTTATTAATTCTGTTATAAAATCATTTTCAAAAAAAAATTTTTCTAGTAATACAAATTTTAAATCTTGTACATCTTTAACACAAGTAGTAAGCAAACTACCTTCTCCTATAAATTTTGGATATCTGTCTATACCTATTAATAATAGATGGTTTCTCATTTTTTTTTTATAATTATGGCTAACTAGTATATAGGCGAAATAAAACTTCTCATATATTCCCATTCCTGGTTGCATTGGTGAAGTTTTGTTTCGCTTTCGTTTGTTTCAAATATATTGTTTTTTTCTTACAAAGCATCAATTTATTCTAAAACAAAAAAAGAGGTTCATCACTCTATCCCACTGTTTTCTCCTCGTTCTCCAGCTATCATTAAGATGTATGTATCTCATACGATCATAAAATTTCCCTCTGAGCCTCAAACCAACAATCGATAGTACAACTAACCCTATTATTTCATACCACTGTATTTTATCCTAGATTTAATTATGAATCAAACCTATAATTTTATAGAATCAGTAACAAACAGTACAGTGTGGGATTCAGGAATTGAATACTATAATTGGAGTACAAAAAAATAAGGATTGTATCTCATATTTATGGAAACTCTTCGTATATGTAGGAAAATAGAGAAACACTATATGAACATTTTCATTGAAATTCTCAAAACCAATGAGCACATTTACATTTTCTAAAAAGTAACCCAAGAAATTTTAAGACCTAAATAATCTGGACATATATAAATTTATGAATAATAAGTTTGTTATGATTTTAAAATAGATTATAAGAGTTTAAAATTGTAAGGATCAGAATGTCATTTAATTATAAAAATCAATTGCAGAGGAGGTGATAATTCCTAATTTTAGTTGCTCATTTTTGCATAATATAGCAGGACAATAGACTGCAATTTTTTACATTTATTTTTTTATGAGAATCTATTTTTATATACATAACTTAAAAAGCAATAATGTATATTTGGTGAAATTTTTTATTGAAATAATATGTTAAACACAATATGTTTCATTTCTTTTAAATAATTAACAATGGACATGGAGAAAATATTTGAGGAATTATTACTTGCAAATACAGCTAAAGAAGTTACAGACTTACTTGAAAATTTAATTGACAATTTTAATGTTCAATGGAACCCAGTAGGTGGATACAAAGATAATATAGCAACTATTAATATTGGTACTGATCCTGCAGCGGGATTAGCCGAAAGAATGACTAATGCAATAGATGCGGTTATGGAACTTGAATGGCAAAATCAAGGACAACCAAATAATTTTACAAGCCCTAGAATTGCAGCAGAAAATTGGTTTAATCTAAAGGAAGGGAAGTTAAGAAACATAGATAATGCGCTAGATAAAAAGATTCAAGAACTAGCAAAAAAAATTAAAGTAACACTTAGGGATTCAGAAAGAGAAAATTACCCGACTGTAGAGATTAGAGACCAAGGCATTGGAATTAAAGCAGATGATTTTTCTAAAACAATTCTAAGTTTACATGGACAAAATAAAATATCTAAATTGTTTTTAATGGGTGCTTATGGTCAAGGTGGTTCTACTGCCTTATCATATAATAATTATACAATAATTGCATCCAAACCAGCAAAAGGAGAAAAAAAATTTACTGAAGAAGTAAGCTGGACGATTGTACGTATAAATCCTGGTAATATAGATTCAGATAAATTAGAATGGTTTGAGTATTGTGTCGATAAAAGTAATGGCCAGCCTTTTAATTTAAAAATAAATGATAAAATATTTAAACACGGTACTTTAATACGTCATATCGGTATGGACTTAGGTAAATACACCGCTAAAATTACCGGTCCAACATCCTCTTTATGGTACCTAGCTCATCATTATCTTTTTGACCCAATCATTCCAATTACTATAAGTGGAGAAAGAAAAAAAGACTTAAATCAAGGCAAAATTGAAAACCGAAGTATTTTTGGAAATAATAGGCGATTAACTCGTGGAGGAGGCGATGAAAAGAATCTTACGCAGTACCAAAATGAAGTTAATTTAACCTTCAAAGATGGAAAAGTTACAATTTATTATTGGGTTCTTACATTGGAAGGCTCTGATAAACCAATGGATAGAATCAAGAATTACTGTTTATCTTCGCAGCCCATTATTATTACATTTAATGGACAAAAACAAGGTAGCTTAAGTAGCTCTATTATTAAATCTGATTTAAAATTGCCATTTATCGAAAAATATTTAGTTGTGCAAATTGAATGTGATGGATTGGATAATGAATCAAAACGTCATTTATTTAGTAGTACGAGAGAATCATTGCGGGACACTTCTATTTTGGAAGAATTAAAAAAGTTAGCAATAGATACATTAAAAGAAGATGATAAGTTAAAATTTCTTGACAAAGAAAGAAAAGATAGATATTTAAAGAAAGATGTAACAGAATCTTTAGATAAACTTCGAAAAAAATTAGCTAATAGAATAAATGTTTATTTCAAAGCTGCTGGCAGTGGAATAGAAGTAAAAGCTTCTGAAACTAAAGAGTCTGTTAAAAATAAAAAACAACAGCCAATTCCTTTTAACGATCCACCAACATTTCTAGAAATAACGACCGAGAAAGACAAAGAAGTTTACGTTGGTAAAATATTTAGTGTTAAATTTAAAACTGATGCACATCCAAGTTATTTTACAAATCCAGATGCTTTCCTCGCTGTTATTGAACCTCATTCTTTTGGTAGTTTCACTGGTTCAGCCAGAGTAATTGACGGATATGGAATTGCATATTTTAAAGCTAGGGATACGAATGAGTCTCAAACTAAAGGTTCTATAACTTTAGAACTTAGACCTCCGAGACAAAAAACTTTAAGTGATTCTATTAATGTGATTGCAGTTGATTCTGAATCTGATGTAAATTCAAAAAAAACAGGAGATAAAAATGTTCCAAATATCCAAATTCATAATATAAATGAAGATGATGCATATTATAAAGATTCTGATTGGAATTCTGATACTGTAGCTGATGTAGATATAAGCAGTGACGCAGTTGATATATTTATTAACGATTCCAATAGGCATTTGACAAAATTAATTACAAGAGCTCAACAATATAGCACAGCCTCTGTTGAGTCCATAAAGAATAGATATAGGGAGCATATTGGATTTTGTGCTTTCATGATAAGCCAGAATAAAATTGAAAATAGTTTAAAAAATGACGAAGGACATGCATTGTCACAAGAAAATATTGATTTAATTAAAAAAGCTGATTTAGCAAATGCTTGTGAAACGATTGTTGACATGATTAATGATTTTTTTCAAGTAATTATAACAGAAAGTGTAGAAGAATAATGGTTTCAGATAATATCCCAACTCCGTGGTCCAAACTTAACGCAAGAGATTTTGACTCATGGCATTCAATGTGCTCATATTTAGGAGCATTTCCACCCCCGCTCGCAAATTATTTTATACAATATTTTTCTAATGAAGGTGATCTTGTTTATGATCCATTTTCTGGTCGAGGAACAACCATCTTAGAATCAAGGATTTTAAATAGAAATTCTCTAGGGACAGATTTAAATCCAATAGCTTTGGCGTTAAGTGAAGCTAAAAACTGTAATTTGACCAAAGAAGATATTTATTCAAGAATTGATGAGCTCGAAGAAAAATATGATTACGCATTATACCAACCTGAAGCGATAGCGCAATCAGATGAAATTCACCTCATTTTTCATCCTAAAACGTTAGCACAATTATGCTATTTAAGGAGAAAATTACTTAAGTCAGAGAAACAGATTGATAAATATTTAATCGGGATTACTCTTGGTATACTCCATGGAGGTGAAAGAAAAGACACAACCTCTGCTTATGCTTCTATTGACATGCCAAACACTTTTAGCATGTCTCCTGAATATGTTCGCAGATACGTTCAGACTAAACAATTGAATAGAATTGAAAGAAATATTTTCAATCTATTAAAGGAAAAAACAGATAGAATTTATAAAAAACATACACCTTTAGGTGGAAAAGGTTTTATTTTAAAAGCAAATGTAAAATCATTATCCAAATATCAAGAATTGCAACAATATAAAAATTCTGTAAGTTTGGTACTTACATCTCCTCCATATCTTGGTATTGTAAATTATGCCAAACAAAATTGGATTCGCTCCTGGTTTATGGATCAAGACCCTATAGCAGTTTCTAAAGAATTAGATGACGACTTAAATTTAGATGAATGGATTGAATTCTCTAAATTAGCAATAGTAGAATTAAAACAATTTTTAAAAGAAGATGGAGTGGCTGTTTTTGTTATTGGAGATGTTGCAAAATCAAAAAATAGTGTTATATCTTTAGCAAGAGAATTTTGTTTAATGATTAATGAAAACAAGTTTTTTAAAAATGTTTGGTGTATAAATGACGTCATAACTAGTTCTGATAAAACTACTAGAATTTGGGGAGATAAAAAAGGAATTGCGACAACAACGGATAGAATAGTTATTTTGTCAAACATAGATCCTTTCGAAAAGTTTAAGAGCAAAAATCAAATTGAAAAATTGAATTTAGAATCTGTTGAAGAAATTACTAAATACTTTATAGGAAATTATAATTAAACTTTAAATTTAAAAAAATAAATGTAAAATGTATGATTGGGAAGTCAAAAGTATTGCGAATTGATGATGATTCAAAGCCTGATTGGTATGATGAAATAGACCCTGTATCATTTTACGAAAAACATTTTGAAACAACTTTTCTGGAAAAAATAAGTGTTGTTTATCCCGATTTTATTGGAATTAGCTTTGCCTTAAAGATTGAAACCGTTTTAGGAGAAAGTTCAAAGCCCGATTTGGCTATTATAAGAAAAGATTACAAAGAATGGTATATCATTGAAGCTGAAATGGGTAGACATTCTTGGGAAGACCATGTTGAAAAACAAGTTAAGGTTTTTACAAATGGAATATATGAAAAAAATAAAATAGCAAATTATATTTTTAAACAAGATTTAACTAATGTTCTTGAACTAAAGCATTTAGAAAACATGGTCAGTTTAATTCATCCAAAAGTTATGGTGGTGGTTAATGAACATAAGCCACATTGGCAGAAAGAAATAAAAAAACATAAAGCTTTCTTGAGTATTTTTCAAATTTTTAAGGGCTTGAATGGATTTGAAATTTTTCGAATTGAAGGCGATACCCCATTTGTATACAGAGACAAGTCACATTGCGACTTTCTTAGAGGAGGTAGTAATATACTACAGGTTTATACTCCACATTTTATAACAGAACCTGACGATCAAGAAATTCAAGTTACCTTTAGAGGTAAACAAACAAAATGGATAAAAAAAAGTCAAACAAATGGAACCGTTGCTTTAATATTTAAAGGATCGTCAACATTTTTGCAGCTGGAGAAAAAATATATATTGTACGTAACTGATAAAAATGAATATTTCTTAGACCTAAATTAATTATGGAAGAATTAAAAATTGAATTTGCATCGGATTTAGTTAGCTCATATAAAAGACTTTCATATAAAATATGGTATGCTTTAGCAGAATATGTCGATAACTCTACTCAAGCTTACGAAAATAATAAAGCTATTTTAGATAAAGTTTACGAAACTGAGAAAAGTAATCTCATAGTGAATATTAATTACTTTAGAGGCCAAACCATTGAGGAGGATTACTTTGAAATTATAGATAATTCAATTGGAATGTCTACAGATGATCTAAAGAGAGCATTTAAGATCGGATTACCTCCCGAAAATAACACTGGCAGGAGTAAATATGGTCTTGGAATGAAAACTGCATCTTTTTGGCTTGGTGACGAATGGACAATTCATACTAAAAAGTTAAATGAAAATACAAAAAGTAGTTTAACGCTAAATTTAAAGTCTATTGCGCAAGGTAGTTTATCATTAAACATCGAAACTGAAGAAGCAGATACAAAAGATCATTACACTGTGATAAAAATATATGGATTGCACAGACGTTTTAAAGGAATGACAATTAGTAAAATAAAAAGCTTTTTATCATCAATCTATAGGTTTGATTTGATCAATGACAGGATGGATTTGGTATGGAATGGTGAAAAATTAGAATGGTCTAATTTTGTCGACAACGATTTTATAAAAAATAGTGAAATGGAACCGCTGAAAAGACCTTTTGATTTTATGGTAAACAATAAACGTGTACATGGATGGGCCGGTATCTTGTCAAGTGGAAGTAGAAACAAGGGAGGATTCTCATTAATTAAACATGAAAGAGTTATACAAAGTCCTCCGAATGGTTATAAACCCGAAAGTATTTTTGGAGAGCAAGAAGGAGGAATCAATGATTTAGTTAATCAAAGGTTAGTAGGTGAAATTTACTTAGATGATTTTGAAGTTAGCCATACAAAGGATAGTATCTTGTGGGAAGGAACTGAAGAAGAGGATCTTGATGATCAAATATTCAAAGAAATTGGTGATTTTAAGAAAACGGCAGTACAATTTCGTAAAAGGGCTGTCGATGAGAGAGGTCCTTCCGAAGAAGAAGTAAATATTGCGATTGATGAAATTACTAAGGAATTAAACTCGGGAGAGATTGCAGATACGCTATTCGCATTAGAATTACCTTCCGACGATATCATTTCAATTTCTAATACGCAACTGGAAGAAGTAAGCAAGTCGAATATTGAACCAATAATTGTTACATTAAACCAACTAACAATTAAACTATATGTTGACGATACAATGTCTATCAATGATCCATATGTTATCAATAATTCTACGAGCGATAGAGATACTGTCATAATTATTGTTAACAAGAATCATCCATTTTGGAATGAATTAGGTGATAGTAGAGGAGTATTAAATTATTTACGTCAATGCGTTTATGATGGAGTTTCCGAGTGGAAAGCTTATTTTTTTAATTCCTCCATTAAACCTAATACAATTAAATATATAAAAGATGACTTACTTAGGGTACCTTTTAATATTGAACGCTCATAAATGGTATTTAATGCAAAGACAGATGAATATTTACAAATGCCTTTTCAATAAGATTAATTTTAATTTTTAGTGAATATAAATCTAATAAATATTCTTCAGTTTCAATATTTGAACCATATCGAAAAGTTATACTTTCTGGGTCAAAATCATTTATTGCTAAAATTGTATTTTTAAACCAAAGCGGTATCTGCTGATTAAATCTAGTTAAGATAAGTTTTTCGAAAGTATCATAAAGTTTTTTTAAATTATGAATTTTTATTTCTTTTCCTATCATTGTAGATTTAATAAATAATTCAATGCTATGTCTGTAACAGAAAATAATAGGACATAAAAAAACTGCTCTTTCGTTGCTTTCAATTGCTATTGTAACAAGTTCATCAGCAGATCGTTTGTATGATTTTGCAAGCAAAATTTTATCAGAATAATCAGCCAACAATTGATCAATATACTTTCACCCGTTATTCCTATATTAAAATCATTAGGCTCAAGAAATAAAGGAGTTATTCCATCTATAAATTCATCTATATTATCTTCATAATGCTCATTACAATTTAGTCCATACATAATATTTTCATAGTCGGGCATATTTTCCCAATACGAACTAATGTAAGCTAAAACTCGAATATCAGAAAGATTGAATCTTTTTTCTAATGTCCCTTTGGATTTTGCTTCAACACTAAAAAATTCTGGAAAATAGTAAATTGAATCAAGAATAAATTTTTTGTCAGATTTTAGTAAACGCTTAGCTTCAGCAAACTTAAAAATAAGTGAATAATTAATATCTGATTCCATAAAAAATAATTATTTTAAAAGTTGAAAATTACTATTTACCAAATATTCGTAGACGGATGAAGCAGTTTCGGTACTTATGACCTTACTTAAAGCTAAATCTATAAGTTTTCCTTTTAGTAATTGTGCCCAAGTTTTTTTTGGAAGATTATATTGTAATTCCCTTAATTCATCAATTTCATTAAAAATTATTTCTTGTCCATGACCTAAATTAATAAGATGTTCAATAATGTTATCAATCTTTTTATCCAGATCACTTTTTGTCTTATTATTTTTACTACGCTTATTTTTTCTTTCAATATAAGATGCACCTTTAACAGAAATTTTAACTTTATCTGAATCGCCATATTTGTCTTTTAATATGACATATCCTCTACTATGCAAATCTTCTGCAATTTCCCTGGACTCTTTATCACGATATTTAATATTATTAAACTCGAGAATTCGTTCTATTGAGTACATCTCATCTCCAAATAAACTATTCAACTTTGACAGTACAAAATCATTTTTATCTGATATTGTCTCTATTATTAATAATTTTTGACTATCAAATAAAGTTTCAATAATGGACAAATATCCTATCGTTAATTTTAAACTTTTTTTAAATCTATTAAGCCTCTCTATTTCTTTCTTAATTTCTGGTTCTTTTTCTATACCATATATAGAATAAACGTGATCAAAAATTGAATTGTATTGTTTATCAAATAGTTCTAATATTATATCATTATCTGGAATTATATGATTGCTAATATGTAGCTCTGATTTTTCAATCAAATCATCAGATTCTGCAATAAATTTAGTTAATATTGTGTTTTCAGACTCTAATAATATCTCAATCTCATTCTCATACTTTTCAAGTATTTTGAAAAAGTCAAAATGTGAAATTTCTTTTAAATTATAATTCATTTTAAATATTTTTGAAATTTTTAATCTAATTGTAGGCAAATTAATAGTTAATTAGTAAAATAATCGAACATATTCTTCAAATACTATATTGCAGAAAATAAAAGAATAAATAGAATTGTGCCAAAAATTTATTCTTGATTTTTAAATAATCTTTTGTAATATTATAAAAAAAGATGCCCCAAGCATCTTTTTTTGTTTCACAATTTAAATTATTCATAGCCATGAAAAACACATCTGGCTCTTTTATTCTTTATTGTAAGATTTTTTAACTAATTGCCCTTTAGTATTTTTATTAAACTTTAATTCGGCATTTTCTTCTTCAACTAATTTGAAAAAATCAGATAAGGAAATTTCTAAAAAATCACAAATTGCAAAAAGTTTACTACATGTAACATTATGATCACTTGATGTATATCTTTCTAAACCTAAGTTTTTACCAATCTCAGAATAATATTCATTGTTTTCACTCAAAATTGCATTACCACGTTCCTTATACAACTTTTTAATGACAATAGAAATTGAATTAGTAAGTTCTTCTATTTTTATTTGCTTCCTCATAAAAACAAATAGAATGATAAAAAAATGCGATAACAATTACACATGTGTAAATAATTTTGTTATATTTGTATTATTTATTACATTATTTTTAATGTAATTTTGCGATTCTTCATATAAAATATTTGAAGCATTCGCTTTGAATCTCGTACTAGAAAATTGGCCTTTTCAAATTACCACGAGATGATAAGTATGATGCTCACGTCATTGGCGTGGGCTCACTTATTTGTGGTAAGGTATGGCCAATACCTCTAGTGCAGTAAGCTGAGTTCCGCGCCTTTTTTATTGGCAAAATCTCAGATGATTCCTAGCTAATCCCCTTCATATTTTTCATAGTCTCGCAGTCAATTAGTTGCTAACCTAACCGCTAACACCAGCTTGCCTATGATTTAAAAACAAAGAATATGTAATTAAGGCCTGTGCTATTTCTCTATTTTGAATTAGTATTGAGCACAGGCTATTAAAGCAAACAAAAAAGGCCCTCTAGCCGTCTGGACAACTACTGAGAGGACCTATAGCCAAACAAAACCAACGTTTCAATTAACCAACCCAATACTATGAAAAATATTTCATTTTACAAGGGGGGCAGGGCTTTTTATTACCTAATTATAATGGGTAGCATACTGTCTTTTTCTCCTCTTCAGGCCAATCCTTTTCTCAGGCAAAACAAACTACAATCACAGCAATTTCAAATTCAGGGAACTGTCACCGATGGCAGCAATCCGTTGCCCGGCGTAAGCATTGCGATAAAAAACAAAACTAAAACAGCCACTGTAACGGATTATAACGGTGAGTACAATCTTTTTGCCTCCCCAAAAGACACTTTGGTATTTTCGTATGTAGGCTTCAAAACAGTATTTGTTGCCGTTCATGACCAGCCTGTTATTAATGTGGTTCTGCAGGCAGATGCCACCACACTCAAAGAAGTAAAGATTAATGCGGGCTATTATTCGGTCAAGGAAAGCGAACGCACAGGGAGTATTGCCCGCATCACTGCCAAAGACATCGAATCACAGCCTGTATCGAATGTGTTAGCCACGATGCAGGGACGCATGGCAGGTGTCGATATCATACAGGATGGTGGTACAGCGGGAGGTGGTTTTACGATCAAAATAAGGGGACTCAACAGCCTTCGGGCAAATGGCAACGAACCGCTATATATTATAGATGGTGTCCCATATTCCTCTGAAACCATTGGCTATAGCGATACGACTCCCGGAATGGCGACTCCTACCAGTCCGCTCAACAGTATTAACCCATCCGATGTAGAAAGCATCGAAGTATTAAAAGATGCCGATGCTACCGCTATTTATGGTTCCCGTGGAGCCAATGGAGTGGTATTAGTTACCACCAAAAAAGGAAGAGCAGGTAAAACCAAAGTGAGTGTTACTGCTTCTACTGGGATTGGCAAGGTTACCAAGATGGTGGATATGATGCATACCCAAGACTATCTGAACATGCGTAGGCAAGGTTTTGTCAATGATAAAATTACTGCCTATCCAAGAACGGCCTACGATGTGAATGGCAGTTGGGATCAAAACCGTTATACCGACTGGCAGGAAGAATTATTGGGAGGCACAGCCACTATTTTCAGCATGCAGGGTGTCGTATCTGGAGGATCGGACTTGACACAATACCTCCTCAGTGGCACGTATCGATCTGAAACCACAGTAATTCCTGGGGACTTTGGCTATGACCGGACAGCGGTTCATTTTAATATGAATCATGCCAGTGAGGATAAAAAGTTCAAGCTTGTTTTTTCGGCAGGATACAGCTTTCAGCAAAATGTACAGCCCACAGAAGATTTGACGCGTAAAGCAAGAAATCTGGCACCTAACGCTCCTGCTTTGTACGATGAGAATGGGGAACTGAATTATGAGAATAATACGTTCCAAAATCCATTGGCACCGCTCAAGAGTTTTAGCACGGCAAAAACAAATGATCTGGTAACCAATGCCGTACTGAGTTATGAAGTAGTACCCAGTCTGGAACTCAAAGCCAATTTGGGATTTACAGATTTAAATAATGGCGAACAACAAATAATCCCCTCCACGATTTACAATCCTGCTTATGAAATTGGCAGTGATAACTCGATCTTATATACGAATGCTACAGCCAGACAATCTTGGATCGTGGAACCGCAACTGCATTGGAGCCATAATTTTGAAAACAGTAAAATAGATATCCTGGTTGGAGCTACGGCACAGCAGCAGCGTTCGTCCAGACTCTATCAGTATGGGGTAGGTTTTTCAAGCAACAGCCTGATTACCGATTTGGCTTCGGCCACTGATAAGTATGTGATTGCAAGTGATGAAACCATATATAAATACCAAGCCTTTTTTGGAAGGATTAATTATAATTACCAAGAGAAATACATTGTGAATCTGACGGGTAGGAGGGATGGATCAAGCCGCTTTGGTCCCGGAAAACAGTTTGCCGCTTTTGGAGCGATAGGGGCTGCATGGTTATTTTCGAATGAAAATTTTCTGAAAAACAATTCCGTTGTAAGCTTCGGGAAACTGCGTGCCAGTTATGGAACTGGCGGGAATGACCAGATAGGGGATTACCAGTTTTTGGATACCTATGCCTCTTCGGGGCTCAATTATCAAAATGCAGTGGGTTTAGATCCAACCCGTTTATTCAATCCTGACTTTGGCTGGGAAAGCAGTCAGAAGTTCGAAGTGGCTTTGGAAACAGGATTTTTTCAGGACAGACTTTTTCTAACGTTAGCCCATTATAGGAATCAATCTTCGAATCAGCTGGTAGGAATCCCATTGCCGGGGACTACTGGATTTACGTCAATAAATGCCAATCTGGACGCCACTGTACAGAACTCGGGTCTGGAATTGACTCTGCGCACGGTAAATTACAGCGGCACCCATTTTAAATGGACAAGCAATTTTAATATTTCGGCAGCGAAAAATAAACTGCTTTCGTTTCCAGGATTAGAAGGTTCAACCTATTCGAACCGATACATTGTTGGAGAATCAACCAGTATTGTAAAAGTTTATAATTATAAAGGGGTCAATCCGCAAACGGGATTGTTTGAAGTAGAAGATGTCAATGGTGATGGCAAAATTACTGCTCTGGATGATAAAAAAAGAGTGGAGGATTTGACACCTGAATATTACGGAGGATTACAAAATGTACTACAGTATAAAAATTGGCAATTGGATTTTCTGTTTCAGTTTGTAAAACAAAAAAATTACGATTGGAGTCCCTCAGTACAGGGAGGCAGTTTTTTTAATCAGCAGGAGGATCTGGTTAATGCGTGGCAAAAGCCGGGAGATATAGCACCCTATCAAATGTATACCTCTGGACGCAATAGACCGGCGGTCACTGCGTATAACAATTATTTGAATAGCAATGCCATGATTGTTGATGGTTCGTATCTCCGTTTGAAAAATATAGAACTGAGCTATATGCTGCCGCTGCAGACAAAGAAAGCCAGCTGTCGATTGTCATTACAGGGACAAAACGTGTTGACATGTACTCCGTACAAAGGAGGCGATCCCGAATTTAAATATACAGGATACTTACCGCCGCTGCAGGTTTACAGTGCAGGCGTACAACTAACTTTTTAATCTAAAAAATAAAGCTATGAATACTGTATTTACTGCTCTGAAATATTTTATAATCACAGGGATTATCCTGTTTTTAGTACTGTCCTGCGACAGTTTTGTGGATGTGGATTTGCCTAAATCACAACTGACCAAAGAAGCCGTTTTTGAAGATATGGCTACTGCCAATGCTGCTATGGCTGGATTGTATGCCAAGATGCGGGATGCTGGTGTCCTGACAGGAAGCGCTGTTGGAGTTTCCTGTTATCTGGGGCAGTATACTGATGAGTTTGATTATTATCAGCAGGATAAAATTTCTGATTTTTATGCTAATTCGCTTTATGCGGGTGTGTCTGGAGTAGGCGATATTTGGAACCAAAGCTACAATCAGATTTATGCTGCCAATGCTATTATTGAAGGGGTAGATCAGTCGGTTTCTTTGCCTGAATCTGGGCGCAGTCAGTTAAAGGGAGAAGCGTTATTTATCAGGGCACTGCTTCATTTTTATCTGGTAAATCTGTATGGAGACGTGCCTTATATCACTACTACGGATTATGAAAAAAACAGTAAAGTGACAAGAACGGCAAGTGCTGCGGTATATACGTATATCGTAAATGATCTTACCGAAGCGATTACGTTATTGCCAGAAGACTATGTTTCGGAGGAGCGCGTGCGTCCTAACCGAAGCGCGGCCTCGGCGGTCTTGGCTAGAGTGTATCTGTATATGGGATTGTATGCCGAAGCAGCGAATGAGGCATCGGCTGTTATCAACAGTCCGCTTTATGTTTGGGAAACCGATTTGGATAAGATTTTTTTGAAAGAAAGTAGCACCACGATTTGGCAATTTATGCCCGATGTTGATGGCAAGAATACAGCTGAAGGGAGCTTGTATATTTTTACAGCAGGACCGCCCTCTATTGTGGGGTTGAGAGCCGATTTTGTTGATGCTTTTGAAGCCAACGACCAAAGAAAAGTGCATTGGACAAAAGCCGTAACCGATGGAGTTACTGCTTGGTATCATGCCTATAAGTACAAAGAAGAAAATTACACAGGAAGTTCTGTAGAGTATTCGATTGTATTGCGCTTGGCAGAGCAGTATCTGATTCGGGCAGAAGCAAGAGCAAGACAGGGAGAACTCATCAGTGCCAAAGACGATCTGAATCTGATCCGCCATACAGCTGGATTGCCCAATACAAGCGCCATTACGGCGGATGAAATTGCGGCGGATGTATTGAAACAACGGCGATTTGAACTGTTTACAGAATTTGGGCAGCGCTTTTTTGATCTGAAACGATTGGGGAAACTCGATGCTGTTTTGTCAATCTCCAAACCCGGCTGGAATACCGAAGATAAACTGTGGCCATTACCCGCATTGGAATTGAGTTCGAATCCGAATTTGAATCCACAAAATCCAAGTTACTAAATGGATGAGATGCTAGTTAGAACGAAATACCACTTTTTTTTATTTTTAATTAGTACTTTTTTGCTGTGCTCTTGTCCTATGGTGGGACAGGAGCCACAAAAGAGGGATTTGAAAGAAGCAGATTATGGCAAGTGGGGCACTTTATGGACGAAAGGACTTTCAAATCGAGGGAATTGGGTCAGTTTTGAAATGACTTATCAGGATCATAATGATACGTTGTTTTTAAAAAGAACTAGCGGAAATACAACTTATACTTTTCCGAAAGGCAAGAATGGGCAGTTTGGAAGCGAAGATATTTTTGCCTGCCTGTTGCCTAATGCTGTTTTGCAGGTGACTGAATTGCGTTCTGCAAAAATACAGTTGTTCCCGGATGTTAAGCGGTATGATTTGTTAGTGGGAGGCAAATACATCCTGACCAGTAATAAGGGGAGGAATACCATTAGCCTGATTAAGATCAGAAATCAAAAAGGAGCAGTAATAGACAGTATATCCAATGTTACGGATTATGTATTGAATCCGAAGAAAAACGGGATGCTGTTTACTGTTACAAATGGCAGTCAGCATTCGATAGGCATTATTAATTTTGAGGACCACTCTAAACGGATTATTACTCAAAGTAAGGGCGGTTCCTTTTATCAATTAACATGGCAGGCGAATGGAAAATCGGCAGCCTATCTATTGGAAACAGATACTGTTGCAAAAACAAAAGTAATACAGCAGTATCGGATTGCAGACCAGCAGCTTTTTACATTTGATACTCAGAAAACTATAGGTTTTAAAGATGGTTTTGCTATATATGATCGGTTTAAGCTGTCTCTATCTGAAAGCGGCAGCCAAGTGTTTTTTTGGGCTGCTTTGAAGTCACTGTCTGAATTGAAAAAGGAGGATAATAGGGCAGAGGTATGGAATGGAACAGATAAACAGATCTACCCTTCCCAGCAGTTCGAAACGTCCGAGGGAGAACTGCCTAAATTGGCTTGTTGGCATCCGGAGAAAAATCAATTTAGTATTGTCAGCAGTGATGCCTTGCCACAAAAGAGGCTAAGTCCAAAGCAGGATTATGCATTGCTCTCTAACGCATATTGTTATGGCTTAGAAAATACCTACTATGAAAACGTGGATTACTATCTTAAAGACATCTGGACTGGGAAGGAAAAGCTGCTTTTGGAGCATCAATCCCATGATCCGAATCAAATTGGCTTTTCGGCATTTGGAAATACCATCATCTATTATCGGAATAAAAATTGGTGGATTTATGATATTGATGCAGGGAGTCATCGCAATATGACCCAAGGCATAGTAACCAATTGGGATAATTCGAGTACTAATGCACCGCATCAATTTGATGTATATGGCAATCCAGGCTGGAGCGCAGATGGTAAAAGTGTGCTGTTGTATGATGAGTTTGATATTTGGTGCGTAGCTTTGGATGGTTCTAATTTTCGAAGATTGACTACAGGAAAAGAGCAGCAAACGAGCTTTCGGATTGCAGCCGTTGAAAATGCGGGTTTCAAAATTGCAAACTATGAGGGTAGAAATCCTTATGTCTATGATCTGTCGAAAGACCTGCTGTTAGAAGCCAAGAGGCAGACGGATTATGCAACGGGCTATTACCTGCTTACCTCTGGAAGCAAAGTGCAAAAACTGGTTTTTGAAGCCAGTAAAATTACCGATCTGCTAAAAAGTGAAAAGGGGAATTACGTATATACAAAACAGCGTTTTGATCAATCACCAAAACTGCTGTTCCTGTCAGATGATCATAGGTCTCCCAAATTGCTGTTTGAATCCAATAAACAACAAAAGAAGTATTATTATGGGAGGTCAGCATTGATTGCTTACAAGAATAGTAAAGGAGAGCCTTTAAAAGGAGCCTTGTTTTACCCTGCTCATTATGATGCAGCAAAGCAATACCCTATGGTAGTGAATATCTATGACGCATTATCTAAGCACGTATATGATTACGCGAATCCATCATTATTAAACGCAGAGGGGTTTAATATAACTAATTTTACCCTTAATGGTTATTTTGTACTGCTGCCAGATATTAATTATCAATTGGGCAATCCTGGTATTTCTGCTGTTGATTGTATGACGGCAGGAGTGACGGCTATTATAGAAAAAGGGATTGTAGCCAAAGATAAAATTGGATTAATTGGACATTCGTTTGGAGGCTTTGAAACCAATTTTATTATTACACAAAGTGCCTTATTTGCAGCCGCAGTCTCAGGTGCAGGGATTAGTGATCCTATTGAATTGTATTTTAATATAGGACAAAATAGAAATATGCTGTCTGATATCTGGCGGTTTGAAAGTCAGCAATGGCGCATGGGAAAATCACTGTATGCCGACAAGGAAGGGTATTTGCGGAACTCCCCAATAATGCACGCTGATAAAATAAAAACACCCTTGCTATTGTGGGCAGGTAAAAATGATCGGATTGTTCCGATGCACCAAAGTGTTGCTTTTTATCTGGCTTTGCGCAGATTGCGGGTAAAGAATATATTTCTTGGATATCCAGAGGAAGAGCATTCTATAGCAAATCCAGAAAATCAAATAGATTTAACACATCGGGTACAGCAATGGTTTGACTATTTTTTAAAAGACAAAACTTCCGAATCGTGGATTTCGAAAGGCACAAGCTTTGAGTAGCTAAAAATATAATGCAGTTTCTTATATTCGAAACTGCATTATCTTTCACAAAGGAAAATAAAGGCTTAATTATTATAATGCAATTGCGCCACACATTTGCCTTGTGCGTTTTTTGCATAAGCTGTAAAGCCTGAACTTAGACATGCTGCACCTGTTCCAGGGCTACACTCGACTTCTACTTCGTCACAATCATTTACTGATGGATTGTGAATGTATGCTACTATCGGCAAAGCTGTTTTGCTTTTACTGGATACATTGGTGCTAACAGCACCTGCACTTGCTAATGCAAATGCTGCTAACGGCAGCACAAACATTTTTAAAAGATTTGTTTTCATAATTACTTAAATTAAAATTTATTAAATGTGATCTACTCTTTTCTACAGGTTTTCGATCTTTGGTCCTGCTACTGGCCAGTATATTTTAATGTCATATTTTTAATCTTATCATTGCGGGAGTTGCGAAGTACGTGACAAAGCAGCCTCACTATCACAATTCGTAATTCGTAATTCCCAACACAAGTCATTGCGAGGAACGAAGCAACCTCACTATCACAATTCGTAATTCGTAATTCATAACTCATAATTCACAATTCATCCTTCCCCCAATCTTGTCATTCTGACGAAGGAAGAATCCCCACAAGTAACTCCACAATCCATATAAAGCAACACTATCACCCAACACAAGTCATTGCGAGGAACGAAGCAACCTCACTATCACAATCCACAATCCACAATCCACAATTCACAATTCATAATTCGTAATTCATAATTCGTAATTCATAATTCACAATCCACAATCCACAATTCATAATTCGTAATTCATAATTCATAATTCGTAATCCACAATTCATAATTCATAATTCGTAATTCACAATTCATAATTCAAACTTCCCCAACTTCGATCTAATCCTCTCCCCATACCCATACTTAAGCAGAAAATGCCCCGAAATCACATACAGTGCATCCCTTGTGGCAAAGAAATTTTTCATTTTGAATCCTTCTTCATCAAATACATAAAAACTCAATACATACGTTTGTTTAGTAATATCATAGACATCGACAACGGTTGCATTTTTCCAAACGGCAGCATCCTCATATCTGCCCCGCAATACTGAATTAACAAACAACAGGTTATTGGTAATAGTCGTATGCCTGTTAACCATATAAGGTGGCGCTGCAAGTTTACTATCTCCTGATTGCTTTATTTTAACCACTTTTAGTTTTGCTTTTGAAGTGGTATCAATCGTATGCGCACGATGCTGAACATTTAGGTTCTCGTCAGTAACTATATATTCATTGCGATAGTAGTAGGTATAGACTAGTTTTTTCTGTTCAGGGCTGTATTGGAATGTTCCGTCAGTATCAAAAATACCATCCATCTGTTTCTGTAGTACCCGTTGATTGTACTTGATCTGTAGCGTATCATTATGGCTGATTGTGGCTAAAATATTTTCGCCAGAGTATTGTTTTTGAGTACGAAAGGCGATGAGGTTGGTATTTATAAATTGTATATCCGAAAAATAGAATTGTTTATCACTGATTACTTTGGCTTTCCAATCGGCAACTTTACCTTTATAAATTACTGGTACAGTGCCATCATATAGATAAAAATCAGGATAGGACACCCGTACCTCGACCGCTTGAAATTTGAAGTTTTCACGATCCAGCAGGATAGTGGAGAGTTTTTTGCTTTTCAGATTAGTATCGATTTCAAGAATCTGCAATGGAGCCAAGCGATTGGCTAGATAGATTTTTCCTTTACCTGTTCCTGCGACATAATACGAAGTGTTCAGTAAATCAATGCCTGCTACTTTTGAAGCGGTACCTTGTGGAAAGCTGCGGATAAATGGATTTTCTTTTTGCATAATGTCTTCAGAGAAAAGAAATAGCCCTACGATGAATGTTGAACTTATAAATAGTAGCGTTACTAATCGAAATAGCACTTGCTTTGTAATTGAATGTAGAATAATGGCTATGATCCCCAGAACCACAAATGAAGTATTGAATATAAGATGTTCTTTCCATCCTAATTTTTCAAGTATGCCACCACAGGAGCAGGGAACAAAAGAACTGAAATTGAGAATGATGATAATATAGGTTGTAAAAAGTACCATTAGTGAAACTGCTGCGTGAAGTGTGTAATACCTAAAAATGGGAACTGCCAATAGAACAGCTATTACCAATTCTAAGGTTAATACGCCAACAGCTGCATAATCTGCAAATGGACTTAAAAGCGGTGACTGTCCCAATTGCGCCTGAAAATTTTGAAAATCAAGTATTTTGCTGACCGCAGCATATACAAAAAGAAGTATAAACAAATAGCTTATAAGGGTCTGATAGTTTTTTACAAAAATTGTACTTAATTTCATTTTCTTGATTTTTAGTCTTGTAAAATTCTGTGAATAAAAACGGTAAGGAATGGTGATTTGGGAATTATACTATGCAATTATAAAAGTGTTGCTTTTTAACCTGTTCTTTTTAACTCTAATTATCTTGGATTAGCTTCGCCCTGCTATTTTAATCATAAAATCACGGGAGAATTTTTAGCATTGGCAGGCGGGAGTGATCCAAGAGACGAGGAGGAACGACGAACGGCTGGATCGCGATAGGAAAACCGAAACGAAGTGAGGTTCATCGAACACCAATAACAATAAAAGTCAAGCGAGCTAAAAAAGTAAAAATTAATTTAACCCCTCTGTTGATTCTTTTCAATACCCCTTACTTTCACAAATTAATTCGCGCTAATTTGTGTAATTTGTGGTAAAAAAGCATAATAACTTTTTGCTTCACCATTTACACCAAATAATTTTGAGTAGTACTTGCTACGCCCTGTTCTTTTTAACTGAAATCTTCTCAGTTGGCTATCGCTTGTGTCCTCCTTTAGGAATAGCAAAAGGGTAATTAACATATGCAAATCATGTAAGTTTGTCATTCCGACGAAGAAGGAATCTCATCAAGTAGCTCGACAATCATAGTAAAGCTATCCTTTAAAAAAAAACTATTAATTGTCAGGCAGCTAAATCGAAGATTCATCGAACACCAATAACAATAAAAGTCAGGTGAGCTAAAAAAGTAAAAATTAATTTAACCCCCTCTGTTGTTTCTTTACAATACCCCCTTTACTTTCACAAATTAATTTGCGCTAATTTGTGTAATTTGTGGTAAAAAAGCATAATAACTTTTTGCTTCACCATTTACACCAGATAATTTTAGTAGTACTTGCTACGCCCTGTTCTTTTTAACTGAAATCTTCTCAGTTAGCTGTCGCTTGTGTCCTCCTTCGTCATAATAGCAAAAAGGGTAATTGACATATGCAAATCAAGTAAGTTTGTCATTCCGACGAAGGAGGAATCTCATCAAGTAGCTCGACAATCTTAGTAAAGCAATCCTTTAAAAAAAACTATTAATTGTCAGGCAGCTAAATCAAAGATTTATCGAACACCAATCAAAATAAAAGCCAAGTGAGCTAAAAAAGTAAAAATTATCTTGGATTAGCTTCGCCCTACTATTTTTAATCATAAAATCACGGGAGAATTTTTAGCGTTGGCAGGCGGGAGTGATCCAAGAGACGAGGAGGAACGACGAGCGGCTGGATCGCGATAGAGGAAATTTGTACGATTATTTTTTGACTAAAAATCGTGAGGCAGTGAAATCGAAGATTCATGAATACAAAAAAAACAATAATAACCCATGAATATTTTTTTGTTACTTTTTTTATCAAGGCAAATCGAAGATTCAGCGAACACCAATTAAAATTAGCGTTAAGTGAGCTAAAAAAGTAAAGAGTATCAATATCACTCTGACGCTTATTTACAACGAATAAGTTCTTCCATCGGGTTTAACTTATTTATTCCAAAACGGAAGTACGCTTCACCTCACTAGGAGCATATTTAAATCTTTTTTTAAAAGACTTATAAAAATTGGTATAATCATTAAAACCACACATAAAGGCAATTTCCTTTATAGGAATTGCTGTCTGTTGAATTAAAAGATGGGCACGTTTTAATCTTTCTTCAGTATAAAACTGATAAATACTGGTATTAAAAAAATGCCGGAAACCATCTTTTAGCCTGAATTCATTTGTTCCGAACATTTTTGCTAAAACTTTGGCACTTGGTAGCGGGTCTTCCAGATTATTAAGAATGTAGTCGTACACGTTTTGGATAATTGCTGCTTCAGTTGGTCTTGGCAAACCAAGGTTTATTGTGTTTGTATGATCTGACAAGCTATCTTGAAGGTGAGTAGTAATAGAACTAATTATGATTGTATTGCTATAAAGTACTCTTGAGACTGTACAAAAAGTGGGGATAATTTGGTTTTCTGCAGTTATAAAAAGCAGTTGAATGGTACTGTGAAAGCTGTCGTCATCGACTATTTGATTGCTGATGCTTTTCCATAACGGATGGATTTGTATGGCCAGAATTTCATCAAAGTTCTTTTTAAACAATTGTTCGGATGGCAATCCTAATGCCAAAGGTAAATTAGAACTAAAGCCTTGAATAGTAAAGTAATTATCCAAAATACAGGTATGCTGAATAAGGTTTTGATAGCTGTAATGCAGATTTATAAACCCCGAGGTAACAATTTTGGATTGCATTTCTGTTGCAACTGAATTCAGTATAGCTGCAAGTTCATCGAGTTCATCTGCTGGAACACTTTGCTGTAATCGAAACATAAGATTTCCTGTTGCCATCTCGAAGAGCATGTGGTACAAATCTCTAATTCTTTGTTGGTTTGATCCTTTGTTCATGAGAGTTGTTTTCGGTTAGCATGGGAAGGTTTGCTATGTAAACTCAATCAAAACTAGAGATTATAAAATTTGGAAACTAAAAGTATAGTGCTGGATTCTGGAATTGAATAGGGAGATTTTTGGAAGAATTAAAATAGTGATTTTTTTAGATTAATAATTTTTATCGAATTACTACTATGCAATTCGGGAATTTAACATCGCAATTCTGGAATCACATAGTACATTATTTGCAACTAATGCTGTACTTAAATAGATTTGTAGCCGATTACTTGCATATAGGTAATCAGCTAAATCTATAACATTCAATGATTAAATTGTTTTCAGAATCCCTTAAGTCAGAGTTAGAGTCCAAGTTAGAATTGATACCTGTACAAAGGAATGATTCGGTTCTTTACGCCGAACACGCTATGAAGATTATGATAGAGGGTTTAGAAAAGCTAAAGTCATTTTCCTTAAAATACAAATTCAAAAACAAAGTAGAGGAGATTAGATTCTTCCGCGAAATCAAACCACAGTTTGCAAGCAACTTGATTTATTACAATGAAATTTACAATATCGAAACCAATAAACCTTTTGGTTCTAAAAAAGCAATACGAAAATACTATAATAATGAATTAACTAAATTAGTATCTTTTTTTAATGACAATCTGGAGTTTTATAAATACTACCGAACAGGAAATAGGTGTCTTGATATCAAATATTTTGTACGTGGCGAATACGATATCAAAATGACGCTGGACAGCTTTTATTTTCAGGCAGATCAAAAATTCACAACCTCACATGATTACAAAGTAGCCCAAATTTTGGCCAACGATTTAATAAAAAAATTTTTGGAAGAGAAATTAGAGAGTATGAATAGCAATTATACAGCACTTGCTTCATTAAACAAAAAACAAAAGTGGACAGGATCAAAAGTTGAATTAATAGAATTGATTTACGCGCTCCATACCGAAGGAGTAATCAATAATGGCACATCAGGACTCAAAGAAGTCACATCCTTTTTCGAATCCGCTTTTGAAATTGATTTGGGACAATTCCATAGAGTCTTTTTAGAAATCCGAAACAGAAAATCAGAAAGAACCAAATTCCTGAATACCCTCAAAAATAAACTCATTATCCGAATGGACAATGCAGATGAAAACTAAAAAAGACCGTTCTTATGAACGGTCTTCCAGTTGTTTAAACATAATAATTAACTATCATTTCTAGATAAATCAAGCCGTTAAAACTGAAGCTTAGCCTAATCCAAAAATGTGGCCTATAAAGATCTTCCAATCAGGGTCAATTTCAGCATAACTTACACGAATAGGAGCCAGTGAATCGCTTAAATTAATTTCATTTTTATTTTCAAAATAGGAATGCGGTATTCTGGCAGTCATTGAAGAATGCATGCTATAAGATTCAAAAGAAAATGAAATGATCATGGTTGTCAAAAGGATAGGGTACAAAAATATTTTTTTCATCTTTGTTAATGTTTAATAGTTACTGATTACTTTTTTAATCAGTTCGTTTCTCCCGGGGTAATAAGAACAGTAGTGGTTTTGCTCATAACAAAACCGATTGAATTCAAGGCAAAACTAACCTGAAGGTAAGAACTGCACAACCAGACTATTGTTCGATTCTAGAATTCAAAATGTGTAATTCTGGAATTGAACACAATAAGTTTTATAATAAAACAGAGATTTTCAACAACTTAAAACTATATCGCCTAATTTTATTTAACGGTGCAGCCCATTGTGTTTTCTGTTTTATTTTAGCTACATTTATTTTTGACAAATAGGGCTTTCATAGCTTTCATTTTATATTTTCCCATTTTATCTAATTCATCCCTTTTTATAGCAATGCAAAATAATTACATCTTCATATTAGTAATATGGTTTTATTGTTGTGGAAATGCACAGCAAAAGAATTTTAAATTTCCGGACAGTTTATCTTCTAAAAGCTATAAATACTTTAGCGATAAAATAAGTTACAATGACAGGAATAGTATTCGGGAACAATTGTATGCACAATCTTGGTTAGCAAAAGCAAAATCGGAAAAGAACTTTAGTCAGATGGCGCAAGCCTATAAAACTTTCATTTATCTATTTGATAAAAAATTACGATTAATTTATGCTGACAGTGCAATAACAGCAGCTAAACAGACAGAAGAGATTGAGTTAATTGGTTCGTCATATATGACAAAAGGAATCGTGCAATATGACCGTAATGAACAAATGAAAGCTTTGGATAATTATATTATTGCTAATCAGTATATTTCCCACACAAATAACCAGTATCTTATTTACAAAGTAAAATATGGAATAGCACTGACAAAATACTATCTTGGTTATTATAATGAAGCTATAGCGCTATTCAAGGAATGTGTTGTCTATTTCAAAGAAGAAAATGAACGCGCTTATCTCAATTCACTTCATTCATTGGGATTATGCTACAATAAAATCGGTAATTACCAATTATCTGGCCAGACAAATCAAATAGGACAAAATGCTGGTCAGCTGTTTAAAATAACAGAAATGGAACCTTACTTCATCCTATCGGAAGGCATTAATCAATATTGTCTGCACAATTATAATGATGCCGAAAAAAAATTAAAAGCAGCTTTGACAGCTATTGAAAAAAATAAAGATTTTACAAACGAAACGATAGCCTATTTTTATATCGGAAAAACGTATTGGGCTCAAAATCAAAAAGAAAAAGCATTGCCCTATTTCAAAAAAGTAGATGAAGCTTTTCAAAAACAAAATTACATACGCCCAGATTTAATAGAGGCTTATGCATTGATACTGGATTATTATGTAAAGAAAAAGGATAAGGAAGCACAATTACACTATACCAGCAAGCTCTTAAAAGTGGATCGTGTAATGAACTCCCATTACAAATATCTTATAAGAAAAATATTTAAAGAATACGATGCCAAAAAGTTAATTCTGGCCAATCAGGATATCGAAAATGCAGCGGTCCTGATTATATCTATATTGGCTTTGATAATTATTATTCTGGTTTACAGACGCCATAAAAACAAAAGATTATTCGATGAATTGATGAACCGGCAGCCAGAAGCGGCAATTCCATTTATAGTAGACGAAAATAAAAAAACAGGTGGCAATAGGAGTCCTGAGGAGACAGCTGTACCGGCATCAAGTGGGAATAAAGTAACAGAGCTCGATATAAGTTCCGAAGTTGTGCTGGGAATTCTGATAAAACTTGAAAAATTCGAAAACTCAAAAAAGTATCTGGAGAAAGAGATGAGTCTAATCAAATTAGCTTCATTATTAAGTACAAATACCAAATACGTTTCAAAAATCATTATGAAATACCGCAATAAAGGGACTATAGAATATGTGAGCGATCTAAAAATAGACCACATTGTAGAACTGCTCAAAACCGAAAAGAAATTCCGCCAGTACACCAATAAAGCATTAGGGGTAGAAGTAGGATTTGGTTCAACACAAAATTTCACAAGAGCCTTCAATAACCGCACAGGTATTTCGCCAAGCTACTTCATAAAAGAATTAAACAAATCAATATAGTTTCCTGCTTACTCTTTTGTTTTGATTATAACTGTAATTAACATATCACTCTAATGCTCGTTTGCAGCTGGTAACTGCTTAGTTCATTAAGTTAGGATAATTTAAGTAATACTTGCCAGACCCAGTTCTTTTTACCAAAAATTATCTTGGATTAACTTCGTCCTACTATTTTTAGTCATAAAATAACGGGAGATTTTTTAGCGTTGGCAGGCGGGAGTGATCCGAGAGTCGAGGAGGAACAACGAACGGCTGGATCGCGATAGGAAAACCGGCACGAAGTGAGGTTCATCGAACACCAATCAAAATAAAAGCCAAGTGAGCTAAAAAAGTAAAAATTAATTTTCCCCCCTCTGTTGTTCCTTTACAATAAACACCACCTGACTTTCACAAATTAATTTGCGCTAATTTGTGTTAATTTGTGGTAAAAAAAAGCACTATAACTTTCATTTACACCAGATAATTTTAAGTAGTACTTACCAGACCCTGTTCTTTTTAATTGAAATCTTCTCAGTTGGCTGTCGCTTGTGTCCTCCTTCGTCATAATAGCAAAAAGGGTAATTGACATATGCAAATCAAGTAAGTTTGTCATTCCGACGAAGGAGGAATCTCATCAAGTAGCTCGACAATCTTAGTAAAGCAATCCTTAAAAAAAACTATTAATTTTCAGGCAGTGAAATCGAAGATTCATGAATACAAAAAAAACAATAGTAACCCATGAATATTTTTTTGTTACTTTTTTATCAAGGCAAATCGAAAACACATCGAGCACCACTTAAAATAAAAATCCAGCGGACTAAAAAAACAAAATATTCATTCACAACTTGTGAACCCCTTGTGATATAAAAACCATCAAAACCTACAATTTTGTTCATGACAATTTAAAGCACAAATTTTAAATTGTACATACAGGAATAGAAGTTAACCATCAATTATTAAGATAGGCTAATTGCAAATTCAAAGTAAAAACAATTTGTAGTATCAAATATGAAAATAGAACAAAAAAGAGTTTGCATTTATCCGAAAGACATTCAAAGAATTACTGGCAAAAGTTATAAGTATTCAAGATTACTTCTAATAGACATTCGAAAAAAACTAAACAAAGAGGAACATCAATTCATTAGTATTGAAGAATTTTGTTCATATACAGGACTAAAATTAGAGCAGGTACAACTATTAATCATCGGATAACTTTAATAATTTCCCTCCTGCGGTAGGGCGCATAATAGTATTAAGTTAGGCTTTACTATTTCTCTCAAAGAGGCAAAATTCAGAATTGATTTCTTTGCGTCTCAGCGCCTTTGCGAGAACTAAATATAGGTATTCATCATTCAAAATTTAAAATCAACCATTCATAACTCGTCGTCTAATCAGTAAAAATTTGTGATAATTTGTGCAATTTGCGGTAAAAAAATCTAAGCAGAAACAAACATCTAAATAATGACCTTCTGTCATTGCGGGGAGCGAAGCCCCCCTGAGTAAAGTGAACCGAACATTACCTAATGTATGCATTCTTTTCCTCTTTCCTCCAAAAAATAAAAAAAAAGCCCAATTCCGAAGAACTGAGCTTATAAAATAAAACCACTTTTATTTTTCCTTATTCCGAATCAGCTTTTTAAGCAGTATCGAAATACTAAAACTGACAATCGCTCCCAAAGCAGCCAGAACAATTGTTTTCAAAACATCTTCTGAGTGCAGATTGGGCAGCACACTCAAAAAAGTACCGCTGGCAGTACCAACTAGCGGACTGTTATTACTCTGCATCTGGATACGAATTAGTATCAGTTGTCAATTGACTCACAGCAGAGAGCACGCCACCGGCAACAGCCAGATAACCCCCTATGGTAACCACTGCCACAGGCAGCCCAATCGGAGCAGTAACCAAACAGCCGCCAACAGCCGCTGCGGCAAGTCCGATATTTCGAAGAATTTTAAAAAACTTTGGAGTACGAGCCGCAGCTCTTTTTAAAATAGACATAAATACATTTTTTTAAATTAAAATTTCACAAAGCCAGCAGCAGTTATAGTGAGAATGTCCACCAAAAGATTCACTGCTAATAACAATTACAAATCACTCATTACTCATTACACATTGCCCATCACCCATAGCTCACCGCCCATAGCCCTATTCAGCATAAGACTGAACAAGCAGCAGCACACTCTCTTTCGCATCAAGTTGAGAAAAAACCAATTTCTTAAGCTTTGCAAAGGCAAGTCTGGATTGGAGTCCGCGTCCTTGACCAGAAAGTTGAGTTACTGGAGCAATACAGCCGTTGAGCTCAGTTAAAGCATGATTCGCAGGATGAAACAGAATTAGATTTCTCTGAGGCACATCTAGTATTTCTAAATGCCATCTAAATTTTCTGCTGTATCGCTTTTGAATAAAATATTCCCCTTCTGGAATACAGGAAACTTGACTAATATTGTCCTTCCATGGCAATTCAATTGTATTACAGATTATTTTGCCATCATAGACAAGTTTTCCATTAGTTCCTTCAGGGAAATAAGTTCTCGTCAATACCAAAACCATCCTATAAACCGCTTACAGCAGCCAAGGCCAATGGGTTATAAGTACCATTTTTTAAGGAGTACATTTTTCCATTTACCTCTTGATAAAACTCCATTCCCAGAGCCAAAAATAAAGGCTTAACACTATTGGCTGTCACCATATTGCTTAGATTAATAGCTAATGTTGGCTGTGCATTCCATGCTAGAGGAAGGGTTTCCGAATGAGATTCGACAAAGGTTTCGGCTTCAAAATCAATTTCAGTACCTGCCGAAATAATTTTAAAATGCGTGGTTCCAGCAGGCGCTGCAATCATATTTGTGGGTATGAAGGAAGCAAATACAGCTGAGATTTCACCGCTCACACGGTCAATAGTTGGGGTGTAGGTTGCAAACAGACTGGAACTCAATGTTCCATTAACATTAAATTCGAAGCCATTTAATAGTTCAGCTTCTCCATCAATAACATTTCGCATACCGCGTTCGCTGGTACTGTCGGCTTGAAGTACTTTGATCATCGATTGTGTCAGCCGGCTGACCATCCTGCTGTCCGATGAATTCAAAAGCAGTGATCGTATTGAAGTTCTCAAAACTTTGCCTGCCTTACCAGCTCTCCCAAATTCAGCACCATTTTCACGGGTGCGCTGAAAGGCAGGATCATTGGCAATTCGTTTGGCGTCGATGCCTCCTTTTTCGCGGGCCATATGGCCATCTTTGGTTTTGTAGAAAGTAATATCCCCGATAGTGCCTTTCAGTTTAATAATCCCTTTTTGCTGAGCCATAATTTTAAAAGTATAATGTTGATGTTTAAAATGTTCGGTACATTTTTTCAAACCTTATAAATCAGTTTTGATGCATCTAAAAGCGGATCTATGGTACAAAGCTCTAACTATTGTGTTTAGTATCAAAGTAGTAGGGTTCACCAATAACCATTAAAGATGATAATGACCTTTAAGGCCTATTTTGCCCATACTAAATCACAAAATTTAGTGCCTCTTATACAAACAAACAATCTATTATAACCAATAAATTTTGGTAGAGATTATTTATTTAATAGCCTTGTATAGTCATTTAGAATTCACTTTGAGACTCGTTATAATTGTTTTAAAAACAGTCACACCCATAGAACAACCAAAACCTTCTACTTTAAATTCGCCCTACTATTTGTAGTCATATAATCACGGGAGAATTTTGGCGTTGGCAGGCGGGAGTGATCCAAGACTCGAAGAGGAACGACGTGCAGCTGGATCGCGATAGGAAAACCGACACGAAGTGAGGTTCATCGAACACCAGTCAAAATAAAAGTCAAGTGAGCTAATAAAGTAAAAATTAATTTGCACTAATTTGTGTAATTTGTGGTAAAAAAACACACAATAACTTTTTGCTTCACCATTCACACCAGATAATTTTAAGTAGTACTTGCTACGCCCTGTCCTTTTTAACTGAAATCTTCGCAGTTGGCTATCGCTTGTGTCCTCCTTCGTCGGAATAGCAAAAAGGGTAATTAAGATATGCAAGATTACGTAAGTTTGTCATTCCTGACGAAGGAGGAATCTCATCAAGTAGCTCGACAATCTTAATAAAACGATCCTTTAAAAAAACTATTAATTTTCAAGCTGTGAAATCGAAGATTCATCGAACACCAATGACAATAAAAGTCAAGTGAGCTAAAAAAGTAAAAATTAATTTAACCCCCTGCTGTTTCTTTGCAATACCCCCTTTACTTTCACAAATTAATTTGCGCTAATTTGCGCTAATTTGTGTAATTTGTGGTAAAAAAGCACAATAACTTTTTGCTTCACCATTTACACCAGATAATTTTAAGTAGTACTTGCTACACCCTGTTCTTTTTAACTGAAATCTTCGCAGTTGGCTATCGCTTGTGTCCTCCTTCGTCGGAATAGCAAAAAGGGTAATTAAGATATGCAACATTACGTAAGTTTGTCATTCCGACGAAGGAGGAATCTCATCAAGTAGCTCGACAATCTTAATAAAACAATCCTTTAAAAAAAACTATTAATTTTCAAGCTGTGAAATCAAAGATTTATCGAACACCACTAACAATAAAAGCCAAGTGAGCTAAAAAAGTAAAAATTAATTTAACCCCTCTGCTGTTTCTTTACAATACCACCTTTATTTTCACAAATTAATTTGCGCTAATTTGTGTAATTTGTGGTAAAAAAGCATAATAACTTTTTGCTTCACCATTTACACCAGATAATTTTAAGTAGTACTTGCTACGCCCTGTCCTTTTTAACTGAAATCTTCGCAGTTGGCTATCGCTTGTGTCCTCCTTCGTCGGAATAGCAAAAAGGGTAATTAAGATATGCAACATTACGTAAGTTTGTCATTCCGACGAAGGAGGAATCTCATCAAGTAGCTCGACAATCTTAATAAAACAATCCTTTAAAAAAAACTATTAATTTTCAAGCTGTGAAATCGAAGATTCATCGAACACCAATAACAATAAAAGTATAAGTGAGATAAAATTTGTACGATGATTTTTTGATTAAAAATCGTGAGGTAGTGAAATCAAAGATTCATGAATACCAAAAAAACAATATAAACCCATGAATATTTTTTTGTTACTTTTTTTATCAAGACAAATCGAAGATTCAGCGAACACCAATTAAAATAAAAGTCAGTGAGCTAAAAAAGTAAAAGGTCAAATATAAACCCAGAAATGAATTTTGTTACTTTTTTTATCAAGGAAAATCGAAGATTCAGCTAACATCAATTAAAATTAAAGTCAAGTGAGCTAAAAAACTAAAAGCAGATTCAATTATTTCAGGACGGGACATGGTGTATATCAAAGCCTACTCAAAGGCATGGATAGTGCATGAAGAGTGCATGAAAAGCATATGGATGAATTATATAAAAAAAGACCCCAAAAAAGGTATATTAAACGAGTTACTAAGTAGAATACTTTTGTTGGTAATTCATTTTTATTTTGAAACGGAAAATAGCGGCATAAAAAAAACTCCTTAATTTCTTAAGGAGTTTTTTTGTGGAATCGCCGGGAATCGAACCCGGGTCCAAACAAGCAATTAAAGAGCTTTCTACACGTTTATTTTCTGAATAGATTTTCGACTTGGAGTTAGGTCAGAAACAACCGCTCTTTGCTTAGCTTCTTTAGTTTCGAAATCCACCCGAAGCTTGTGGAAATCTAGGTTTAAATTTACGATTTACCTTAATCGACCGCTATAAACCAAAGCTTTCGAGGTAAATCCTGCTTTCCTACCTGGTAGGACGAGGCTAATCTTACTATAATTCAGATTATGCAGCAAGAGCGTAGTTTCCTTCGCCGTGTAAATGTTTTGAAACCTTTTATTTACGAGAATTGTCCCAGTTCTCGACGTGCTTACTTTCCAATTCGACTTGCTGTCAAAACCAGTCGACCCCATTTTTATTCTTGATTTAAGATTGCAGAATTTAGATTTTACAAATCAAATATTCATTTGTCTTAAAAGTAAATATTTTGCAAAGATACGATATCAAGTATCAATTTCAATGGCAAATTTCAAAAATCAATTTTAAATACTACCCATTCAATCTAAATTCTAAAATCTGCAATCTAAAATTGTTATTCATCCGCCACTTTAAAAGGATAATCACCAAATATAACAGACAGTTTTCGAACCGCATAAGTATTTCTACTGAACTTATTTGATAAAGCAATTATAGTGACATTTTCATCTTTCAACGGAATGTAGGAAGAAGTAAAACCATGCCACCAGCCATTATGGAAATAAAAGTTTTTACCATTATCCCAATTAATCATTCGGATACCTAGTCCATAATTTTTTGTTCCTTTTCTTTCGTTGCTGTAACCAGTATAGACTTGAGCTAACAAGGCTGGTTCCAAAAAGGCAGGAGAATTTCTAGCTCTGTCAAATTTCAGTAAATCTCTAGGAGTAGAATAAATGTTCTTATCCCCATATATTTTATCAAGGTAGTCAATACCTATTTCTACTCTGTTGGCTTTATAGGATGGTGCTACATTGTGTTTATCTTTATCAAAATCCAGGACAAAAGTATGAGTCATTCCTAGTGGTTTGAAGATAATTTGTGCCATTGCATCTCTATAGGATAGCTTGGTTACTTTTTCAATAACCAGAGCCAACATGGCATAATTGGTATTGCAATAAGCAAATCGAGTACCTGTTTTTTGCTCTAACGCAATGTTTTTGGTCCCCATGATAGTCAAAATATCTTGATTTGTCAAGGTATTGTGTCGATCCCAAACACTTTTATCTCGGTCTGTAAAATAGGCATAACTGCGCATACCGCTTCTATGGGAAAGTAACATTCTAATCGTAACTTCAGGATAAGGGAATTCAGGTAAAAAGTCAGTTACTTTTTGGTCTAAGTCAATTCTTTTGGCATTAACCAATTTTAAAACAGCCGTTGCAGTAAGGACTTTACTAACCGATGCAATATGTATAGAAGTAGTGTCTGTTATTGGAGTTTTATCTCTTAAATTCGCATAGCCTTCGTATTTTTCATAAATAATCTGACCGTTTTTTGCCACTAGAAAACCACCGTTCATACAGTTGTTTGGCCAGTTTTTTTTATAAAAAGTTTCTATTTGACGTTTTTTTTCTGCAACATAATCAGCAGTAAGAGGTGTTTCTTTACCCATTGGTTTCATTTTTGGTAAAACGTTTTTGGGTAAATCTGCATCTTTTATTTCTATTTCATCTTTTTCCTTAGTAGTAGATTCATTTTTGCATGAAGTCAATCCTGCTATTGCAAGCAGTAAATAGAGTATATTTGCCTTTTTTATAAAATTCATTTTCGTGGTACTAGAAAAGCAAATATATATAATCCTCTGGTTTTGTTATTGTTTTTTTTTATTTATGAAGATTAATTAATTTAGAATTCTTTATGATGGTTTTTTATATTTAATTAATCATCATGGGATTAAGTTTTTCTAGATGAGAAAATGTTTTATAAAAAAATTGTAAATTAAATAATGTTGTTATATTTGTAACAAATAACACTTGTAAAGTTATATTTTTGCAAGATAAAAAAATCAAGCATGAAGTTCGGAATTATTAAAGAAAGAAAAAATCCACCAGATCGTAGAGTTGTTTTTTCTCCCAATGAATTAACCAAAATAAAGCAATTGTATCCAAGTTGTACTGTAAAAGTAGAAAGCTCAGATATTCGAATTTTTACTGATTTGGACTACCAAAGCATGGGGATTGAAGTAAATAATGATATCAGTGATTGTGACGTTCTTTTTGGAGTAAAAGAAGTTCCTGTTGATCATTTGATTCCTAATAAATCCTATTTCTTTTTTTCGCATACCATCAAAAAACAGCCTTATAACAGAAAGTTGTTACAGGCTATTTTAGAAAAAAATATTGATTTGTACGATCATGAAACCATCGTAGACGCCCACAATCGTAGATTAATTGGTTTTGGACGTTACGCAGGAATGGTTGGAGTTTACAATGCTTTTCGTGCATTTGGAATAAAATTTGAATTATTTAAATTGCCTAAAGCCGAAACACTTTCAGGTAGAGAAGCCTTAATAACACATTTGAAAAGACAGATTTTACCTCCTTTAAAAATTGTTGTAACAGGAACTGGAAAAGTAGGGAATGGCGCCAAAGAGATTTTGGACGCGATGAAAATAAAAGAGGTTACTGTCGAGAATTATTTGACTAAAAAATTCACTCAAGCTGTTTATACTCAGATTGATGTTTTAGATTATAACAAAAGAAAAGACGGTCAAGTACTTGATTTTACAGATTTCCATAATAATCCATCTGAATATATTTCAGATTTCGAAAAATTCACAAAGGTTTCTGATATCTATGTCTCAGGTCATTTTTACGCCAATGAAGCTCCTTTTATTTTATCTCGTGAGATGTTGCAAGCCAACGATTGTAATATAAAAATCGTTGCCGATGTTTCTTGTGATGTCAATGGTCCTATCGCTTGTACTTTGCGTTCCTCGACTATTGCCGAACCTTTGTATGGTTATTTACCTAGCGAGAATAAAGAAGTAGATGTTTTTCATCCAGCTGCTATTGTGGTTATGGCAGTAGATAATTTACCATGCGAATTACCAAAAGATGCCAGTGAAGGTTTTGGTGAAATGTTCTCAGAACATGTTATTCCTGCTTTTTTCAACGGAGACAAAGACGGAATTCTTAAAAGAGCAAAAATGACCGAAAACGGAAAACTCACCGAGCGTTTCAGTTATTTACAAGATTACGTTGACGGAAAATAAACAGTCCTAAAAACATATTAAAACCGATTCATAAAAGAGTCGGTTTTTTTATTACAGCTATTTTAAAGAGTATATGGGCGTGCCACCATAAAGAAAAGGAGCCAACTCAGCATTGCGGTGAGTCGGCTCCTTTTCTTTATGCTGTCGGGCTATCCGCACTACTTCGGTAGTTTGCTTCTATCCCTCACGCGGGCGGGAAGAACTTTAAAAACAATTTAGATTATCATGGGATCTCTTGTCGAAATTATAGGTTAGCCTACCAATACCAAAGGAGATACTTTTAAATTCTTAGCCTCAAGTATCAAAATCATAAGCATCACCTTCAAGATGAATAGGTTCGCCTACCAAAACTATAGGCATGCCTATCAAAAGCAAAGTATTCTTAAAAAAAAGTAATCCTGTTTTTTAACATGGTTTCAATTATTTGAAGAAAATCTTGAATACCGAAATCTACTATCTCGTAATTCATAATTCATAATTCATAATTCGTAATTCATAACTCATAATTCATAACTCATAATTCATAACTCATAATTCATAACTCATAATTCATAATTCATAATTCGTAATTCATAATTCATTAATTGTTTAAACCATATCTTCGGGTTTTACCCACTCATCAAATTCTTCGGGAGTTACATATCCCAAACGAACAGCTTCCTCTTTGAGAGTAGTTCCGTTTTTATGAGCAGTTTGTGCTATCTCTGCCGATTTATAATAACCAATTTTGGTGTTTAAAGCTGTAACCAGCATCAGAGAGTTGTTAACCAACTCTTCAATTCGTTTGTAATTAGGTTCAATTCCTTGGGCGCAATGAATATCGAAAGAGTGACAAGCATCACCAAGCAATTCCGCTGATTGGAGAAAATTAGCAGCCATCATAGGTTTAAAAACATTTAACTCATATTGACCTTGCATACCACCAACAGTAATTGCCATATCATTTCCTATAACTTGAGCGCAAACCATCGTTAATGCTTCGCATTGTGTAGGGTTTACTTTTCCTGGCATGATTGAAGAACCAGGCTCATTTTCGGGAATCAAAATCTCACCAATACCAGATCTTGGTCCCGACGCAAGCATTCGAATATCATTGGCAATTTTATTCAAAGAAACTGCTAATTGCTTTAAAGCACCATGTGTTTCAACAATTGCATCATGAGCTGCAAGGGCTTCAAATTTATTAGAGGCAGTCACAAAAGGGTGTCCAGTAAATTGCGAAATATATTCAGCTACTTTTTCATCATATCCTTTTGGCGTATTTAAACCTGTTCCTACCGCAGTTCCACCCAAAGCGATTTGTGATAAGTGTGGTAATGTATTTTTCACAGCTTTCAAACCAAAATCCAATTGCGCTGCATAGCCTGAAATTTCCTGACCTAAGGTTAGAGGAGTGGCATCCATCAAGTGAGTACGGCCAATTTTGACGACCGATTTAAATTCGGAAGCCTTTTTTCGAAGTGTATCTCTTAATTTTTCAACATTCGGAATTGTGTTCTCTACGACCATTTTATAGGCAGCAATGTGCATAGCAGTTGGAAAAGTATCATTAGAAGATTGTGATTTGTTCACATCATCATTGGCCTTGATGAAAGGTTCATCTTCAGTGATACTTAGTTTTTTTAAAACTTGAGCACGATTGGCAACTACTTCATTGACATTCATATTGCTTTGCGTACCCGAACCAGTTTGCCAAATCACCAATGGAAATTCATCAGAGAGTTTTCCATCCAAAATTTCATCGCATACCAAAGCGATGTAATCTCTTTTTTCAGCGGATAAAACACCCAATTCGCAATTAGTATAAGCTGCAGCTTTTTTTAGATAAGCAAAACCTTCAATAATAGTTTTTGGCATAGAAGCTGATGGACCAATTTTAAAATTGTTTAAAGAACGTTCCGTCTGTGCTCCCCAATATCTATTGTAAGGAACTTGAACTTCTCCCATAGTATCTTTTTCGATTCTATATTTCATGGTATTAATTTTGAATGTTTGCGGTTTAATTTATCTAATAAAATTACTCCTTTTTTTAGTTTTAAATTATTTGATTCGAATAAAAAAAAGTATTGATCGCTCAATACTTTTAATGGTGGAATTTTAGTTGGATTTACTTTTTGATGTAATCTCCGGCATTTACAATTATGAATTTTTTAGGATCAAAATATTTAACTAATGTTGTATTAATTTTTTGTACATCTAAGCTTTTAACTTTGTTTTCAAACTCTTCATAATCTTTAAAAGTTTTTCCTGAATCCATATTTTCTCTTAGTCTGTAAACTAAAAATTCATCAACTCCTAGCATCGTTTGTCTGTTTTGTAGCCAAGATTTCAATGAGCTGTCAAACTCTTCTTTGGTGAAACCTTTGCTAATTGCTTTTTGAATTTCTTCATTCAAAGCAGTCGTTAATTTGTCCTTCATCGTAGGGTTATAAAAAGCATATATTCCCCAACTGGTAGTTGGATCTACAGCATTTGCTTGCAAATAAGAGCCAGCTCCATAACTTAAACCTTCTGTTTCGCGCAAGCGTTGTGGTATTCTGGAAGATAAGAAAGATCCGCCTCCAAGTAACTCATTGGCCATTTCTAATGCAGGATAATCTGGACTTTTTTCTCCAATATTCAAATTGATTTTCCCAAACAAAGCTGCATTTGTTTTATCATTGATCTGAATAGTTTTATCATTTGATTTTACATCAAAATATTGAGTTGGAATTCTTTTGTATGCGACCTTTGGATTCCAATTATCAAGAGTAGTGCTCAGGAAATTTTTTATAATCGGTTTATCTATTCCTCCAACAAAGGATGATATACTATTCGCTCCTCCATAAAAAGTAGCATAAAAGTTTTTAATATCCTCAATTGTAATTTTGTTTAATGTTGCCAGGCTTTCATCTGTTGTTTCAGAGTAAAACGGATGTGTTTTTGAATATAATGCCGTTAGTTTTGTTAGCTCTTCACTTGCAACAGCTTGTGGTTCATTACGGTTAGCTTCTAATCCGTTTTTGGTTTCCAGTTTTAGTTTTTCAAATTCGGTAACATCAAACGAAGGATTTTTTAAAATGTCCTGTACCAAGTTTAAAGCATTACTTAAGTTGGTTTTGTCAGTACTAATCCTTACATATAAACCATCTATAGCACCTGATAAGCTCAGGTTGATTTTGTATTGATCGATTTGGTCGTTGATTTCTTTTTTAGTTCTGTTTTTAGTTCCAAGTTTTAACATACTTGCAGTTAAACCAGCAATCATCGATTTTTGACTTAATGATTTTTCATCTCCCATTCTTAATAAAATGCGACCTTCAATTTTATTTCCTTTGGCTGGTTTTTCTAATAAAGCATATTTTCCTCCAGAGGCTAATTTTCCTTCCTCAGTAGATTTTATAATATTTGCTATTGATGTTTCAAAGGTAGCGGTGTTAGCTTCCATTGCTTTTCCTTTGTAATCTTTAACCACGGCTGCAATATCTGTGATTTCGTTTACTTTTGTTCTTTGGCTAGTCACTTCTGGAATGAAGCGTCCCCAAGTTCTGTTGCTTTGTAAATAGTATTTTTTAGCTGCATTTTGGATATCAGCAACAGTCAAGGCTTCAATATTGTCTCTGTCTATAAAAAACAAACGCCAATCACCAGCTCCAATATATTCAGTCATTGCTACTGATAAATTGATGGTTTTGTTATAAGTGTTTTCAAATTGCTTTAACAATTCATTTTTAGCACGTTTAAGGTCGTCTTCTGTAAAAGCCATTGTAGGAACTGAATTCATAGTTTCTAAAAAAGCTTTTTGAACTGCATTAATATCCTTATCTTTTGCAATCTCACAAGCAAAATAGCTAAAAGCTGGATCTTTTAATGTCAAAGTATAACCATATACATTAGTTGATAATTTTGTTTCTACCAATGCTTTGTATAAAGCTCCAGAAGGATTGTTGGTAAGTATTGAAATTAAAGCATTATTGGCTGCAAATTCTTTGTCTGCATAACTTGGACTATGATAGGCCATTCCAATATACTGAAGATCACCATTTCTTTTGAGTTCAACAAAACGTTCTCCGTCCTGAGCAGGCTCTAAAGTATAGGTTTTCTCAATTTCATTTTTTGATTTTGGAATAGGAGAAAAGTAGTCTTTAATCCAAGAAAGAGTTTTTTTCTCATCAAATTTTCCTCCAATAATAAGTGTGGTATTATTTGGTTGGTAATATTTTTGATAAAATACTTTTAATCTGCTTGCTTTTACTCGCTCAATATCTTCTTTACTTCCAATGGTTGATTTTCCATAATTATGCCATAAATAAGCTGTGGAAAGAATACGTTCGTTTAAAACACTTGATGGATCATTTTCGCCTATTTCGAATTCATTTCGAACCACACTAAATTCACTATCTAAATCCGATTGGAGTATAGCCGACGTGACCATTCTATCCGATTCCATATCTAGAGCCCATTTTAAATTTTCATCTGTAGCTGGCAATATTTCATAATAATTAGTACGATCATAATAAGTGGTACCATTGGCTTGAGCACCTTTATCGGCAATCGTTTTTTTGATATCAGTAAATTTAGAAGAACGTTTGAATAACATGTGTTCTAATAAATGCGCCATACCCGATTCTCCATAGCCCTCATGACGAGAACCTACACCATATACAATATTGACAATCACATTTGATTGTGCGGCATCTGGAATTAATAAAATTTTCATTCCGTTAGGTAAGCTATATTCTTTAATACCTTCTACTGAAGTGACAAGAGTTGGTTCTTGTGAATAGGCTTTTGTGATTAATAAGGACACAAAAGAGAGAACAAGGAGTAGTTTTTTCATGCTTTTATGATTGATTGTAAGTTTATATTGTAAAAATATTATTTTTTTTGAAAGAATAATCAATTAAATTCGAAAAATTATGATGGTTTTAACACGATTAATTCGTTTGCTTTATTTTTTTTTTAAATTTATAAAATGTTTCTCATTAAAATAAATATTTTGTTTTAATAATTTGATTTTCAGTATTGTTTTAAAACTATGGATGATAAAAAAGAGCTAATTACATGGGCCAAAAATTATTTGAGAGGTGAAGATATTTCTAATGACATTTCTTTCGAAGATTTATATCAAAACCTAATTCAATATGAGCAATATGGCTATGCTACTGAAATATTGTTAAAAAAGATTGCTGACAATGAAGATCAAGGCACTGAAATAAAACTTTTTAAATATCAGGATTTAGCTGATAATGTATACAAAGACAGTACGTTGTCTTCTTATTTTAAATTTGATAAAGCAATTAATATACTCAAGTCCTATTGTGACTTAGAACATACAAAAAACTCAAGAACAGTAGGCATTGCAGGTGCAATTTATAAAAACAAGTGGAAGTTTAATCATCAATTTCATAATTTATTGCAATCGCGATCCTATTATAAAAAAGGATATTTGATTTGGCAAAACAAAATGCATAAATCGATTCAAACCGAAACCGAGTGTGTTAATACAGCTGTGAATTATGCTAATATTAATGAGTTAATTGTAATTGAAAATTTAGAACAACTCTCTGAAACTTGTGAAATTACTAGCGAAACAATTGCAAGATTTGAAATAGCACAAAATATAAGAAAAGAAATTATCGATGCTTATTTGGTAGATGTCGATGAAGTCGTTTTTAAAGATGGAATTGAATCCAAGGAGAAATTATATACAGCTTTGGCTGAAGCTTTTTTTGGTTTACGAATGTATAAAAAATCATTGTATTTTATTGAATTATATACCCAGGACAAAACAGAGAATTGGCAAATTAAATCATTTAGTAAACAAATCTATAATTTGACTAATTATCAAAATAAGGAGAAAGGTCAAAAATCTATAAATAAAGATCCTTTTCATAAAAATGAAATTATAAAGGAAGAACAAAATAAATGTTTAATTGCTTTAAATCTCAAGGCTAATGAAAGTGAGAATGAAAGTAATGTAAAACAAAAACAGCAAAACAAGCTGGGAATCGGGCTTTCTGGAGGTGGTTTTAGAGCATCTTTGTTTCATATTGGAGTTTTGGCGGCTTTGGCCGAGAAAGATAAATTAAAAGACATTGAGGTTATTTCATGCGTTTCTGGAGGTTCTATCATTGGTGCTTTTTATTATTTAAAAATCAAGCAGTTATTTGAAAGTAAAACTGATGAAAGCATTGTGCAAGAAGATTATATTCAAATTGTAAAAGAAATTGAAACAGAATTTTTAAGTGCTGTTCAAAAGAATATTAGAATGAGACTCTTAACCAGTTTTTCTAAGAATTTGAAGATGTGGAATGGAGATTCATATTCTCGTTCTAATAGATTAGGTGAATTGTATGAAGAATATTTTTATAAATCATTACTCCCCAAAAATGATTCATCACCAATTTTTATGAGCGATTTATTTATTGTTCCTTTTGGTCATGAATCATTCAAATTGAATAATGATAATTGGAAAAGAAGTAATAAGGTGCCACAATTAATTCTAAATGCTACAGCAGTAAATACGGGACACAATTGGCAATTTACAGCTTCTTGGATGGGTGAACCACCAACATATATTTCAGATGAATTCGATGTAAAACCACGTTTGAGAAGAATGTATTATGAAAATGCACCAGAGCAGTACCAAAAATTTAGATTGGGTTATGCTGTTGCGGCTTCATCATGTGTTCCAGTTTTGTTTCAGCCTCTAGTATTGAAAGATTTGTATAAAAATTTCAATTTAGAATTGATTGATGGAGGTGTGCATGATAATCAAGGGATAGCATCAATATTAGAGCAGGAGTGTGATGAAATTATTATAAGCGATGCCAGTGCACAAATGCCAAATCATGCAGTGCATACTGAAAATGCATTGTCCTTGTTTTTTAGAGTTGATACTATTTTGCAGGAACGTTTGCGTGAGATTCAATTATTGGATTTAAAATCTCGAAAATATTCGTCAATTGTTAGTAAACTTTCAATTGTCCATCTAAAAAATGGATTGACACAACTTCCTGTGAGTTGGATTGATTGTACCGATGTAAATAGGAGTATTTTGTATGATAAAGAAATAGAAGATGAAAATGCACTTTTGAAATATGGTTTGATGAAGAAAATTCAGAAAGGACTTAGTGAAGTACGAACCGATTTGGATTCCTTTAATGATCTTGAAGCGTATGCTTTAATGTATAGTGGATACAAACAAATGATGCATGAAAATAGTTCTGAAGCTGTGAAAAAATGGAATTGGAATTTTCTGAAAGTAGCAGAGAATTGCACTCTTCCTGCTAAAGAAAAACAATTGGTAAAACAATTGAAAATTAGCAGTACTATTCCTTTTAAGATTATTAAGATGTCAAAAAGTCTAAGTTTTGCAGTTTTAGGAATTGGTAGTATTGTGTTGATTGTAATGCTATTTGGTTTAATTTGTAATTGGAGTAATCCAAAACCTTTTTATCAAATTGATATCTCTTATGATTTTATAGGAATTACAGTAATTGTTTTTTTAGTTGGTTTTCTATCCAAATTTTTAGCCAAAGCAATTAATATAGAAAATACAATAAAAAAGAAAGCCATATTATTTTTGCTAATAACATTCGGCTGGGTCTTTTCTATAATTTATATTCGTATTTTTAACCCTTGGTATAATAGATTAGGAAAAGTAAAATAAATGAAAAAATTAGGATTGATAGGTGGGATTAGTTGGGTATCAACTGCCGATTATTATAGATTTATAAATGAAGGAATTAATGAAAAATTAGGAGGTGTTAATTTTGCTGAATGCATGATTTATTCTTTTAATTATAATGATATCAAAAATAATAATGATAATAACGATTGGGAATCAACATTTAATATGTTGTCTAAAGCATCTCAAAGTCTTAAAAACAGTGGCGCTGAAGCAATTATTCTTTGTGCCAATACAATGCATGTAATTGCGGATCGTATTCAGGAAAGTATCGGTTTACCTTTGATACATATTGCCACCGAAACCGCAAAAGAAATTCAAAAAACGAATATTAAACGGGTAGGGCTCTTAGGAACAAAATTCACAATGGAATTGGATTTCTTTAAAGACAAATTATCTGCTCTTGATATTGAAACAATAATACCAGAGACAGATGACAGGGAATTTATTCATGAAACTATCTTTAATGAATTAGGAAAAGGACTAATACTGGAAAGTACCAAGAAAAGATATCTTTCAATCATAGAAAAATTAATCGATAATGGAGCAGAAGGGATAATTCTCGGATGTACAGAAATTCCTTTACTGGTAAAACAAGATGAGGTAAAAGTTCCGGTTTTCGATACTGCTTTAATACATTCAAATGCTGCAGTAGCATTTGCTTTAAGTTAAATTTTTAATTAGATGTTACATTCAGTATTTGCTTAACAATTTTTAAGACCTTCTATCAATATATCAATATCTTCGGTAGTATTAAAATGGCTAAATGAAATACGAATGTTTGGCTTTTTTAAATCATTTGGTGAAAGCATTTCCGCTAATACATGCGAAGGTCTGATGCTACCTGATTGACAGGCGCTACCTCGAGAAACAGCTATTCCTTTCATGTCCAAATGGAACAAAATCATGGCTGTTTTACTTTCGTCTAGTGGTAAAGTTATATTGAGTAAATTATAAAAGGTATTTTCTCCATTGATTTTAAAATCTGGAAAATTTACTTTTAGTTTTTCAATAGTATATTCTTTCAATGAGGCAATATATTGACTTTCGGTTTCAAGATTTTGATAGGAAAGTTCGAGTGCTTTTGCCATTCCTGCAATTTGATGTATCGCTTCAGTTCCTGGGCGAAGTCCTTTTTCCTGTTCTCCTCCAAAAAACAAAGGTTGTAAACCTGCATTTTTTCGAACAAAAGCAAATCCCGCTCCTTTTGGACCATGAAACTTATGTGCACTGGCTACTACGAAATCAATTGGAGTGTGTTGTAAATCAATTTTAGTTTTTCCGATAGATTGTACGGTATCTGAATGAAATAAAGCATTATGTTCTTGACAAATTTGGCTAACTCTGTCAAGATCCAAAATGGTGCCAGTTTCATTATTAATATGCATTAATGAAACTAAGGTTTTTTTTTCGTTTGATAATAATTCGACTAAATGTGTCAAATCAATTTCGCCATTAGATTTCACATTTACAAAATCCAACTGAATTTTATATTCATTTTGAAGCGCCATTGCTGTATGAAGTACAGCATGATGTTCTATTTTGCTAGTGATAATACGTTCTACTTTTAAATCTTTTACAGCCGAACGCATAATCCAATTGTTGGCTTCGGTGCCACAAGAAGTAAAAATGATTTCAGATGCAGAAGCATTTATTTGTTTCGCTATCGATTTTCGAGAAAGCTCAAGTATACTTTTGGCATTACGTCCTAAACTATGAGTAGACGAAGGATTGCCATAATCTTCGGTTAGTATTTTGGTCATTTCCAGGATCACTTCGGGATGCAGTGCAGTAGTAGAGGCGTTATCGAGATATACTTTTTTCATGCTTATATAGATTTTGAATCTTGAGCAATTGCTTTGGATTTATTTTTTTTGCCAAATAATATTTTCTTATTAAAAATAATAATGGAGAACAAAATAAGAGAATAGGATACCATTTGAAGCAAACTAACTTCCTCTTTAAAGTAAAAAACAGCCAGAGTAAAATTGATTATCGGATTGATATACATTAGGATTCCAACAGTAGATGAGTCCAGACCTTTTAATGCGTACAGGTTTAAAAAAAGCGGAATAATTGTAAAGAATACAACGATGCAAAATAAACACGTATAAAATAAAGGATCAACAGGAATTGCTCCACTGTAATTTGGATAAAAAGGTAAAATAAGTAAAGCAATAAAAAGTAACTGAATGTTCAAAATTACAAATTTATCAATTTCACTATTCTTGCGCTGACTAACCAAATACAAGGCATAGGTTGAGGCAACAACAAGGCTGTAAAAAATATCTTGAAAATGATTAAGGGATAATAAAATACAACTTATTGTACTGATGCACACTGCTATCCATTTCCATTTGTTTAATTTTTCTTTTAACAAAAAGAAAGCAAAAACAGTGGTTAAAATTGGGCAAATTAAATAAGCGAGTGAACCTGCTTTGACATTTATATGATTAATTACATATATAAAAATCAACCAATTGGAAGCTAAAATCAAACTTCCTACCAAGGTTAATATGATGATTTTTCGTTTTGTTTGTTTTGACATTATACTAAAATCATCCCAGTTTTTTTTAAGCTTTTTTCTTCTGAAAATTAGATTTATGGAAGTCAATGTAAATACACTAAAAAACACGCGATAGAATAGTATATCGAGAGAGGGATAACTGGAAATTGGTTTTAAAGCCAGACTGAAAAATCCCCAGAGAAAAAAAGCTGAAAAAGCTGCAAAGTAATAGTTGTATTTTTTCATTGAAAAGTAAAATTCTGCACAAAGGTAAGAATTTCTAAAACCAATAAAATGAATTTGGTTTAGATGTTAAGGAATGAATTGGTATAATTGAGATTTCATAAAATTGAGTTCTTTGTTGTTTTGCTTGTTATAGTATTAATAATATAAAAATAGGGTAGCGTAAAAGATTAAATTGACTGTAATGGATATGTTTTTGATCTCTAAAGTTTACGGAACAAATTAAATATTATATTTTTGTTCAAAATAAAAGAAGAATGAAACGATTTTTGGGAATTTTATGTTGTGTATTTGCTTTTTCAGGTTGTGATGATGGAGATTTAGTAGTAGATACTATTGATTTTACTGAAGTAGCTACAAGTACTTGTGGAGAAGCTAATAATTTGATATTTAAATTAAAAGATGGTGAATCTTTGATAATAAATGTTCCTGATGGTACTTTTAAGATGCAGCCAACGGTTGAGCCTATTAAGTTACCTATCAATCCATTGAACCAAGTTGTGTATAATTTTTATGACGGAAAAGTATCTTCAAATAATATTTGTGCTTTGATTCCTCCCGCGACTCCCAATATAAAAACACAATGGAATGCTGCTTCTGGTGTTATTGAAATTACAACAGAAACTGTTAAAAAGTTTACTGAGGCCGATAATAGTACAAGAATAACAGGATATAAGCATAATATTATTTTCACAAATATCACTTTTACTAAGGGAGATGGAACCACTCAGTTTTATGAAGAGTTCATTTTTGGGGATTATTTACAAAATGTAACTACTTCATTACCATTTGCTTTTGATGAAAAATTAAATATTTGTGATGATAATGGGGTTGTATTCGAAATTAGTGCTAGTGAAACGTTTACACTTAATATTGACCCAGAATTAATTCTCAATGAAGATACACCTCCAGGTCAACCTAGAACTGGGGTTATAGGGGTAGTTAATAATAAACTGACTTACTGCTTGTTTAATAGTGTGGTGACTGATCAAACTTACTTCTGTCAATCTACACAGCCTGCATTGCCTACTGTTAAGGAAGAATGGACAGGAGTTCCAGGAGGCACTATTGAGGTTACTACAGTAACATCTGGACCTAATGTTTTTAAACATACAATAGTACTAAAAAGTGTAAGTCTTGCATCTGGTCTTAGCAATTTTCAATTGGGAGATAATTATTTATACGGAAACTTACAAACCGTTAAACCGTAAAGAGAAGTTATTCAATAATAAAAAAACGTCAATGCTAATACCATTGACGTTTTTTTATGGAATACAATTAGAGCTATTTATTTGTTTTGTTTAAAATATACTTCGGTAGCACCCTGACCATATTTTTGATAATTGGCTTCCTGAAAAACAATATTGTCATAGCGTCCTAAAAGAAAATCCAGTTCGGCTTTTAGTATACCTTCGCCTACGCCGTGAATAAAAACAATTTTCGGAATTCGGTTGCGGATGGCAAATTCAATGTGGCGTTGAGCAGTTTCCGCTTGCAGTGTCAAAATATCATAATTGGACATTCCGCGTTTATTGGGAACCAATTTTTCGATGTGTAAATCAAATTCGGGAACCGGTAATTCGTTTTTGTCTTTTTTCTCTTTGACAAAACTTCGTGGTTTTGGAATTTCCTTTTCCTTTTTTATTTCATTGATATTAATACCCTTGATTCCATCCATTAGGTTGGTTGATTCACCAATTTTAATGAGTTCGTTGGCTGCAAAATTCATCACAAAACCATCTTCAGTTTCGATAGTGACTACTTTATCTTTTACAGATAAAACCACACCATCAACCGCTTCATCCAGCACTGATACTTTATCTCCTTTATTGAACATCGTCTTCGTTATTATCTTCGTTTTTACTTGGAGTTTTGCTGCTTAAACGCATCATTCCCATCATGAAAATGACAATGGCAATCACCATTACATATACATTTTTATCGGCGCTTGTTTGTTCGTAGAACGCAACACCTATGGCCAAAGCCATTATCAGGATTACAATTTTTTTCATTATTTCATTTTCAGGCTTCAAAAATACTAAACTTTAGGAGAGTTTTGTTTAAAGCTGTTGGGATTTTCAAAATTCGTTTCTATGATTTACTATTTTCTTTGCTTTTGTCAATGTGGTTGTTTTGTTTTTCGAGAAAGATAAGTTTGTAGTATAACTGTCTGTAATAGAAATGTGATAATAATTTTGTAAAAAAAAAACATAAGCTCGCCTACCAAAACTAGAGGAGGACATACTGTAAAGGATAGGGAGGTATACAAAAAGTATAGTAGAGTATATAAAAACTATAGTTAACTATATAAATTGTATATCTAGTTATATAAAAAGCATGGTTGAGCCTACCAAAATGATAGCTATGCCATACTAAAACTATGGCTCGCCTTAATAATTTGTATGTACCACTTATTAAAACAGAAGGAGAGCCTATAAAAATGATAAGCGCGCTTATCAAAATCGAAGGTTAACCTATCAAAATGATATGCATCGCCTTCGATTTTGGTAGGCGCGCTTGTCTAATAAATAGGCTGTGCCTACAAAATTGATATGCGAGCCTTACTATTAGTATGGCCAAATACTTTGCATAAGTATTTGAGAGGAATGTTGATTAATCGCATTTGTTTTTGATTGCTATTGTTTGTGAGTTTGTTTCGCTCCTTGCAATGATTCTGTAAATGTTCTTAATAAACGTGATGCCCTAGCCCTGATAGTAGTGAAAATCCTTGTGGGCCGGCGTTCGGCCCACAAGATTGTAGCGGATAGCAGGAAATAGCTCCTAATTATTCTACTTTATTTATTCCAATCAATTTTTCGGGAAAAGTACATTACTGCTGCTAATATGCAGAATAAACCGATGCTTCCTACTAATAAAGCGTAGTTTTCTAATTGGATAATTACGTAGATAAAGGTGTATAATCCTGTGAGTGAGGCGGCGATAAATAGTGGGAATTTGCGCTCCTTAAGGATGGAAATCGAGTACAGGGATATCAATGTAATGACTGCAAATGCTGCGATTAGGTAGGCTTTCATGAAACTACTGTGCTCGGTGATGGAAATAAGTAGGGTGTAGAATAAAATGAGTGCTAAACCAATCATCGAATATTGAAAAATATGAATTTTGATTTTGCTAATTGATTGGATTAGAAAAAAGATTAAAAACGTTAATCCAATTACGAGAAAGCCATATTTTGAAGCTCTTTCGTTTTGTTGGTATTGGTTTACTGGAATTACAAAATCGACTCCAAATGCGTAGGTTTTTAAATCAGGAAGATTTTCAAAGAATTGTTGCGAAAAAGCTCTGTTGATGTGAAGGATTTTCCAATTGGCTGTAAAACCATTGGCATCGATTTTTTTGGTTTTATCATCAGGAAGAAAATTGCCTGTAAAACTCGGTGAACTCCAGTTGGATTGCATACTTAGTTGTGTGGTTTTGCCAATTGGGACCATTTTTATTTGTTTACTTCCGTTGTAAGTGATCTCAAAACCGAAGTTCGTTTTATCTGTTTTTAAAATAGTTTTTAAGTCTATAAAACCAGTTTCTAAGGCTTGTGTGGAATCGTTTGGATTATTGCTGTAAACGGGTTCGAAAGTAAATTTGGTTCCGCCAAGATTGATTTTTACTTCATTTTTGATGCTTTTTAGATTGGTAGTTTTGATTAGAATGGTGGCTTTGTTCCATTGAATAACTTCGGAAGGAATATTTACACTGCTAAAATCGGGTTGAATGTAATGTCCATCGAAATTCATTTTGGAACTATATACGACCGATTCGTAATTGTTACGGTTGAGTACTTTGGTGGTTACATTGGATTTGGCCTTTAAATCTTCGGGGAAGAAATAAGCGTATTTGGTAATCGCTTTTTGTTGTTTGACAGTTTCGTTGGTTTTCTGGTTGATTGATAATGTTTCTTCAAATGAAGTGTAAGGTACTTTCAATATAGGTCCATAGAAATAGACGCTTTCGCCCCATTTGTCATTGATTTCGGTGATGACTTCTTCTTGACGAGTTGAACGTTCAGTTATTAAGTTTTTGACAAATTCCAGAGGAATAAGCAATACGAAAGTTAATATTCCAACCATAATCATTTTGGCGGTATTGGATTGGAAGAATGGAGTCGGGGTTGGGTTTTGATTTTCTGTTGTTTCCATGTTTTTGTTATTAAAGGTTTTTGATTAAAAAATAGTGAAGAGATATACTATTGTAATTGGGATATTACATAATAGAAGAATGATTTTTAAGGCTAAATCTTTACGATCATCAGGTAAAATGATGCAAAGGAAAATGAGATACAATAGCATTATAGAATTGATGACGATTGCAAAAAGAACATAGCATAAACCAATGTATAATACCATACTTTCGTAAGGCATGGCTTTGAGTGTAAGCAGTAATAAAGTACCAATGATAAATGAGCCAATGGCTAATTCGTTTGAAAAAGCCCATTTTTGATATAATTTTGTTCGGTTTTGTGTTTCCATATTTTTGGTTTTTATAGTTAAAAGTTATAGTAGTTGAAGTGTTTTTAGAATGTTGAAATACAGGAATAGGGCAGGAATGTTGCTCAATAGAATTATAATTTTTTGCCCAATGTATTTTCGTTGTTGTGGTAAAATGTAAAAATGATGCAATAGATGAATAAGCATTATAGCATTGAGAGGTAATGCCATAATAATAAAGATGCATCCAATGATAAATACAAAAGAGGTATCCTGTAGCGTTAGAAAAAGAATAAAAAATAGTGTGCCAATTGTAAAACAGCCAAGGGCAAGTTCGGTAGAAGTTCTGCCTTCAAAAGGTTCTTCGTGGATAAAAGTAGTTTGCATAATTTGTTATTGGTTTATAGTTGAATAGATTTTTTTTAAGGAGTAAAACAAATAGATATAGACACCAAAATAAAAGGAGAATAGCAATGCATGAGTTGATGATATAGAGGTTAGTATTGCTTGGATTAGTTCGAGTGGATCGCTTATAATATCCCAACTGTTGTACCTGAGAATTCTACCTAAATAAATTCCTATACCACATAAAAAACAAATTGCAGGCATTATTAAATTGGCAATTAGGGAGGAAGCATAGATTTTTATTATGGTTTCAAATTCAATCAATGAAACGATGCCAAGTGTAAATCCAATGAGAGCATAGGAGCTTATGACAACCAAATCAAACCAAACTAAATGGTTGCTTGATTGTGATAAATGAATCAAATCAGTAAGAATGTAAAACGAATTTGGTAGAAAAAGAAGCCAAAGAAATAGTAGTGAAAGTGTTTTAATTTTACTTTTATGAATAGAAATTTTAGCTCTCAAATAGCTAATAAAAAAGTAAGGAATAAAGGCAAGAAACAGATTCCAGATTAAAAAGAAGAGATAAATAGTATTGGTTAATTTAGCTCGAATAACAAGTAAAATTAGACAGTACATTGTAAATAGAACCAAAACACTATTGATCTTTCGGTTGGTATTGAATAATTTGATTATGAGTTGCATAGTTTTAAGATTTTAAAATTTTGATTATTTAAAAGTACTTTGAATTTCAAAGTAAGTAGATAAAAAAATAGTTTATCGTTTCAGAATTAATTTTTCCAGAGCATTGATGTGTTCTTGGAATGCTTTACGTCCTTCTTTGGTTGTTTTGTAACTTGTATTTGGCTTTTTACCTATGAATTGTTTTTCGATAACAATGTAGCTTTCTAGTTCCAAGGCTTTGGTATGACTGGCTAGGTTACCATCAGTAACTCCTAATAATTCTTTCAAAGTACTAAAATCGGCCGATTCATTGACCATTAGAACCGACATGATTCCCAGTCGGATGCGATGGTCAAAAGCTTTATTGATATTTTGAATAATATTTTTCAAATCTTAGTAAGTATCTATTATGGTGGTAACTATTTTGGATTGTTCCAGGTTTGATGGTGCTACAACATTTTCTTCGAGCGGAATTTTAGCTCCATATCTTTCGGCTAGTATAGCTTGAACTCTAAGGTCTTTTAGATTAAAGTCTTTCAATTTTCGAAGCGGACACAATTCAATTCCAGCTCCATTTTTGTATATTTTCCAAATTAATTCGGAGCAATATTGTTTATCATCAGACCATTCAAAGTATAAATCATAGTCTTTGTTATTTAGTGTTTTTCCATATGCTTTCATTTTTTGCAATGTTTGCGTATTGAGTATTGTTGAAGCATTTTTTAATCGGGTAACTACAAAACGGTTTTCTTTTCCATGGGTTATCCACTCTTCGAGAGGGGTTAATTTCACGGGTTGTACCGCCTCAAAAACATATTTCTTGCCTTTTTCTATAAAAATGATTCCACAATGTGAAAACTTCGAGTTGGTCGCTATTCGAACTGCTTCACATTGCTTGGATTGAGAAGTTTGAAAAATCATATCCCCTTCTTGAATTTTAGTTAATAGATTTTCAGGTCGTTTACCAAACAGAATATTTCCAAACATGGAATTGGCAATGACCAAAGCACAGCCAAAACTCATTAGAAAGGTAATTATGGCAAAAAGATACTTTGTTTTTTTTAATGTCATTTTGTATTGGATTTTAATGGATTATCTATAAATCTCAATTTCTTTAGTTTCGATCATATTTAAAATACATCATGCTTCCATAAATAATATGACAAACTCCAAAACCTAATGCCCAAAATTCAAGTGCGTATCCAGAAAATTCGGTAGCCAAAAGCCCTAAAATGATGACAGTGATACCCAAATAACGTACATCTCTTAAGGTATATTTACTAGCATTTACACATGATAATCCATAGAAAATAAGTGTTACAGGAGCTATTAAACCGTAGCTTCCGTTTCGTAGTAATAACAAACCGAATATTCCTCCAGTAACTAATGGGATCATGAAATTGGTTAACAGTCTTTTGGAGGCTGAATTCCAAACTGTTTCGCCTTCTCTTTTCGCTTTACTAATAGTTAGCAAAAAAGCAGTTCCTAAAGATAAAACTAATACAATTAAAGCAGTTAACACAATCAATTTAAATGTAGTGCTTTCTAAAGTTATAATATGGTTACTGTCGTAGTTGTTATGAATTAATTCATGACCAATATAGGCCCCAATCAAAGCGTATACTCCAGCCATTATTCCAGCCAAACCACTCAAAGAGATAAACTGTGAGGATTTGTTCATCATGTTTTTGATGTCGCTAATATCTTGTAAATATTTATCTTCCATATATAAAGTACTTTGAATTACAAAGTAAATAATAAAATTCCTGATATGCAATACTATTTTTGATTATTTTTATGAGATGAGACTAACAGACGAATACATCTATCGCCAACCCGAAAAATATCAAGCAATTTTAATGCATTTGATTAGTGTTTTTAAAGGAGAAATTCCAGATTTGGAGATGTCTTTTAAATGGGGAATGCCTTATTTATATTATAAAAAAAGAATGTTTTGTTATCTTATTTCTAATTCTAAAAAAGGTTTTGTAGATGCAGGTTTTGCTAGAGGATTTCAATTAAAAAGAAATCAAGAATATTTGGTTGATGAAAAAAGAAATACTGTTAAGTCGCTTAGATATTATGATTTGGAAGAAATAGATAATGTTATTTTGATTGATGTCATAAAGGAAGCGGCAAAATTATATGTATAAAAAAAATCCCCCGAAGGAGATTTTAATTTTATACGATAAGAGTATTTTTATATTCTAAATATGCCACCAAAAGAAATGATGGTTTCGCCATACCAAAAATGATGTTGAGCATGATCGTCAGTATAAGTAGTTCTTACATCGGTCATGTTGATATAACCACCTTTTATTTCAGTTTGCATGTAAAAATGCTTGAAAAAAGTAAAGTTTAAACCTGCATCCGTTGAAAATCCGTAACCAGAAATATGAAATTCATCATGCCTTTCTTTTCCTAAAACAGTTGCATCTGTTCTTGGAACTAATATTCCCATACCAACTCCTTGAGTAAAATTTAGTTGAAAAATATCTGTATTTCTAATACCAAAAATAGAAGAAATGTCAACATAATGAGCAACTTCGGTAAAAACATAGTTTAATCCATTCGTGTGTTCAAACTTTAAAAATTTACCATCTGATAAATCTACGGGTTGGTTAATGTAAGTTCCGTTAAACTCAGAACCCACCTCGCTCGCGGGTAAATTAATATTTCCATTAATCATGGCTGTTTGATTTTGAGTCATCACATATTTCATATGATCGATCCCAATAGAAACATTAAATTTGTCATGAAAAAAATACCCAACTTTCCAGTTGGTTTGAGATGTAGTTAAACTTCCGGGTTTGATATAATCAATATTCCAACCTTTTGGGACATCATGTGATTGAGCGTTTTCTACAGTAAAATTGTATCCAGTCCCTTCAAAATGAATATCAGAAGTAGTGTAATAACTTCTATTTCCTCCCCAATGTGCAAAGAATTTACCTTTGTTGTGAGCAGTATATAATTCATTTGATGGAGTACTGTCTTGAGCCAAGGCATTAACAGTAATAAAAAGAGCTAAAAACGCAGTATATAAATAATTTGTTTTCAATGTGTTTAAATTTGATTAATAATTTTTTATTAAAGCAATAATTTCTCTTATACAAAAAATCTCCCGAAGGAGATTTTGATATTATGTAAGAGTATTTTATAATCTAAAAATACCTCCAAAAGCAATAATTCTTTGAAAAAAGAAGAAATCTTGTGAGGCTCTATCATCATTACTTTGTGTAGTTCTGATATCTTGCATGTTTATGTAGCCACCTTTTAGCTCTCCCTGAACATAGAAATATTTGAAAAATGTAAAATTAATTCCCGCTTTTGCAGATAAACCATATCCAGAAATGTGAAAATCATCATGACGAGGCATTCCTAACACAGTAGCATTTGTTTTTGGATATAAAAGTCCGGCTCCTAAACCTTCAGTTAAGTTAATCTGAACTTTATCAGTATTTGGTAATCTAAACAATTTCGAAATATCGTCATGTCTGGAAACCTCAGTATTGACGTAGTTTAAACCATCTGTATGTTCGTACATTAAAAAAGCAGTACCGTTTGGTTGAGGAATACCTTGATCATAACCACCTTCTTGAGCATTACTTTGAGACATATCTACAGGAGTGTTATTATAATCTCCGTTATATTTAGATCCAGATTGATCAGCAGGTAAATTAATATAACCAGTAACATTGGCCGTTTGAGTTTGGGTCATAACATACTTCATGTGATCCCAACCAATAGCAATACTATAATGGTCATTAATGAAATATCCCATTCTAAAGTTAGTTTGCGGAATTGTCATGTTAGCAGGATTAATATAATCAATATGCCAACCTTTTGGTTTGTCGTGAGCTTCCATATTATCAACGGTAAAGTTGTAATCTTTTCCTCTGAAGTTTACATCAGATTCAGTATAACTCTCTCTATTACCACCCCATGAAATGAAGAATTTACCTTTATTGTGTGCAGTAAATCTTTCTTTAATTGGCATGCTATCTTGTGCAAAAGTATTAACAGTAAGAAAAAGAACTAAAAGAGTAGTGTATAAAAATTTTGTTTTCAATGTATTAATTTTAATATTTTAGAATTGGTTGATGGTTTTTCTAATGGCAACCAATTTATTCATCAAAGGTTCAAAGTAATCAAGGTGCAACATATTAGCACCATCACTTTTAGCATTTGCAGGATCAAAATGAGTTTCAATGAAAATTCCATCTACACCAACAGCAATTCCAGCTTTGGCAACAGTTTCAATCATATCAGGTCTTCCTCCTGTAACTCCTGCAGTTTGATTTGGTTGTTGCAAAGAATGCGTAACATCCAAAACTGTAGTAGCGTATTGTTGCATCGTTGGAATACCTCGGTAATCTACTATCATATCTTGGTAGCCAAACATTGTACCACGATCCGTAACCATTACGCTTTGATTGTTGCAATCCAATACTTTTTGTACAGCATGTTTCATGCTTTCAGGACTCATGAATTGTCCCTTTTTCAAGTTTACTATTTTTCCGGTTTCAGCAGCAGCTACAACTAAATCAGTTTGACGAACAAGAAATGCTGGAATTTGCAAAACATCCACATATTGAGCAGCCATAGCAGCATCTTCATTGGTGTGGATATCAGTTACAGTTGGTACTCCAAAAGTTTTAGATACTTTTTCAAGTATTTTAAGTGCTTTTTCGTCACCAATTCCAGAGAAACTGTCAATTCTAGAACGATTCGCTTTTTTGAAAGATCCTTTAAAAACATAAGGGATTTGCAATTTATCAGTAATTTCAACCAATCGCTCAGCGATACGCATTGCCATTTCTTCGCCTTCAATGGCACATGGACCAGCTAGTAAAAAGAAGTTACCGCTCTCAGTATGTTTAATTTGAGGTATATTATGTATGTTCATATTTTGTTTTTTTTGAAAGTGCAAAGGTAACTTGAATTTGCGATTTCCGAATTAGATTTTGCAATTATTTTTATAAGTATCGAGCTTATAATTCGGAGCTATTCCGGTTATTCGTTACAACCTTTTTTGCAATACGCTTTTTTTCTAAGAATGTATAGGAGCTTCCGTTGGTCGCTCTATTCATTCAAGAAAAAAATAGCGTCTATAAAAAAAGGATTTTCACTGCTACCCGGGCTAGGACTGTTGGGTATATAATTATAATTTTTTCAAACTAAGACCAACAGGAACCATTAATTGACCTCTTTCATAAATGTTTAAATATAATATAACAGGTGCTTTTTGTCCTTCCCATTTTAATTCATATACATCCAGAAAACCTGCTCCCATTTCGCTATTTTTAGTTGGAAAAGGACAACAGTTTTCTAATTTAGTATACGTAATTTTTTCGCCTTTTGGCCCTGCCAAAGCATTCAAGAAATATTTTTGATTAATCGTATCATTTTTAGTGCCTCTATAAAATATATTTATTGGGTAATCTTTATTATAGCCATATTTTTTGTCTTTACTGTAGGCTGTAATTATAAAAGCATTGTTTTTTACAACAGGTACTGGAGCGTTATTGTCTACATTTTTTATTGATGATTTAATACTTCCGCATGAAGTTATAATAAGGAGTAAAGCAATAAAAGGAATTATTTTTTTCATTTTTTTAGAGTTAATTAGTATTCTAATGTAAAGGTTGAATTACTGTTTCAAAATTAATCAAATTGTAATTATCATTTGGTCTGATATTGAACTTTTATGATTCTAAATATTTTTACAAATGTAACATTTCTCACATAAGGAATGCTTTATCCTTTTTATATTTGCAATCAAAAACAAATAAATATGAATGTGATTTTTCAAACTTGGCCTTGGTATATTTCGGGCTTTTTAATAGGAATGGTAATGCTTACCTTGATTTATTTCGGAAAGAATTTCGGGATGTCAACCAATCTCCAATCGTTATGTTCTATGACAGGATTAGGAAAAAGAATTTCCTATTTTGATTTCGATTGGAAATCGCTTCGTTGGAATTTTGTAGTAGTGTTGGGTGCTATGGTCGGAGGTTTTATTGCAGTGCATTTTATGAGTGACCCTTCCAATGTGAATATAAATCCAAAAACAATTGCACAACTTTCTCAAATGGGAATTGAGGCACCTAATGGTCAATTAATGCCGAAAGCTTTATTTGGAGACCAAATTTGGCAATCGCCCAAAAGTATTTTGATACTTCTTGGAGGTGGTATTTTAATTGGTTTTGGAACACGTTATGCTGGCGGATGTACCTCTGGACATGCTATTTCAGGATTAAGTAATTTACAGTTACCATCTTTAAAAGCAGTAATTGGTTTCTTTGTTGGTGGATTGATTATGGCACATTTTTTATTACCCCTTATTTTTTAGATTATGAAAGTATTAAAATATTTTCTAGTAGGATTCCTTTTTGGAATTGTACTCACCAAGTCAGAAGCGGTTTCTTGGTACCGTATTTATGAAATGTTTCAATTTCAATCTTTTCATATGTATGGAATCATTGGAGTAGCTGTTGCAACAGGAATTCTTGGAGTTCAAATAATTAAAAGAAATAATATCAAGGACATCAAAGGTTTGCCTATTGAAATTATGGACAAAGAGAATAGTAATGCCAGATATTATATTGGAGGGATTTCCTTTGGTTTAGGTTGGGCTTTGGTAGGTTCTTGTCCAGGACCCATTTTTATATTGATAGGCGCAGGTTTTTTACCAGTAATTATTGTGCTTATTGGCGCATTGATTGGAACTATTATTTATGGCGCTTTAAAAAGTAAATTGCCTCATTAATAAAACTAAGTATTCAAAAAAAAGCATTTTCTATTTAGAAAATGCTTTTTTTTTGATTTAAAATCTTTATTTATTATTCAGTTTTAAAATTCCAGTTGCTATAAAATATTGTGCCATGCAATAGGTAATCATAATGTAAAATGAGGCATGTGTTATTGGTTCATAAAACTTATTGAAAGCCAAAATACTATCTGAGCTAACAAACAAAATTGCACCGAGTAAGATATAATTATTTGCAGGAATTGCCCATTCTAAACTTCCTTTGAATGCAATAAAAAGCATTGTGGTAATTACAATAGCATAGACTACAACAGGGATTGTTAAAGGACCCAGTTTTGGAAATAAAACAGAAATCATACAACTAAAATAAAAGAGTATAGCCAGAAAACCTATGAAGAAGACCTTTTTGTTAGTAATAGTTCTGGTTCTTTCTTGTTTACTGAATAGGATAATATAAACAATATGAGAAATAAGGAAAGCTACTAATCCGAAGATAAAATATAATTCGCCTTTGTCTGCAAACAATAGAATTATATCACCAATCCAGGAAAAAGTTAACGCAATTAAAAGTATTTTTTTGGTTGGAAAATTTTCTAAAATTGCGACTGTTGCTAATAAAATTGGTAACAATAATGGTTTCATAAAAAAGTCAAAGCCTTCTATATTAAAGAAAAGAATTGCTAAGTATAGTATGGTAAAACCAAGATAGATTTTGAGAAGTAAAGATGATTTCATAGGTTGTTTTAAGAGATGGTTATGGCTGCTTTTTCTGATTCAAAATTAGTATTTACAAAATAAACGGTAACTGAGAGAGATAAAATAAGGTACCCAATAATGATATAAGAAGCAAAAGGGAAAAGACTGTCGATGCCAAACCAATCTCCAACATAGGTAATAATTGCAATTCCAACCAGAAACCGAATTCCTTCCCAAAGCAATGAAATTTTTCGGGCATCCATTAATTCTGTGTAGCTGTAAACAGTCAGGAATATGAAAGCACCATAAATAAATACGTTTGGCAAGCCAATAATTGCAATGGAATTGTACATATAGGTAATAAGCAATAAAGTAATTATGGCTTGAAATAATGACCAATACATTAGAGAATTAGAATGTTGTGTGCCATATTTTTCGAACGCATATACATCGGTAATTTTGTCCACTGGATATTTTTCTTCGAAATCTTTTGGTCTCCATCCCGTTGGTTTAAACCAAATGGTAACTTTGTCTTTCCAGTTATCCGAACGCCATGCATCGGTAATTAATAACCACAAGTGCTGAAAATTAATTCGGAAAGGATTCCAAGTATGTGCAGGCCTTGTAATACCAAAAACAGGAGGGACCGAATCTAATTCTTCTTGAAAAGTACCAAAAATTTTATCCCAAATTATAAATATTTGAGAATGATTTCTATCCATATAAATTGGATTGATGGCATGATGAACCCGATGGTGAGATGGAGTTACAAGTATTTGTTCAAGAAACCCTATTTTTTTAATGTGTTTGGTGTGGTACCAAAATTGTAAAAATAAATGGATAGGAAGTGTTATAGCAATTACTTTTGGAGGAACACCTAATAGTGCAGCAGGAATTAATAAAAAAGTAAATAGATTGACGAAACTCGAAATTGGTTGACGCAAAGCACATGCCAAATTAAATTCTTCACTACTGTGGTGAATGGCATGTTTGTTCCATAGAAAATTAATTTGGTGTGACAATCTGTGACTCCAGTAGCCATAAAAATCGATAGCTATAAAGCCAATAATATAAGTCCAAATAATAGGTTGTAAATGTAATATAGCAAATTTTGTTTCAAACCATTCATAGGATATTACAGTAATACTAAGTCCAAGAACATCTTTGACAGAATTAACCATTCCTGAGCTTATACTAGAAACCGAATCCATATTAGGAGTGGTATTTTCTCCTTTATAATGGGCATATATTTTTTCGATTATAATTAAGATCAAAAAAATTGGCATAACAAAAACTAATATTTTACCGTATTCTTCCATATTAGGGGTATTTTTATTCAAATATATAATATTACTTGAAAATTATGCGAATAGCTGTGTTTATTTCACATGTTTGAAAAGGAATTATTTTAGTTTTGAAAAAAAGAATGTTTAACTATAAAACATAAAAAAGCCTATTTAAGATTGTACTTCTCAAATAGGCTCCACAAAAACTAATTTTTGGAAACGGTATTGTAATTTAGATTATTTCGGCACTTAATCCAGCTTCTAATAATCCAGTGCATTGTATTTTTAATTTGTCATATTCCCCAGTTTTTACAGTGCATTTTCCATTGAAATGAACTATAAGTGAACATTGTTCAGCCTGAATAGGAGTGTGATCACAAACACGAACTAAAGTATCAATAACATGGTCAAAAGTATTTACATCATCATTGTATACTATGATTTCATTGTTCATAGCAGTAACTTCCTGCTCTCTTCTTTTTTCTTTTACTTTTTCTATTGTACTCATGCTTTTAGGTTTTTGTACATTTATGATTTATAAAGAATTGTACTAATTTACGTATTTTAATGATACCCAGTTGTTTCTTTGTAGCTTTTTTACAAAAGTTAATCCTTTTTCGGTGCAAGAAGCATCGATATATTGAATGTCTTCTTCGTAAAAACCACTAAATAAAATAGTTCCTTTTGGGTTTAAACAGTCTACATAGTTTTGCATGTCATTCAACAAAATATTTCTGTTGATATTGGCTATGATTAAATCGTATTTTTTGTCTTTTAATAATGCAGCATCTCCTTCGTAAACGGTAATATGTTTACAATTATTGCGTTCGGCATTTTCAATAGAGTTCAAATAGCACCAGTTGTCAATATCGATCGCATCAATTGGTTGAGCACCTTTCATTTCGGCAAGTATTGCTAAAATAGCTGTTCCGCAACCCATATCTAATGTTTTCATTCCTGTAACATCTATTTCAAGTAAATGTTGAATCATCATGTGCGTAGTTTCGTGATGTCCTGTTCCAAAACTCATTTTTGGTTCAATCACGATATCATATTCTGCATTTGTTTTAGGATGAAATGGAGCGCGGACGTGACAATTTCCTTCGACATCAATAGGTTCAAAGTTTTTTTCCCATTCTTCGTTCCAGTTGACTTGTTCTATTTCTTCGTAACTATAATCGATTTTAAATTCTTCCGAATGTAGTATCTGAATGCCTTCTAGAATCATTTCATCCCAAAGATCCTTTTGTACAAAAGCAGAAATTCCTGTTTCAGTTTCAGTAAAGCTTTCAAATGCTTTTTCTCCTAGTTCAGCTATTAATATTTCAGACCCTAATTCTTTTGGTTCGATAGTAAAATGATACCCTATATAAATGTTTGACATGCTTGAATTTTTTGCAAAGGTAACAATATAGTACTCATTCCTTTTTTGAAATTTAATATATTTTAACGTAATGCGTATTATAATATGGAATAAGTGAATTTATAATAATAAGTTGAAAATGAATTGTTAGTATATTTTTATGTTGATCAGAAACTAGAATTCTATCTTTTTTTGTCCTTTTTTGGAATAAATTATATCTTTTTTTAGTGATATAAAATATGATTTTTATCATGTTTTTAAAAATATAACTACTTGAATTACAGATAATTAATGTGTAAAATATATGATTTTTGTTTTATATTTTTTTATATTTGCACTACTGTTTTGAGTGGATTTTAAGCAGTACTATTTTAATAATCAAATTAATAAAATCTATTATGAAAAAAGTTTTTATTTATACCGTAGCAGCATTGTTTCTTAATTTTTTTGGACAGGCGCAGGATATAAAACAAGCGAAAGATGCTATCGACGCCGAGCAATATGAAAAAGCAAAGAATATGTTGGAAACCATTACTTCCTTAAAACCTACAGATGGGTATGCAAAATTCCTTTTAGGCAATGTCTGTTTGTTTTTAGGGGATTATGAAGCAGCTAAAAATAATTTTAATGTTGGAATTACCTGTTCCTCCAAAGGAAATTTTGGTTATATAGGATTAGGAAATATTGCATTAGATAAAGGTGATGTTGTGGAAGCTGAAAGATATTTTGCATTAGCTACACAAAATAGTAGTAAAAGAGATTTAGAAGAAAAAGTATATATTGGTAAAGCTTATACATTTTCGGAAAATTATGATTACAAAAAAGCAATTGAAATTCTAAGTAAGTCAAGGGAGATTGATCCAGCCAATACAGATGTTTTATTAGCTTTGGCAGATGCTTATAAATTCAATAAAAAACAAAATGATTCATACGAATGTTATCGTGAAGCTTTTCGATTGGACAGTACTTTATTGAGAGCCAAAATGGGGTTAGGTACTTTAATTAAGAACGCACACAATTTTCCATCTGCATTAACTTCATTTGATGAAGTAATTGCTTTGAATCCTAATTATGGACCAGTTTATCGTGAGCTGGCAGAAACACAATATCTATGGGCATTAAATGATGCTAGAAATTATGATAGTCATATCTCAAAAGGATTAACTTTTTATGAAAAATATATGTCTTTAACAGACTATTCTTTGGATTCTCGTATGCGTCATGCTGATTTTCTTATTCTTGCCAAAGATTATAAAGCTCTTGAAACTGAAGCAAATCAAATGAGTAAATTAGATAATGTTAATCCAAGGATTTATCGTTATTTAGGGTATTCGGCTTATTATAATAATAATTTTGATACAGCCATAAATTCACTGACCTCTTTTGTGTCAGATCCTTCAAATCGAGTTATAGGCAGAGATTATTTCTATATTGGTGCTGGAAGATTATGCAAAGGATTAAATTCAGCTCCTATTGATAATGTATTAATTGACACTGGGATTTCTGATTTAAAAAAATCATTTGATATGACTCCTGCAGTTGCTGTTGAGCTTCCTGAACTGGCTAAGAAATTATATGATAAAAAAGTATATATTAAAGCAGCTTCTGTTTACGAAATTGCGATTGCTAATACAGAGACAAAGTCTTATTTGATGGATAATTTCTATTTTGCATCATCAGTTTATTGGTCTTATTATAATGCTGAAAATTTAAATGAGCAACAAATTGAGCTATTGAAAAAGGCGGATGCTTCTTTGGATATCGTTATTAAGGCTTCTCCATCCACACAAGATGCTTATCTATTTAAAGCTAGAATACAAGTCTTGCTTAAGAATGATACGCTTGTGGCTAAAAATTATGAAGATTTTATTACAGCAGCTAAAACGAAAAGTCCAGATGAATTTACTACCAAAGGAATGAAATCTAAATTAGTAGAAGCTTATAATAATTTGGGAATTATTTATGCGGCTAATGATAAACTGAAAGCAAAAGATAATTTTAATAAAACATTAGGCATTGATCCTGCCAATCAATATGCAGTAGATCAATTAAAAACATTGAAGTAGAGTTTGATTTATATTTGATTATTGATAAGCCAACGATTTGTGTCGTTGGCTTTTTTTTTGTGTTCTGAAAGAGTTTTTTTTTTAGAATAAAAGTTTGTTATTACCGCAAGAGGGATAGAAGCTAGCTATCAAAGCAGCGAGGATAGCCCGACTGTATATCAATTAAAGGGCGTATATGCGCAGTGAATTTTGCCCTTTTATTGAGTTGGGGTCTTGCCTAAATTAATTAATGAAGTGGTATATAGAAAAAGAGGTTATTTCAAATTTATTTTGAAATAACCTCTTTTAGTATTTTATTATTCAACTTAGAAGTTGAAAAATTAATTGTTTTAGATTGACGTTACAATTGTAATAAAATCTTTTGCATTAAGAGCAGCTCCACCAATAAGACCACCGTCTACGTCTGGTTTAGAGAAGATTTCTTTTGCATTGTCTGGTTTTACGCTTCCTCCATAAAGAATAGAAACATCTTCGGCTATATCGCTTCCAAATGCTTTGCGAACTGTCTCTCTAATGAATTCGTGCATGTCTTGTGCTTGTTCTGGCGAAGCAGTTTCACCAGTTCCAATAGCCCAAACTGGCTCATAAGCCAAAACGATTTTTTCCCAATCTTTAGCTTCAATGTGGAATAAACCATCTTTCAATTGGTTTTCAACGATATTAAAATGATTTCCAGATTGACGGTCTTTTAATTCTTCACCAAAACAGAAAATTACAGTCAAATCGTGTTTCAAAGCTGTATTTACTTTGCTTGCGATGATGGCATCGGTTTCATTGAAAATAGCTCTACGCTCAGAGTGACCTAAAATTACGTTGTTAACACCAATACTTTTAATCATATCTGCAGATATTTCGCCTGTAAAAGCACCACTTTCTGCTTGGTGTAAATTTTGTGCAGCAACTGCTATATTGGAGTGTGTTAAGTTTTCTACTGCCGAAACTAAATTTATAAATGTAGGTGCAACAATTACTTGTGCAGCAGTTTCAGCTGGAATTTGAGTTAATAATTCGTTTAATAGCTCTTTTGTTTGTGCAGCATTTTTATGCATTTTCCAGTTTCCTGCAACAATCTTCTTTCTCATTTTTGTAGTATTTATAGTTTTTGTGTAATTAATTTGTTTGTAATTTTTTTAGTGTTCCATTGATTTGCTCAAAGTCGGTTTCGATAGCACGATACACAACAATTTTTCCTGTTTTGTCTATAATGATATATCTAGGAATCCAATCTAAGTCGATTGCTTGTCCAAAAACACCTTTCATACCGTCATTTGCCATGAATTGCTGTCCACCTAATTCGTGTTTTTTAATACCAAGTTTCCATTTGTCAGCCGTTTTATCCATAGAGATAAATACATAAGAAACATCTGGATTGTTGGCTTGAAGTTCTTTTAGTTTTGGCATTGCTTTTACACAATCACCACACCAGGAGGCCCAAACTTCTATAACGGTAATTTTTCCTTTTTGTTTTTTTAGAATATCTTGAAACTTAACTTGTTTTCCGTTTGTGGCTAATAAAGTTTCAGAAAGCGCTGTTTTAGAGAATTCAGTTTTCTGAGCTTGAGTACAAGAAAATGATGCAAAAGCAATAATTAAAAGGGCAATTTTTTTCATTTAAATTAAGTTTTCACAAAGTTAACTAAAGAATTACAAATTAGGTAGGCAGTTTTTGGAATTTTAAGTTAAAAAACATCAAAAATTAGTACAATATCGTTATAGTTGATATTTTTTTTCTTGTATTTAATTTTAATTTAGAATTGTTAGTCAAAAAAAAACCTTGCAGTAAAATAATATTTCTGCAAGGCTAATTGTTATGCTTAAAAATGAAAACTAGAAAATTAAATCCTCTGTGTCATTATAATGCACTTTTTGTTTTACCGTTCCTTTTTCAAGAATTACAAAACTTGGATTTGCTCTTTCAATGGTTTTTAACGGAATAGCATCGCAGAAATAAAAGTCAAAAGTGATTCCATATTGTTTTTTGATTGTTGCAATTTCTTCAGGAGCTGAAGCTGTCATTCCGATCACTTTATATCCTTTTGCAGCAGCTTTTTTACTAACTAACTCCATTTTTGCAAGCCCATCCGCATTAGCCAGAGCCAAATCATAGGCAACAATCATAAGTAATTTAGGTTCTTGGAGTAACTCTTCTTTATAATCAGATCCGTCTTTTTCCATGACAAAATCATGAATAGGAGGAACGTAACCTTCGGTAATTACTTTGTCTTTTCTATCTACAAAAGTGGCACCGGCTGGAATATTAGCCAGATCTTTTTCTGAAAATTCTTTATCGACACCATTTACTTTGTAGATAAAAATCATTTCAACTACAGATTTTGGAGCACCTTCTGGGATCTCCATTCCTTTTTGTATGTTATTACCAACTTTGTATGCTCTAAAATCTTTTAACGGCAAATGGTTGATAACCCAATACCCCATAAAACCACACAATAAAACGGTTATTACCGCAAGACTATTTTGTGTTCTATTAGAAAAAAGCGGTTTTACCAGTTTCATATTAATAAACAAAATCAATATGAAGAATAATAAAACAACGTCTTTTGTAAAGGATTGCCAAGGAGTAAGATGTAAGGCATCTCCAAAACAACCACAATCTTTTACCACATCAAAATAAGCAGAATAAAAGGTTAGGAAAGTGAATTTGATAATCAAAAGCAATAAAAGCCAAATTGTCAATTTTGATTTGAAACCAATAAGTAACATTACACCCAAAACCACTTCTAAGATGACTATAAATAAGGCTATAGCCAAAGAAAATGGAACAAAGAAAGGCATGTTAAAAACTGGTTCGCTAAAGTATTCAGCTAGTTTATAAGAGAAACCAACAGGATCATTTAGTTTTATTAGGCCTGAGATTATGAACAAGACTCCAACAAAAATTCTGGAGAATTGGGTGATAACATTTTTCATTTTGGGGTTTGTTTTATAGTTTTAAATACTTCAAAGAAGTGTTTTGAATTTATTTTTTGTCCATCAAAATCAAAGCAAAAATGGAATAGTTAATCATGTCCTGATAATTGGCATCAATTCCTTCGGATACTATCGTTTTTCCTTTATTGTCTTCGATTTGTTTAACACGAAGTAATTTTTGTAAAATCAAATCCGTTAATGAGCTAATACGCATTTCACGCCATGCTTCTCCATAATCATGGTTTTTGTTTTCCATTAATTCTTTGGTCAAAGCGACTTTGGCATCATATAATTGAGTTGCTTTTTGAGTATCTAAATCGGGTTGTTCTACTACGCCTAATTCCAATTGAATTAGTGCCATAATCGAATAATTAATTATTCCAATGAATTCTCCACTTTCACCTTCGTCTACTTTTCGGATTTCATTTTCTTGTAAACTTCTTATTCTTTGTGCTTTTATGAAGATTTGATCAGTAAGAGAAGGAAGTCTCAAAATACGCCAGGCACTGCCGTAGTCTTTCATTTTATTGATAAATAGAGTGCGGCAAACAGTAATTACGCCGTCATATTCTTGTGAAGTTTTCTTCATTATTGATGTATATTTGTATAAAATTGCTTCAAAAATAAGAATAAAATTTAAAAGGTTTAAGGTTTAAAGTCTAAAGTTGTTCGAATTGTCGGATGACGATTTTAAAGAACTTTAAACTTTAAATAAAGCAAACTTTAAACAAAAATATGAACTGTAAAGGACAACTGATCGATTTATCTACTCCAAAAGTAATGGGGATTTTGAATATTACTCCGAATTCTTTTTTTGATGGCGGAAAATATAAAAATGAAAATGAACTATTAGAACGAGTTGATAAAATGCTTGGTGAAGGTGCTACTTTTATTGATGTAGGAGCATATTCAAGTAAACCCAATGCTGAGTTTGTTTCTGAGGAAGAAGAGATTTCGAGAATAATTCCCGTGGTGAATTTGCTGCAAAAGCATTTTCCAGATATTATATTGTCTATTGATACTTTTCGTGCAGGAGTGGCAAAGACTTGTATCGAAAATGGAGCAGCAATTATCAATGATATTTCGGCGGGAAAACTAGATGATAAAATGTTGGAGATCATTGCTAAATTTCAGGTGCCTTACATTATGATGCACATGAAAGGAACGCCACAAACCATGCAGACTTTTACTCAATATGATGATATTATAAAAGAGATGTTGTTTTATTTTTCGGAACGAGTTGCAGCTGCGAGAGCTCTTGGAATAAATGATATACTTGTTGATCCTGGTTTTGGTTTTGCTAAAACTTTGGAACAAAATTTTGAAGTCATGCAAAAATTAGAATTGTTTCAAATGCTTAAATTGCCTTTGCTGATTGGAATTTCTAGAAAATCTATGATTTATAAAACGCTTGATATAAATGCTGAAATGGCATTAAATGGAACCACTGTTTTGAATACAATTGCTTTGACCAAAGGAGCAAAAATTCTGAGAGTTCATGATGTAAAAGAGGCCGTAGAATGTATTCAGTTGTTTAATGAAATAAATTGAAAAGTATGAAATATTTATTTGGAATTATATTGTTGTTGTGTATTTCTTGTGGTAATAAAGAAGAAGTTTTGTTGCCAAAAGCAGATCGAACTATTGTGAAAGAAGTGGTAGATCTTTCGCCAATTTATATTTTTTTTAGAGTAAAAGGAAAAGATACATTGGCAGAAGTAAATAGAAAAAACAGTATTATTACGACCAATTGGATATTGAATATTGACAAACGTTTGCCGTTGCGGTTGGTAATTCCAGAAGTAATGAAACTGCAACAAAGAAAACGCGAGGAAAAGGAGCATAAAAACGAAAATGCACTTAATTATTACTCATATGCAGATTCGATTGGAAAGAATCTTGCTTTTCTACCTTTCACGAAAGTGTATTATAAATTGGAGAAACCTAAGAAAGGATTAAATCTTCTTTTTGATAAACATGGAAAAATATTTTTAGATGGAGTTTTGATTGAAAGTAATCAAATTCAAAAATATATTAATAACACGAACGAAACAAGTCTAGATGTTTCATATTGTTTTGATAAAAATATGTCTTTTGATAATTATATTAAAGCTAAAATTATTTTAGAAAGTATTGAGTTAAAATTTGTGACTCCAAATGAGTTTATTTATTAAATTACAGTAAACTGATTACTTTATTGATGATGATAGGGTTCATTTCTTAAAATAGTGAACCCACGATATAATTGTTCTATAAAAAACAAACGTACCATTTGATGTGAAAAAGTCATTAGCGAAAGCGAGATTTTGCCATTTGCTTTAGCATATACAGTATTCGAAAAACCATAAGGCCCACCAATTACAAAAACTAATGTTTTTACACCTGAGTTCATTTTCTTTTGTAATTCGGATGAAAATGCGACGCTTGAAAATGTTTTTCCATTTTCATCCAATAAAATAAGTTGGTCCGTAGGAGTTATTTTAGATAAAATAAGCTCTCCTTCTTTTTCTTTTTGTTGACTTTCGGATAAGTTTTTTACATTTTTGATATCGGGAATAATTTCCAAATCAAATTTGATATAAAAAGACAATCGCTTAGTATAATCGTCAATTAAGGTTTGTAATGATTTATTGTCGGTTTTTCCGATTGCGATAAGTTTGATATTCATCTGAATTGTTTTCAAAATGCGAAGTTACAAAAAAGCATTTTGTGTTTTAAGTCTCTAATTATTCCTTACTCATAATAATAAAGGATGATTTTCTAAATTCTTTCTTTATAAAAATGAGATTTCTCTTATTTTCCACTCACATTTTTATTATTATTTGATTCTAATTTTTAAGATTAAAGTTTATTTGTGTAAGAAAATATTTTCTTATTGTTTTTTTAACACATTTGATTTAAATTTTTTAATCAATTCTATATAATCTATTAAGTCCATAGGGTAATTAATGAATTGATAAAAATACTTGTATAAATGATGTAATTTCTATGGTTTTAGTAGAATTTGAAATGATTTTGTTAGCAGATTGCTTTTATGAACTGTAATGCCTAATCTAAAATAATGTTTTTTTATAGTTTAAAGTAATGAATTTGAATAACTGAAGGTCATGTCATGAGCAGCACAATGCCTGAAATAAAGTTGTTTTTTCTATTTTTGCAAAAAAAAAACATAGTCTCATTTATGGATTTACAAGCGGGTTTAATTGTTGCAGGATTATTAGTTGGATTTATTGTTGGTATGACAGGAGTAGGAGGAGGGTCTTTAATGACGCCTATTTTATTGTGGTTTGGTATTCCGCCATCGACGGCAGTTGGAACTGACTTATTATATGCTGCGATTACCAAATCTGGGGGTATTTTAGTTCATAATAAAAAAAAGAATATTAATTGGACTATAACAGGATGGCTTTCGCTTGGAAGTGTTCCTGCTGCTTTGATAACATTGTGGATTCTACATACTTTAAATGCCGATACAACTGCATTAAATAATACAATTAAGTATAGTTTGGGCTGGGCTTTAGTCTTTACTTCGGTAGCTATTTTGTTCAAAAAGAAACTGATGGTTTTATCTCAAAAACATTCAGGAGATAAATTTCATAGCGAAAGTAGAACTCAAAATTTATTGACCGTTGCAATTGGTGTAATGTTGGGAGCAACAGTAACACTTACTTCAATTGGTGCAGGAGCATTAGGAACGGTTACTTTATTTTTCTTGTATCCGCTTTTGCCAACACCTCGTTTGGTTGGTACCGAAATTGCTCATGCTGTACCATTAACACTAGTTGCAGGATTAGGACATGCCTCCATGGGTAATATCGATTTGACTATTTTGGGTCAATTATTATTGGGATCACTTCCAGGTATTTATATTGGAAGTATGTTAAGCGGTAAGCTTCCTGATTTATTGCTTAGAAATGCTATCGCAATAATGCTCTTTTTTGTTGGATTTAAATTAATTAGTTAGCAAATAGTAATGATTTGAATTATTAAATAAAAAAAGCATTAAAAAAAGAGACTCATAAAAACGAATGTTTTATGAGTCTCTTTTTTTAATTAGATACTTTTTTTAAACAAACACTAGTTTCAATATTTTCGTATTGATCATAATTTGGAATTATTTTGTAACCTGATTTTTTATATAAGGCTATAGCAACGGGATTGTTTTTTCCAGTTTCAAGGATAAAACTATTATAATTGAATTCTTTTGCCCAAGTTTCTAATGCTCCAAGAACCGTACTCGCAATTCCTTTTCCTCTATAATCTGGATCTATAAACATTCTTTTGATTTCTACAGTTTTCGAATCATATTCTTTGAAAGCACCACAGCCAATTGCGACATCATCCTGATAACAAACAATAACGTGGTTGATTTTTTCTAATTTATCAAATTGAGCATAAAAAGCATGATCTTCACCATCTCTTATTGCTAAATCCTGATCAAGTAAAACGACAAGTTTTTGAAAGTCTTTGCTATCGGTGGTTGTTCTTTTTATGGTTTGCATGTTTTATGTATTGAATTCAATTTGGCTATTGTAAGTGATTCTGTTTTACTTATGCGTTTTCAAGTGAATGCTCTGATTTTGATGTGTCTATGCCTTTTATTAGTAACCACAGACAAAGTGAAAATTCTCCAATAAAAATAGGTATAGCAAGATAAATAAACAATGGATTTGCAAAACCTTTTGATAGAAACATTGCAAAACTATTTATGAGGTAACACAAACCAGAAATAGCATAAAATATTCCAAGAAATTTAGGTAACATTTTTGAATTGTAAAGCACATAAGCAACTATCAAACAATAAAAGCCAAAAAATACCAATCCAACTGCGTATCCTTGCGCTTGTATATTTAGTGACAATAGTGAAAGTGTCGCAAGTTGGTTAGGTTGAAATGAATTAAGATACGTTTCGTTACTTAAATATAGTAAAGGGTTTATTTGATTTAAAAGATTGACAGCAATGATAGCAGTTTGAATAATTACGAGTGCTAATGAAATTTGAAGTAAAAGTTTATTTACTCTCTTGAATAAAAAATATAGTATCAATACACAAGGTATTCCTATTACAAAATTAAAAAGATCTGCTACAAATCCCCAACGATAGAGCATTTCGTGCGCTTGAATGTTCTGAGCAGTCGCGATTGCATCATTTGATACTCTTAATGCTTGCCTCACAAATATTTCTGAAAATGCGCCTGTAATTATTACTATTAAATAACAAAAACCGGCAATGCGAGCTAAATTTTTATCTGAAATCATTTCTTGTAGAGTAAAATATAGTTTAGAGTAAAATATTTTCAATTTATCAATTAGGCGTGAACTTTCAGATTTGTTACATTCAATTTGTTAAGTTTTTTTATCTGATTGGAAACTTATTTTTTGCTGGTTAATAGTAAAGTTTATGTTTGCTTTTGATTTTATTTTTTTTGCTGAAGTAGAATTAATAATTGTTCATTGAATGATGTTGTTTTCGCACCAAGGGTTGAAAAAAATGTCTTATCGAAAGTTTCGACTGTTTTGATGGCTTCTTTAATAATATTTGTTCCATTGATAGTGAGTTCAACGGTTTTGGCTCTGGTGTCGGTGGAGTGTTCTTGCCGTTGCAGAAACGCTTTTGTTTGTAATGTTCTTAAAACAGTCGAAGTGGTCATTGGGTCTATCTTTGTGTGGGAAGACAATACTATTTGAGTTACTTGTTGTTTATGTAAGGTTAGCCAATGGATGCTAGCCATTAGAACGAATTGTGAATGTGTTAAGCCGTATGGTTTCAAAGCCTTTTTTATTTCTCTTTGCCAAAGATTGGTTACTTGCCACAATAAAAAGCCGGAACTGTCTTCGGCTTTTTCTACAGTAAATGTATTATCGTTTGAGGTCATAAATTTTTAGCTGATTTAATTTGTTGTTGCATATCTTTTGGTAAATTATCTACTATATTTTGAGCTACTAATTTACGCCATAAGAATCCTAAAATACCTGTTACTGTTATAGTATTAGTAATTTTCAATCCTTCCGATGTTTCTTCAAAAGTATGTTCGTCATACATTTTGGCCAGCGGAAATTTTGTGACGTCAAGAAACATTTTATTTTCGACTGTTTCAAGTAACTCTACTTTTACGTTTGGTCCGCCTTTTGGTCTTAAAATAAAGAAGTTTCCTTTTTCAAATTTACCTTCCAGTTTGGCGAACTCTATTCCATCGTCCCAAATATGCCAATTGTTTACGTCTGAAAAGAGTTTCCATATTTGTTCTCTTGTTATCTCTTTGGTTACGATCGAATGCGATTTTGTCCACATATTTTTTTGAATTAAATTAATTATTATAAGTGTAAATATAATAAGTGTACTTATTATATGCAAATTTATTTTAATTCAAATTAATTTGTCTTGTGAATGTTTAGAAAATTATAATTAAGGTTCAGTCTCCCTGCAAGTATATTTTTGAAGGGTTTTAATAAAATAAAAGTAAATGGGATTGTAATCTCTACTGTTAAGATTTATTTTTGGGGCTATTCTTTGTACGCATTTTGCTTCTGGTTTGGTCTTTTTTTTCGTGTTGCTGATGCGCTTCTGCGATTGAATGTGATGATCTTATGCTTTCGTCTTTTTTGGCTAATTCACTAAGTCTGTGATAATATTTTTGGACAATAATCATTTCTTCCTCAGTCATACTTTCAATATCAACCAGACTATTACTGGAATATTCATTGGAAGCAACCAATTCATTTAATTTCAATTGAATAGCAAGTGAATCTTTATTTTGAGCTTTCTGAATTAAAAAAACCATCAAAAAAGTTATGATCGTCGTTCCTGTGTTAATAACTAATTGCCAGGTTTCCGAATAATCAAAAAAAGGTCCTGATATGGCCCAAACGAGAACAATTAAAAATGCTGTTATAAATGCTGTTGTACTCCCTGTTGCTTTTGAGACCTTTGAAGCAAATTTTTCGAATACGCTATTTTGATTTTGTTTTTTACTTTTCATTTTGATTAACTTTTTTGTTTACTGAATTTTTATTTCAATAACTAAAGTTAATTCCGTAAATAAGATAACCTATTATACAACTTTAAAGGATATTTATATAATTTAAATTAAGTTTAGCAAAGTAACCAAAATAGATTTTTGTAAATCGATTTTAAATAAAAAATCCCTTTGATTGAAGGGATTTTTTTTCAATAAATTGGATTTGGATATGACCTTTAACCTGACTTAACAGATTAAGAAATCTTTTACTTTTTCTTTTCGTCTTCGATAATTAGTTTCAAAGAATTGATATAATCTGTATCAAACTCTATAGCCCTTATTTTATTAAGTTTGAAACTCATTTCGCCATCAAATTTTCCTTCCGTTCCTAAAAAATCAATGATTAATTCATCTTCATTTAGTTCGATGAGTTTACCTAGATAAACAGCTTTGTCAGATTTTTTTGCAATCTGAAAAACCTCATGTTTTTTATCAAGAAAATTAATAATTGTGTATACATCTTTAAGCGGAATAATTTCTTCTGCACTTGTTTTTAAACCTTTAAGTTTAATAACTTTTTCTGTAAATTCATGATCTTCTTCTTGAATAATTGATTTTAAATTTTTATTTTTTAAAATAGTGTATCCATCAATTATAAAATCAAAAGGATTATTTTTTAATAATATCCAGTCTTCGGTCCAGTCAATAAGAAATCCAGTGAAAATTTCCTTTTTATCTTCAAATTCTATTGAAATTAATTGGCGCAAATATTTTTCCATAATGTTTTTTCAAGTTGAAGTTGCAGCTAACTAGTATTTATGCTTAATAAACGTCAGACTGATTTTTAAGCTAAAATATAAAAAAGGTACTTAAAATTTATTTAAGTACCATTTTTAGTTTTATATAAAGATGTAAATTATCGAATTGCTTTTACAAACTCGCTAATTTTACCTGTTCCTTCTTCTGATAAATGCTTGATAAATGCACTTCCTATAATAGCTCCTTTCGCATATTGTGTGGCTTGGTTGAAAGTTTCGGCATTGTTGATTCCGAAGCCAATTACTTGAGGGTTTTTTAGATTCATTTTGGCAATGCGTTCAAAGTAAGTTGACTGAGTACTTCCAAAACCAGATTGCGAACCAGTAACACTTGCAGAACTTACCATATAAATAAATCCGCTGGAAACGCTGTCGATAAAACGAATACGCTCATCTGAAGTTTGTGGTGTAATCAGGAACACATTGATTAACCCATATCTATCGAAAGTAGCTTTATATTCGTCGGCATAAACATCTACGGGAAGATCAGGAATTATTAAACCATCAATACCAATTTCTGCGCATTTTTTGCAGAAATTTTCCACACCATATTGCAGCATTGGGTTGAAATATCCCATAATAACAAGTGGAATCTTTACGCTTTTGCGAATGTCTTTTAGCTGATCAAATAAAATTTGAGTGGTCATTCCGTTATGTAAAGCCGTTGTTGAACTGGCTTGAATAGTTGGTCCATCTGCCAATGGATCGCTAAATGGTAATCCTATTTCGATCATGTCGATACCATTTTTTTCTAAGTCTTGGATGATTTGTACGGTATCATTCAAGTTGGGATATCCAGCTGAAAAGTATATGGAAAGTATCTTTTTGTCTTCTTGTAATTTTTGACTTATTCTGTTCATTTTAATTTCTGATTTTAGATATTGGATGTGCGATATTTCGATATCAGTACCTAATATTTTATTTTTATTTTCTAATTTAGATTGCAGCACTATACGCCCACGCATTTTGATTAGATTGCAAATGTACTTCTACACGTTTGTAATGTAATCCTTCATAGAGATCCGTTTGACGAAGTTCACTTTGCGTTACTTCGTACAAGGTTCCATTAATGGTGTCATTTGAGTTTTCGGTTTCTTTAATAATAGGGTAATGCACGATTCCAAATTCTTCTTCAATCTGAATTTCGTTTAGTTCATAACCTACTAATGTTTCTGGGGTTCCTTCAAGAATACGACCAAAAAGATCTTGTTGTACATCCTCATGTTGTAAGGTACCGTAAGCGAATAATTTTTGCATAGAATTCAATTTTTGAAAATGTTTTACACTAAATTTTATATATCTCGAATGTGCGTTAGGGATGGCAGTGGAGCTCTTTTTTGAGGCGATTTTTTTTCGTCTCAAAAAAAGCGGGAACGTACAGCCCGACCCTTGGGGAACGCCCAAATTATTATATTACAATTTGAAATAATCGATATAATTGTCTAAATCTTTGTCACCACGCCCTGAAAGGCTGATCACCACAATATCAGTTGGTTTGAATTTTTTCTGATCTAAAACTGCAAAAGCATGCGCACTTTCAATCGCAGGAATTATACCTTCTAATTTTGTAAGCTGCAGACCAGCATTCATCGCTTCGTCATCGGTTACTGAAAAGAATTCGCCACGGCCTGTTTGTGCCAAATGGGCGTGCATAGGACCAACTCCAGGGTAATCAAGACCTGCTGAAATTGAGTAAGGCTCAGTGATTTGACCATCGGGAGTCTGCATCAATAGGGTTTTGCAACCATGAATAACGCCCACTTTTCCTAATTTACTTGTAGCTGCACTATGACCGCTGTTTACACCTTTTCCAGCAGCTTCGACAGCAATGATTCCAACTTCTGGCTCGTGCAAAAAATGATAATATGTTCCTGCAGCGTTACTACCTCCACCAATACAAGCTACTACATAATCTGGGTTTTCGCGTCCTTCTTTCTCTTTTAACTGCCATTTGATTTCTTCGGAAATAATGCTTTGAAAACGGGTTACCATATCTGGATAAGGATGTGGTCCGATGGCAGATCCGATAATATAATGTGTGTCTACAGGGTTGTTGATCCAATCGCGGATGGCCTCATTTGTTGCATCTTTTAGCGTTCGTGAACCGGAAAGTGCCGGACGGACTTCTGCTCCAAGCATTTTCATGCGGGCAACGTTTGGTGCTTGGCGTGCAATGTCGATTTCGCCCATGTACACGATGCAATCCATGCCCATTAAGGCACAAACCGTTGCTGTTGCTACTCCGTGCTGACCTGCGCCAGTTTCGGCAATAATTCGTTTTTTGCCTAAACGTTTTGCAACTAATATTTGTCCAATGGTGTTGTTGACTTTGTGTGCACCTGTATGATTTAAGTCTTCTCTTTTGAGATAGATTTTGGTATTGTATTTTTCTGAAAGTCTTTTAGCAAAGTATAGTGGGCTAGGACGTCCTACGTAATCTTTCAGCAGTTGGTCAAACTCTGCTTTAAAGCTTGGCTCAGCTGTGATTTCTAAATATTTCTGGCGTAATTCTTCTACATTTGGATATAACATTTCGGGAATGTAGGCTCCACCAAATTCACCATAATAGCCTTTTTCGTTAACGTTGTATTGCATTTTTTTATTTTTTATTTATTTATAGTAGTGATGCGATTAATCGCGTCCGTACATAATTCTATATTTTTTAATCCTGGTTCAATTTCAAATTTACTATTTATATCAATTGCATAAATGGGTAAATTGGTTTTCAAAATTTCGGTTACAGCATCCAATTCCTCGATTCCAATTCCGCCACTAAGGAAGAAAGGTTTTGTGGATGAATAATTTTTCAATATTTGCCAATCAAATGTTGTTCCGTTTCCTCCGGGTAATTTTCCTTTGGTGTCAAAAAGAAAATAATCGCAAACGGCTTCGAACGGTTTTAAAACGCTAAAGTCAAAATTCTCGTCAGCCGAAAAAACTTTGATGATTTCAATTGAAGCTACTAATTTAGTTTTTAATTCTGAACAAAATTCAGGCGATTCATGACCGTGTAATTGTATGGCTTGTAAATTATATTTCTCTGTTTTTTTCAAAATTACAGGAATACTTTCGTTAACAAAAACACCAGTTTTTTTAATTGATTTAGGTAATTCTGGCATTGTTCCATCAAAATAACGAGCCGATTTTTCCCAGAATATAAAGCCCATATAATCGGGCAGGAGCGAACCTACTTCGAGTATATTGTCGGGATATTTCATTCCGCAGATTTTGAGTTTCATTTTTATTTGCTTTGAGCTTTGAGCTTTGAGCTTCGGGCTGATTGCCCATTGCTCAAGGCTTATAGCTGATTAATAAAATCAGTAGCGGCTTTACCTGCATTATCAGTTTTCATGAAATTTTCTCCAATCAAGAAACCTTTGTATCCGTATGGTTTTAGTTCGTTAATTGCTTCAATTGTACTGATACCGCTTTCGGAAACTTTTACAAAATCATTTGGAATTTGGTCAGCCAATTGTTTACTGAAGTCCAAACTAACTTCAAATGTTTTTAGGTTTCTGTTATTTACGCCAATCATATCTAATGTCGGCATGATTGATTTTTCTAATTCTTCTTGATTATGAACTTCTAATAAAACTTCTAATCCTAAACCTTTGGCAAACTCCGATAAGGATTTGATTTCCTCACGGGTTAAAACCGCTGCAATTAATAAAATTAAATCAGCCCCGTGTGCTTTGGCTTCTAGGATTTGATATTCATCTACAATAAATTCTTTACGTAAAAGGGGAATGTTTACTGAAGCTCTTGCTAATAATAAATCATCCAAAGAACCTCCAAAATACTTTCCATCCGTTAGAACAGAAATTCCGCAAGCACCTGCGTCTTCATATCCTTTTACTACTTCTTCTACGGTAAAACCATGATTGATTACTGCTTTTGATGGCGAACGACGTTTGTGCTCGGCAATGATTCCAGAATTACTGTTTCTTAAATTTTGACTTAATGAAATTGTCTTTTTACCAAAGAAAACAGAAGCTTCTAATTGTGAAACTGGAATGATGGATTTCTTGAGAATGACTTCTCTTTTTTTGTCAACGATTATTTTATCTAATATGTTCATTTTGTATTTGTTTAAAGTTTTCTTTGTTTAAAGTTTAAAGTTGTTCATTATTCTGAATCGTCTTATACAACAACTTTAAGCCTTAAACTTTAAACTATTTTTTTATTTCTTTTAATTACCAGCATTTTGTTTCCACCTTTTTGAAACTCATAGTCAGAAGATTCAATATTCACAATGAAATCAGTATTAAAATGAGTAATGATGTCATCTAAAACTTCCGATTTTAGTGCGTTTAAATTCAATATCGGAAATATTCTAATTTCTTTGCATATCCGAAGCATTTCGGTAATTGCCTTTATGTGAAAATCTAATCCAAGTTGTGAATATAGAATCAAGAAATGAGAGCTTAAACCCAAGTCAAATTCTAAATTATTATATGTTGTTCTATTAGGTAACTCATGATAAATATATCTTTCTTGATTTTTCCCTAAGTCAAAATCTTGAATAAAGTTACTCATTGCCCGCATCCGAATTAGTTCTAATTCTTCAACATTTTTAATATTTTTCCAAATGAAATTTTCTTGATTGGCTTTCATTTGTTCAATAACAGTTTCTTTAGTTTCATTAATCCTTTGTTTTAATTCACTTTTTGTAAATTGATAAATAGGATCTAATGAAATTACCGTTTTATCAAGTTTTGTCATTTCTGAATTGAAACTTGCCGGACCATCTCCGAAACTGATAATTTTTAGTTTTAAATCAGAATCTGTCAATTTGAAAATTTGGATATATTCTTCTAAAGTTCGTCCCCAAGGAACTACATTTTCTAATTCAAAAGCCATGACTTATATTTTACTAAATTCTTGTAATTTATTCAATGCTTTTAATCCTTTTCCAGAAAATAAACTCTCTTTGGCTAATTCAAAACTTTCTGAAATTGAACTTCCGTTAACGGTTGCAATTGCCATTGCTGCATTGGCACAAACCACATTATTTTGAGCTTCATTTCCTTTTCCAGAAATGATATTTAAAAACATCTCTGCCGATTCATCAATGGTTTTCCCTCCTTCAATTTCACTTTGTAACAATTGTCGAACACCAAAATCAGAAGGATTTAGCATTCCTTCTTTGGTGCTTGTAATAATTTTAGTAGGACAAGTCAAAGATACTTCATCATAACCATCAAGAGAATGCAAAATTGTAAAATTGACAGGGGTGTTTTGATATAAATAGCCATACATTCTAGCCAACTCAAGATTGAAAACCCCTACCAATTGGTTTTGTGGAAACGATGGATTAACCATAGGTCCCAACATATTGAAAAAGGTTTTTACTCCTAATTCTTTTCGAATTGGTCCCACATTTTTCATAGCAGGGTGAAACAATGGCGCATGTAAAATTGCAATTCCAGCCTGATCAATACATTTCTCTATGAAATTATTATCATTACTGAATTTAATGCCTAGTTTTTCCATCACGTTGCTAGAACCCGAAATCGATGAAACTCCGTAATTACCGTGTTTAGCTACTTTTATTCCTGCTCCTGCTGCAACAAAAGACGCTAAAGTCGAAATATTAAAAGTGTCTTTTCCGTCACCACCTGTACCGCACAAATCGATAGTATTGTAATTTGATAAATCCATTCGAATACATAATTCTAAAAGGGCCTCTCTAAATCCCGCCAATTCTTCAATACTAATGCTTCGCATCATATATACGGTTAAAAATGCCGAAATCTGGCTCGGATTATAGTTCCCGCTAGAGATATTTACCAATACATTTTTGGCTTCTTCCTTAGAAAGTATTTCGTGATTGATTAATCTGTTTAATATATTTTTCATTTTTTTAAAAGTTGCTAAGACTCTAAGTGTCTAAGATTCTAAGTTTTTTTTATCTACAAATTTTGACTGCTAACTAAATACTGAAAACTGCCTGCTTATTTAATGTTCATTTCCTTGATAAATCCACATTGGTTCTGTGTTTCCTGCTCGCTCAAAACCATTTTTTTTATAAAAATCAACTGATTTTCCATCAGCTGTTAGCATTTGCATGTGAAAGTCACGATATTTCTCTTGCATTTTATCTAAAATCATTTTCCCAATTCCTTTTCCTTGATATTCTGGTAGTACTAATAAATGAGGATAATAAACAGTTAAATGACCATCTGAAATTGCATTTCCAAGTCCAATCAGTTTTTTATTTTTCCAAGCCGTAATTAGTGTTTCAGAATTTAGTAAACCATTGTATAATTGAGTTGGTTTTTCTGCGGAACTCCAATTATTAGCTTTGTAAAGGATTAATATATCATCAATATTGATGTCTTTAGTTTCGGAAATAATAATATTCATCTCGAGTTATATTTTCTTTTTATGTTCTGACATGTATTTCAAATAATCAACAATTTCTTGTGATTGTTGTTTTGTAATTCCTAATGTTGGCATTTTTACTTTATGTCTAAAAGATGCTGGATTTACAATATAATCGACCAATTCAGTTTCTTTCCAATACTCAGTAACGTTTTTGGGATAATTTAATTCAGGTCCCATTTCTCCTCCAATTCCGTTTATGGCATGACAGGTAATGCAATATTTTTGATATAATACAAAACCTTTTGTTGCTTTTTCATCGTTTTTTGGCTCCAAAGCATTGTTAATATTTTTTGATACCAATTGAAACTTAATCACATTATACGGCCATTTGTATTCTTGATTAGTTGTTGCAATCGATGATGTGTAAACCAAATAAAAAGGATCAGCATTCATCTCGTTTCCATTTTTGATAATCCTTTCCCAATTAGAATCTTTTGGCGCATCGGCATCTTTAAACGCCAGATATGGTTTGGCTTGTAAAAATAATTCAAGAGGCATTTCAGGTTTGTATCCATCAATACATTCGAAAATAATTACTGTATTTTTGACATCTATTTTAGATAAATCAATTTCCCTTTTTATAATGTTCACTGCGTTTACAGCTTGATATTTTTTTGTTTTATGATAAACAGGATCATTGTTAACAGTTACCAAAGTGTCTTTTCCTAATTTGTTTTTCTTTTGTAAATCCAATAAATCCAAAATAATTTTGGGTTGGACAATAATTACTGATTCTATTTTTTGCTCTTTCTTTTGGTCACAGGAAATTAAACCTAAAATAGATACACAAATAAAGACAAGATAGATTTTGGTTGCTTTCATTGTTTTTAATACAATGTACAGACGTTGCATTGCAACGTCTCTACGAATTTACCCAATTTTCTAACATCTTTTTTCCATTAGGTGTCAAAACACTTTCCGGATGAAATTGAACACCTCTTACATCGTATGTTTTATGTCTCAAAGACATAACCTGACCGTTTTCGTCAAAAGAAGTGGCTTCCAAAACATCTGGTAAGTTAGTATCAACTACCCAGGAATGGTAACGGCCAACTTCAAATTCGTTTCCTAATCCTTCGAATAACAACTCGTCATCTACTACGGTTTTTACCATTGTAGCTACACCATGATATACTTTATCCAAATTTGAAAGCGTCCCTCCAAAAACTTCTCCAATAGCCTGTTGACCAAGACACACTCCGAAAATACTTTTGGTTGGTGCGTATTTTGAAATTACTGCTTTCAATAATCCAGCCTCATCTGGTATTCCAGGTCCAGGCGAAAGTAAAATTTTATCGAAAACTGAGATTTCGTCAATATCAAATTCGTCGTTTCTATAAACGGTTACTTCGCAATTTAAATCTTCCAGATAGTGTACCAAATTATAAGTGAAACTATCGTAATTGTCTATAACTAATATTTTTTTCATGATGCTTTTTTAATTTTTTTCTCGAACGTATTTTTCGATAATAATTCTGTCTACTCCTAATTTTTCTACTTTTTCAACTCCTTTTTGAATAAGTGTATCGTTTTTGATTTTCACTACAAACTCAAATGTATTGTTTTCCCAAGCACGATTATTAAAATATTCTAAGCTTTCTGTGTAAACGCTATCTTTTAGAGTATACTTTCCGCCTCCTCCAAAAAATACTGCTGAACTGTCTTTTCCGTTATTTAAATCATGATTAAAAAAAGCAAAATGCGAATCATTTAGAATTTTAATCATTTTGGTTTTTGGATTAAAAGTTGAAAAAGTAGAATCTTTTTGAGTTGCTGTTGCCGAAACCAATCGCCAAGTTCCTTCTATAGCATTTTGTTCTTTATTTGAATTACAAGCTGAAATTGCAATTATTAAAATTAAAACGGATATTATTTTTTTTAGATTCATTTTTTTTAAATATTTACTTTATAATTTAAAGATAGTTCATCTCCGCTTTTTCCTCTGATTCCCCAATTGTGTTTTGGAGTTTCAAAAATGGTTATTTCAAGATCCATAGGAGTTATTTGTAACTGATTTTCAAATTTTTCAAATAAAAATTGATATAGTTTCTTTTTAGCTTCAATACTTCTGCCTTCAAAAGCGTTGATTTCAATGATTGTATGTTTTGTTGTTCTCCCTTCAAAATAATAAAAGCTATCTTCTTCTATATAAATAAATCGATGTGCTTTTTTTTCTTTTGGATACTCAAAAGCTTCAAACATGCATTCTTGAATTATCGTCGAAACGGTTTCTCTAATTTGGTGCAATTCATTTTTTATTCCAAAAATCTTAATTTGTCCCATTTTCTTTAGTGTTAAATTGTTTCAGCTAAATCTAAAGCAGTATTTAATGCTCTTAGTTTATTATATACTTCCTGCATTTCGTTTTCTTCATCAGAACTTGCAACTATTCCAGCTCCAGCCTGTGAATGTAATTGGTGATTTTTACTCAGGAAAGTTCGAATCATAATAGCGTGATTAAAATTACCTTCAAAATCCATAAAACCAATAGCACCACCATAAAAATTACGATTTGTTTTTTCGTAATCTTCTATCAATTGCATCGCTCTGTGTTTTGGAGCTCCGCTCAAAGTTCCAGCTGGAAAAGTATCAGCAACTACTTGCATAGTTGTTGCTTTTTCGTGTAAATGACCAGTTACTTTCGAAACCAGATGGATAACATGGGAGAAAAACTGAACTTCTCTGTACTTTTCAACATTTACATCATGTCCGTTTCTGCTTAAATCATTTCGAGCCAAATCAACCAACATCACATGTTCGCTATTTTCTTTTTTGTCTTCAGATAATTTTTTGGCAAGAACAGCATCTTTTTCATCATCACCAGTTCTTTTAAAAGTTCCTGCAATTGGGTGAATTTCAGCTTTACGGTTTTTGACAATAATTTGAGCTTCTGGTGAAGAACCAAAAATTTTGAAATCACCATAATCAAAGAAGAATAGGTAAGGGGATGGGTTGATGCTTCTTAAAGCTCTATAAACATTGAATTCATCACCTTTAAATCCTTGAGTAAATCTTCTGGATAAAACCAATTGAAACACATCACCACGGAAACAATGCTTTTTAGCCAAAGCTACATTTTGCTTAAATTCTTCGTCTGTTAGATTTGAAAAACCTTCACCTTCTTTGCTAAATTTATACGAAGCGATATTTCTGGACTGTAAAAGTTGCTCAATCTCTGAAATGTTGTTTTTTCCATCAAGACTATGACAGAAAATATAAGCTTCATTTTTGAAATGATTGATAGCGATGATGTTTTGGTACACCGCATAATACACATCTGGAATCGAATTACTGTTTTCTTTTTTAGCAATAGTTACTTTTTCAAAATAACGAACGGCATCATAAGAAATGTAACCAAACAAACCATTATTGATAAACTTAAAATTGTTTTTATCTGATTGAAATTGTCTGGAGAAATCTTCAATGATTTTTGGAATATTGGTATTGGAATCAATAGCAATTGTTTCAGAAACTCCATCAGGATATGTTTTATAGATGGTTTCGTTTTCGATTTTTATAGAAGCAATCGGATTACAGCACACATAGGAAAAACTGTTATCGTTTCCATGATAATCGCTACTTTCCAGTAATAAACTATTAGGGAATTTATCTCTGATTTTGAAATAAATACTCACCGGTGTTATTGTGTCGGCTAGTATTTGTTTGTATTTGGTTTGTAGTTTATAGGTTTCCATACTTTATATTACTTTGATAGAATGATTTTTTGTTTATGTTTTATTGCATTTTTGAAATAAAAAAAAGGCTTGTCGTGATGACAAGCCTTTTATATTTATAGTTTCAAATTATACTATAGGAGCTTAGTTCACGACGACTGACGTAAATTATTCCACCACCAAGTATTGTTTGTTATTGTTATCATATTGTTTTTCTGTTGAATGCAAATATATAAATGATATTTGTTTTGACAAAGATATTGAATTAAAAAAAAAGATATTTTTTTTTAATTTTTGTTAAATTATGGCGTTTAATACACTAAAACTACATTTAGTTCAAAATCATCATAAATTGTTTTATCTCCCAAATCATCAAAATAACTACCAGAACCATACTTAATATCATATTTGGTTCTATTGATTGTTAAAGAAGCTGTAGCTTTGTTTTTTCCAACTACAACCAAATCAAACTGTATGGAATTTGAAATTCCTTTTATAGTCAAGTCTCCAGTGATGAGATAAGTGTTGTTTCCTTTACTAGCAATACTTTTAAATACTAAAGTAGAAGTTGTATAACTTGCAGTACTAAAAAAATCTTCTGATTTTAAATGGCCTTCTAGTTTTTGTTTGGAAGTGCCTGTTTGGTCATCATTAGATAAGGTAGTCATGTCTACAGTGAAACTTCCTCCTGCTACTTTTTTGTCTTTGAAAACAAGATTACCATCTTTAAATTTAATACTTCCTTCATGTTCGCCTGTTATCTTTTTTCCTATCCAGTGGATGCTACTCTTTGAAACATCAATTTTAGACGTTTGTGCATTCCCTTTGAAAAAGGAAAAAAGAACGAGTAAAACAATGCTAAGTGATTTTAAGTTTCTCATATTTCTCTAAATTAAGTTTATAAAAGGTAAATAAAATGTAGGTTTGTTTCATTTTGAGAAAAAACACGAAATCGATTGAATAACAGTTAGTAGATTTGAAATCACTATAAAGTTAAATTAAAATTTTGTAATTTGTTTATTTTCAGTCTATTATTTTGTAGCTGTATTTTTAATATTATAAAATGTTAGAATTTATCTTTAAAGTTTGATTTATGGATTTATTAGGAAGCCAAAAAAGCCCGATAGAATATCAGGCTTTTGAACTTTTGAAGGTTAAAATTTTATTATTTGCTCACTATTGAATTTGTATTTTTAGTTCTAAAATCGGGTGAATCTTTAACATCTGATTGAATAAATAACTCATTATTAGTTTGCTTTGTTAGTTCCAATGAGAAAGTGTCACTATTATACCAGTTGCTTAACTCTGCATTGTAGTTTGGACTTTCGCTTAAAACTACTCCGCCACATCGGTTAACTTGTATTCCTTGGATATTGATTTTTGCCAAATTAGAGGGGAAAGCTCCTATTTTATTTTCGAGTAAAACACAGCAGGTAAAACCATCAATTATGCTGTTGTTAATATTGAAATAGCTTTTTTCTTTAATATAAACTGCTTCTCTAACTAAACCTTGATTGTTATCTTCAGTATTGATCAGCGTCATATTGTTGGCTGTAATTTTGGTTAGTTTTTTAGTAACATCTGCATTTTCAATTTTATCAAATGAATCAATTTCAAAACAACGTGAACCAGATATGTCCGAAGAATAAGGATTACGAATAGCAATACTATTAGAGATCGTACATTGAACACCTTGAGTGAAATCAAAATCATCATCGGTTGCTCTATAGGATATTAAGTGATTAAAGTTGACATCGCCTCCATAGGATTCAAATGAATCATCATTTGAAAAACTAATCTGGATGAAATCAAACTTAGTTCCGTTTCCAACACCTCCCAGTGATAATCCGTTCAGTTCCTTAAGAGCATTGATTTTGTGTCCTGAATATTCAATACGTACATATTTTAAAATCCCTGAATTACTGTTTGAGTCTTGTCCTCCGTAATAACTAACAGTTGGATCAAGATTGAAATCTAAAAAACTAACACCTCCAACTTTATTGATAGGAGCTTCGCCAAGAATAATAATTCCTCCCCAATCACCTGGTTTTCTCATTAAATTAGAGCTGTTAGTCGTAAAAACAATAGGTTCTGTTACAGTACCTTCAGCTATGATTTTACAACCTTTTGTAATTACAAGTGTCCCGCATGACTCTTTATCTCCTCTAATTACTGTTCCTGGTTCTATTGTTAAAACAGCTTTGTTGGTCACATAAACAGTTCCAATTAGTTTGTAAGTACTGTTTTTTGTCAATTTTAGGTCTTTGTCTATAGTACCTGTTAAAATTTGGGTAGCTTCTTTGTAAATAGTAGTAGCTGGTGTAAAATTGGTCCAATTACCAAACCAATTGGTATCGCTAGTAATTCCTTTTATTTGTTGCGCATTTAAAGGGATAATCGAAAATAAAATGATAATGATTACGAGTAGTTTTGCTTTCATAGCACTAATGGTTGTGAGTTTTTTGATGTTTTAGTTTTGTTTTCAAAATTACCATTACAATGTTTTAGGGATATTTTCTTAGTGTTATCGATTAGTCATTTTTAAGTTAAGGAGGAGTAGATACTAACAAAGAAGTAATATGTTTTTTTAGTCCAATTACTCTTGTAATTCCCTTTGCTTTTCTTCTAAAATAAATAATGGGCTTGGGGTATTGTATATATATGTAGCCTATAATGTTGTATTTGAATTAGTTTTTGGGCATGCCTACAAGGGTCAGGCTGTAAATGGTATCTCGTTTAAAGACAGTTATCTGATGTTGGTTTTAGTGTAAAAAAAATACCCCCAGCAAAAATGCTGAGGGTACTCTCCAATATTAAATTCTAAAATTAAAATTGTAAATTCACTGTAAGTTCAAATTCGTCATAGATAGCTTTGTCTCCAATGCTGTCGAAGAATGATTTAGAGTTGTATTTAATATCATATTTAGTACGATCTACATTGAAAGTAGTAGTAGCAGTATTTCCTTTTACTGTGATATCGAAAGTAACTGGTTTAGTAATTCCTTTGATAGTCAAATCAGATGTAACAGTATAAACATCATTTCCTTTTGAAGCGATAGTTTTGAAAACTAAAGTTGAAGTTGGGAATTTTTCAGTTCCAAAGAAATCTTCTGATTTCAAGTGACCGTTTAATTTTCCTAAGTATTCACCTGTAAGATCTGTAGCTGTTAATGAAGTCATATCAACAGTAAAAGACCCTCCTGATAATGCTTTCTTTTTGAATACTAAAGTTCCGCTTTTAAGAGCTACAGTTCCTGAATGCTCTCCTGTTACTTTTTTAGCTAACCATTTGATACTGCTTTTTGTAACATCTACTTTTTTAGTTTGAGCAGTTACTGTTAATGTAGACAATGCTACTACGAATGCTAATGCAATTGTTTTTAAATTTTTCATGTTTGATTGTTTTAAGTGTATTTAATGCGAATTAGTAATTATTATTATAAAGTGATAAATAAGTCTTCTTGTGATTTTCTTACTTTTTTGTAAAACTGAGTTGTATCATCTTCATGACGGTATCCAACAGTTGCAATAAGAGAAGCATTAAGATTTAGTTTGTCTAAACCTAATATTTCGTTTACTTGAGCAGGCACAAAACCTTCCATCGGTGTTACGTCAATTTTTAATTCTGCTGCTGCATTTAGTAAGTTCCCTAAAGCTAAATACGTTTGTTTTGCTGTCCAAATGTTTTTAAGAGCTGGTTCTAATGTTGAGATTTTAGATTTCATAAAATCACCATATCCTGCCAATGATTCTAGCGGAGTCTCTCTTTCAACACTGATTGCATTCAAAAATTCATCGATAGCGTCGTCTCCAATATTTGTATCATTAGCAAAAATGAATAGATGTGAAGCTTCTACTATTTGTGATTGTCCCCAAGCTGCAGGCTGTAATTGTGCTCTTAATTCTGGGTTTTCAACGATGATTACTTTATAAGGCTGTAATCCGTATGAAGAAGAACTCAAACGAATAGCTTCTTTTAATGTATTTAAGTCTTCAGCTGAAACTTTTTTAGTGGCATCAAATTTCTTTGTTGCGTATCTCCAATTTTGATTGTTTAAAAAATTGCTCATAATTATAATTGTTTGGTTCTGTATTTTTCTAATAGTATATTTAGTTGTTCTAACTCTTCGTTGTTTAAGTTTTTAGCAAAAAACTCTTCGTGTTCTTGTACTTTAGGATCTAGTTCTGTTAATAAATCCAACCCTTTTTGGGTAATTAAAACTTCAATTTTTCTTCGGTTGTCTGGACAAACATTGCGTGTTACCAAATCTTTCAATAATAATTTATCAACTAATCGCGTTGTATTACTTGTTTTGGCTAACATTCGTTCTTGTATAATGCACATATTAGCAGGGCATCCTTTTTGTCCTCTTAATATTCGTAATACATTAAATTGTTCACTTGAGATATCATACTGTTTTATAATATCATTAAAGCGTTCTGTAATTACGTTTACAGTGTACATTATATTCAAAACGATTTGTTTTGATTTGCTATATTCAACCGTGCTTTTTAATTCATCTTCAATCTTCATGGTGATATAATCTTTATTTGTTGATACAAATGTAACGCTATTTATATTTGTATATACAAATGTATGAGTTAATTTTTTGTTAATAGAAAAAGAGGTCGTAGTTTTGAGCGGAAGGAATTAGTAATGAAGGGGAGGTAAAGCTTTTGAAATATTGAGTTTGTGCTGTATTTATAAATTAATGTGAACCCGTTGGGTGCAATTAAATTATTTGATTTTTAATATTATTTATTGGTCTGTCAAATATAAATTTATTGACATATTGTATTAATGTTAATGATGCTATTTTTGCCAATATTCTAGTTTTAAATCCTTCAAAAGTTTTTGCATAATTTCTTCTGATTAAAAATTGGTCGCATAATTGAGAAAATAATGTTTCGATTCTTTTTCTTGATTTTCTAAAAATATACGGTTGTGGTTTATAATTTTTTTGATTAATTCGTTTTGGTGTTTCCAATTTGATATTTACTGTTTGAAATAAATCCAATTGAATCGTTTCTGACAGATATCCTCTATCCCCAAGAATCACACAATCAGACATTTGTTGTTTTATGTTTTTTAAAAAATTTACATCATGAACTTCTGCTTTTGTAATATCTAATGAATGAAAAACTCCAGTAACTGAACAAACTCCATGAAGTTTATAACCATAAAACCAGCTGTTTTGAGAAGCACAAAATCCTTTTGTAGGTGCAGTTTCAAATTCATTTTTACAGATTTTGATTCGGTTATGACGAGAAAATTTACAGATTTCTAATGGCATGCTATCCACAATAAAATAATCTTCAAAATCAAGAAAATAAGATGCTAGTTTAATTCTAATTTCTTCAGAAAATAAAAACAATTTCCTCCTTCTTTTATTGAATTGACTTCGTTCTATTAGATTTGGAATTTCATTAGAATTTAGCTGCTTGAAAAGTGAATTTTCGCTGTCAATTGACATAAATTCAGCGGTTAAACTCAATGCAAAAACTTCTAAATCAGACATTTTATCTTTTCTTCCGATACCTGATTTGAATTCTAATTCACAATTCAACGAACTTATAACTTCTAAAACTCTTAGATAATTTTTTACTATATTTGACATAGATATTGTATTGTTTAGCGACATCAAGATGCTGAATTTTAGTATCTTGAACAATATCTAATCCCTATTTTTTACTTCAAATAATTACACCCAACGGGTTAATTACTAATTGTAGTTGATTAAAACGCTACTTTATTTATCTGAAAAAACTGTTTTCCAATCGTTTTTCATATCCACAACATGCCATTTGTTTTTGGCAGCGGCGTTTAATGAAGCATTGTCTTTTTCCTTATAGCTATATTCCCTAATAGAATCATTATGGTTTACTAACAATTGAAATGAAGGATATTTATTGCTTTGGCAATATTCAAGCATGGCAATATCTCCTGCACCGCCTTCATTACCGCAGGCAAATACTGGACGTTGCCCAATATGTAATTGTATTCCGACTGGTTTTGCCGTTTTATCATTAAAATGATCTAAAGCTGGCTCTCTTAAGATGGTACGATTAGCTTCGTCAAATTTGTATTTGAACGAAGTTCCGACTACCTGATCTTTTGGAATTCCATAAAAATCTAACGATATACTACGAACTAATTCAACTGTACCTCCAGTAACAATAAAGGTTTTAAAACCATTTGCTCTCAAATAAGTAAGCAATTCCAATTGTGGTTGATAACGTATTTGTTTTAAAGGAACATTTTTGCCAGGGAATTTTGTGATGGCAGCAAAATCTTTTGCATCCGCTTCAAAAGCATCTTCTGTTGTTCCAGTATGTGTAGCTGCAACAAGTTCTATCAATGCTTTTTCGCCTCCTTTTTCAAAATAGGTTTTGTCTTTCTCGACTACTGCTTTAAAAGGTTGTTTTTTGGCTAATTCAGGATTGGCTTCTACCATTTTTTTGACACGATAAAAAGCAAATAATTCCTGTACATAAGGCTTTTCAGCCCAAAGAGTTCCATCATTATCAAAAGTGGCAATTCTGTTTTCAACAGGAATAAAATCGGGACTTCCTTCTTTGGTTACTTTTTCTATATAAGCGATAATATCACTTTTTAAGGCTCCATCATTCCAACTTGGTAATGGATCTCCAACGATAGTAGTTTCTGATGGTTTGCTATCAGTAGTAGGTGTTACAGTTTCTGATTTTTTACAGGATATAAATAGGAATACGCCAAGTAGTGGATAAAATATCTTTCTGTTCATAATTTTTTATCTTTTTTAGTTAAAAGCATAAAGGTTCAGATTGATGATACAATCCAAACCTTATACTGTTTTAAGATTGTTGTTTTTTCGTGTGTATCAACAAGGCAATTTTTATTTACTTAATTTTTTGTTGTTGGAGTCATTTTTCTCATTATTTCATCTAAGTTGAAACTTGCTGGTTTTTGTCTTGGAGGAAATTGTTTGAAACTAGCCATCCAATTTGCAACGTATGCTGTCGCTCCGTATGTAAGGTAAACATGGTGAACCATCCAATCAGTATATTCGAATGAAGAAGGTCCTCGTTCAAATGGATCTGCAAGTAAGTCGTATATCCTTGGCACCCTAAGTTTTGTGTAATCTCTAGCCCAAATATCAATTCCCTCATGATATTGCTCAATGAATGAAATTTTCCAACGTTGGTAGCGAAGTGCAAAAAAGTCGCCATCGTCACTCCAATACACAAATTCTTTACGTGGATCTTCTTTTACATCTCCTTTTAGGAATGGCAACATATTATAACCATCGAGGTGAACTTTATACGTTTTACCATTCATAGTATATCCGTTCAAACATTTTTCAACTACGTCAGTCTGACCAGCTGCAGCACAAAGCGTAGGAATAACATCTTCATGAGCGAAGATGTCATTAGAAATAGATCCGGGCTTGGTTACTCCAGGCCAACGAATTAATGTAGGAGCTCTATAGCCTCCTTCCCAGTTGGTGGCTTTTTCTCCACGGAATGGTGTACTTCCCCCATCGGGCCATGTCATCATCTCAGCACCATTATCTGTTGTAAAAATCACAATGGTATTGTCGGCTATGCCAAGATCATCTATTTTTTTTAAGAGCTTGCCTACATTGTCGTCAAGTTCTGTCATAGCATCTGCTTCTAGTCCAAAACCTGTTTTTCCTTGGTAAGCAGGGCTAAGATGTGTGTTGATATGGCATCTTGTAGAATTATAATAACAGAAGAAAGGTTTTCCTGATTTGGATTGCTTATCCATATAGTCAATGGCAGCTGTAGTGAATTCAGTATCTATAGTTTCCATACGCTTTATAGTTAGCGCACCAGTATCTTCAATTTTTTGCTTTCCTATAGGGCCAAATTTTCCTTGTACAGTAGCGTCGTTTGAGGTTGTGGCATAAGAATGCATTACACCACGCGGACCAAACATCTCCTTGTATTTTGGATCTTTAGGATAATCAGGATCTTCTGGTTCTTCTTCGGCATTGAGGTGATAGAGATTGCCGAAGAACTCATCAAATCCATGAGCCGTTGGCAGGAATTTGTTCAAATCACCCAAATGATTTTTGCCAAACTGACCTGTAGAATAACCAAGTGCTTTTAGGAATTCTGCTATAGAAGGATCTTCCGCACTTAGGCCAATATCAGAACCCGGGATTCCTACTTTGGTGAGTCCTGTACGAATAGGTGATTGTCCTGTGACAAAAGCTGCGCGACCAGCGGTACAGCTTTGTTGCGCATACCAAGTATTGAATTTCATTCCTTCTTTAGCGATTCGGTCAATATTTGGTGTCATATATCCCATCATGCCCTGGTTGTAACAACTGGTGTTAAACCATCCAATATCATCACCCATTATAATGAGGATGTTTGGTTTTTTTGTGCTGTAATAGTATGAACTATCACTAACATCAATATTGTCAAAAAGTTTGTTTTTTTCATAATCGGTGAAAAATTAAGTTAATTACTGAAAAAGTATAAAGGTTCAGATTGATAATACAATCCGAACCTTTATTATTTATTGTGGTTTATTTTTTCTTTTTATCGGCAGCAGGTTCGGGTTGTCCATTTTCTTTAGATAAAATGTTTTTCTCGATATACTGTTTTGCTTTAATATCTTTTATGGTTTCTTCCATAATAGTATAAGCAGAGAAACTTGGTGGAATTGAGCGAGGTGGAAATTCTTTGAAGGTTTCTGCAAATACTACAACATCCTGAATGGCTCCATACATTAATTGTACGTGGTTCATTTGCCAATCCCAGAAGGTGTTTGAGGTAATATCTGCTCTTTCAAAAGGATCTTGGAATAAATTGAATATCTTTTGTAAACGCAATTTGGTAAATGGCTCTGCCCAAACGCCTAATGTACCTCCTAAACGTTGTTCTGCAAAAACATATTTATAATCACCTTCACGTAATCCTACTAAAAGTCCGTCGTCATCTGTATAGAAGAATTTATCTCTGGCGCTTTTTGGTGTTTTGCCTCGAAGGAAATCACTTTGATCAAAACCATCCAAATGTACTTTGTAATTTTTGCCGTTTGCAGTGTATCCTGTTATTAGTTTTTTTACCAAATCAGGCTCTCCAGCAATGGACGCTAGAGTAGGCATCCAATCGTTGTGACTCATGATTTCATTAGTTACTGTTCCTGGTTTGATAACACCAGGCCAACGTACGATGCAAGGAACTCTATAAGCGCCTTCCCAGTTTGTATTTTTTTCTGAACGAAAAGGTGTCATGGCACCATCTGGCCAGGTATTCATGTGTGGGCCGTTGTCTGTAGAGTATACCACTATCGTATTATCAGCAATACCTAAATCATCTAAGGCTTTTAATATATCGCCAACAGTAATATCGTGTTCGATCATACCATCGATGTATTCGCTATCACCATGCGTATATTTTCCTCTGTGTTCTGCGCGTACGTGTGTACGAAGGTGCATACGTGTAGCATTAAACCAACAGAAAAATGGTTTGCCTGCCGAGTTTTGTCTTTTAATAAAGTCGATAGCAGCTGCTGACGTTTCATCATCAATAGTTTCCATTCTTTTTTTTGTAAGAGCACCTGTATCTTCAATTTTTTGTTTACCTACTTTTCCAAAACGTGCATCAGTTACAGTTGCGTCGTCAGTATTAGTAGCTGTACATTTTAAGACACCTCTTGGTCCGTATTTTTTTAGATATTCAGGATCTTTAGGATAGTCTGGTAATTCAGGCTCTTCTTCAGCATTTAAGTGATATAGATTGCCGAAGAATTCATCAAAACCATTTACAGTTGGTAAACTTTCGTTTCTGTCACCCACGTGATTTTTACCAAATTGCCCAGTTGTATAACCCAATTGTTTCATAATTCCACCAATGGAGGGGTCTAATTGGCTCATACCCATTGGGGCACCAGGAAAACCAACTTTAGTAAGTCCTGTACGAAGACCATGTTGCCCAGTTAGGAATGCAGCGCGTCCAGCCGTACAACTTTGTTCACCATAATAATGCAAAAATCGCTCACCTTCATTAGCCAAACGGTCAATATTAGGAGTTGTGTATCCCATGACACCATCGCTATAAGCACTAATGTTGGTTGTACCAATATCATCACCCCAAATAATCAGGATGTTTGGTTTTTTTTGTGCGCAAATAGTATGTACTACCACTAATAGCAATACTGTCAAGAAGTTTGTTTTTTTCATAATTGGTAAAAAATTAAATTGATTAAATTAATTAGTAACAAAAACGCAGGTTAAATCTATCGGTAAAAATTAGGGTAGGGGTGTAGAATAATTAATTTCTACAGTTTAAGAAGTATTGTTAAATAGGAGCGGAGTATTCATTTTTATTAATTTTTTAAGTGTTTTTAATAAAAAAAATAATATAACTTATTCAAATATAAGTAATTATATGTTTCTCTTGTAGAAAAATATAAAATATTTATCTTACAAGAATTACTTTTATTTATTTTGAATGTTTGTTTTTGAAATAGATAAGTGTTCTGGATCTATTTTTTGTCTTGCACACATCGAAAACCAATATGTGAAGCTCCAGAATCATAAGCTGTTCCTCTACGTGCCGCAGGACGGAAGTTTGTACAATAATTATCCGTACAAAGGAATGAGCCTCCTTTGGTTACTCGTTTGATGGCATAAGGCTCAGAAGGGTCATACCATTTTTCAGGTCCTTTAGGGTTGTCTAAAGTTTTATTTTTATCTATTTTTTTATAATAGTCAGCATCGTACCAATCAGCACACCATTCCCAAGCGTTACCGATCATATCATATAAACCATATCCATTTGCAGGAAAACTTTCTACAGGAGAGGTTGTCTTAAATCCGTCTTCAGCAATACCTCCTTCAGGAAATTTACCTTGGAATGTGTTTGCCATAATTTTTCCATCACACTTAAACTGATCTCCCCAGGCATATCGTTTTTGGGCTAATCCACCTCGCGCAGCAAATTCCCACTCAGCTTCTGTTGGAAGTCTTTTTTTAGCCCATTTGCAATACGCTAGAGCATCATCATAAGCGATTTGTACTACGGGATGATTCATACGATCCGTTATATTGCTTTTTGGTCCTTCTGGATGTTTCCAATCTGCTCCTGGTACAAATGACCACCATTGAAATATATCATCCTCCGTTACTTTATGGTTCGGAGGAGTAAATACTAAAGATGCAGGAATTAGTTCTGCCTCAGTAGGTTTTGGGGTTCCAGGAGGCACTTGTTTTTTAATTTGGTTCCAATCTGGTTTTTTTTCGGCAATAGTTACATATCCTGTAGCATCTACAAATTTTTTGAATTGTGTGTTTGTTACTTCAGTTACATCCATAAAAAAACCATTAACACGAACAGGATGTGATGGTTTTTCTGGAGCATAAGCTTCTTCTTCATCTGTACCCATCATAAATTCATTTCCAGGAATCCATACCATGCCTTCTGGAGCAGCTACTTTTGTAGCAAAACGAGATGGAGTTTTTTCACAACTTAAAGTATTAGTATCAGAAGCGCTTGCAGAAGTTGTTTTTTTTTCAAGTTTAGAGTCTTGTTGTTTACAAGAATTGAAACTAATTATAATAATAAATACTAAAAATTGAAACTGCTTCATTTTGGGTGATTTTAAGGTAACAATTGTATATTTGATTATTAAAATAGTGGAAAAGTCATACACAAACTTACTTAAACAAAATGTAATATCCTAATTATATTATGGTTAAGTAATTGTCTTTATTTGATTTCTTTTTGCATTATGTTTAATTCATTTTCAAGTTTATCGAAGTTTTCTTCATTTTTGTCAATCACAAAAGGCTTTAGTTTGTTGCATTCTTCAACTGAACTAAAAAGCATTTTAAAAACGATTTTTGTTTTCTCTTCAGATACTTGTTCAAATGTTGTCAATATCTGAAATAGTGGTTTGGAATGACGTTTCCATGCAATTAATGAGGGTTTCTCTATTTTGATAAATTCACATTCATTAGCGTAATTTCCTTTGTCTGGTCCATGCATAATGAAGCTCCATTTTCCACCTACTTGGAAATCAAATTCATTAAAAGTGTTTGTGAAACCTGTTGGGCCCCACCATTTTTTTAGATGGTCTGGTTCTGACCAGGCTCTATAAACTAATTCTCTTGAGAAGTTTACAATTCTAGTGCTTACAATTTCAGAGTCTGGGGTTGTTGTTATGATTTCTGTAGCCATTTGGAATTGTTTTAATTATTAATCTGAACTCGATTATTAATATGTTTTTATATTTCGCTCCTATGGAACTCTGGTATAATAAGCTGTTATTTATTTCTATAAATATCCTGTCACTCTGTGACTAAATTCAATGTTGGTTAAGAAACTTTAGCTCCATAAGAGCATACTATTTATAGATTTATAGAAGTTCAAAATGGCAGTGTTTTTTAAGCTCCATCGGAGCTACATCTATTTTAATAATCGAGCTCAGGTTATTACTTCTTTTATTTGTTTATTGAATTTTTGAAGGCAATCGTAAATTTAGTAAATTCTTTTTTTGTTCTATCGTCTATAAAATCACCTTGCTCGTTTATCTTTCCTTTTATTCCTTGAATTAATAATGTTGTTTCGTTGATGAATTTTGTCATGACAGTTTTCATAATCAATTGTAATTCTTCGTGGCCTTTTTGACCACTTGCAGAAGCAGTTATAAGTCCGATTGGTTTGTCTGTGAAAACTGTTGTAGAAACACACCATTCAATTGCGTTTTTCAGCCCGCTTGGAATACTAAAAACATATTCGGGAGTACAAATTACGATTCCGTCTGAATTTTCAATATTCTTTCTAAATTCAACTATTTCTTTAGGAGGATTGTCTGCTGAAAGCTCTGGGTCAAAATGGGGAAGTGTTTTTAAGTCTTTAAAAATGGTTAAATTAAAGTAGTCTTCAGTTAATGTAGCAAAATTGTTTACAAGTTTCTCGTTTGCCGAATTATTGCTTGCACTTCCTATAATTATAAATATATTTTTCTTGTCTGTCATCTTTTTTGCTGATCAGTTCCTTATTCTATTGAGTTTTGAAATCGAAGTAGAAATTTTTTGTGATGTATTTTTTAATTGGTTTCAGCAATTTGTTTTAGCATTTGCAAAATTGGATTCTCTTCACCTTGCTCACTTTCCTGAACTGCATTTGGTCTCTTGTCTTCTTGTGTTATTTCAAGAAGTGTCTGTTCGTTATCGGATGACAAAGTGTAAATCATTTCAAAATAATTTTCAGGTCTGTCTTCTAGTTCAGGTCTGGGTGCAAATAGAGAGTATCGCAATTTTTCAGTAGGTGTAAATTCTAAAACGGTTCCCCATTGTTCAAATATTTTGTCTTCCCATTCGGTTACAAATCGTATAGAACTTCCAACTTCCCAAGTGGTTTGTAATTTGCTTCCATACTGCCATAGCTTCACAAATTCGGCTTTGGTCAAGGTGTCCCATACTTTTTGTTTTGATGCATTGATTTTTATTCTAGAAATATTAGCTGCCATATTTTAAGTTTTAATGATTTTTTGAAATTCCTTTTAGTTATAGAGTTAATTTCAAATTTAATAAAATAATCGTTTTGGAATGTGTCGATAATATGTCAAATTTATTTTAGAAGTAATTATTTTGTTTTTTTAAAGACAAAAAAAAGCTCTGAAATTTATCTCAGAGCTTATTTGTATCAGCAAAATGATTGTATTATAACTTCACCGTTAGTCCAATTGCAGGAGACAGGCCAGAAACATTTCCGCCGGCAATCTCTACGTATACACCCCATTTATCATTCCAGAACCAACGTCCTCCAACTTGTAGACCAAGGTTAATGTCACTTTCATCGTTATCATTATCGCCCATATAAACTGAATAACCAAGATTTGCACCTCCATAAACATCCCATGCGGGATCTGTGATTTCAAATACATTATCAAAATAATAGTTGGCCTTAACTCCTATGTTTAACCAATCAAGGTCAAAATTGGTTCCAATTCCGGGAGCAATGGTAATATCTTTATGGACAGGGATTTCATAATTAATACCTAAAAGCCCAAAGTTTAATTCTTGTCGGGCCTGTCCAAATACATTTGCAAAACTGAATGATAGTGCAAAAACAAATAATAATGTTATTTTTTTCATGATGTTTTTGATTTAAAAGGTTATAAACAAATGTAAATATATTTTTTTTAACATATTTGTAATTTGCTTATTTAGTGTGAATTATGTAACTTTTAATGATTTAAATAATACAATTGTCATTAGAATTAAAAATTTTATTAAAAATAAAATGAATATATTAGTATTGGTACTATTGAGATAAAGAACATCTCGTTTTGTGATTTGATAAAAAACAAAAGATGCAGAAAAAATAAATTTGAAAGTATTTAAAATGTCGTTATGCAACAGTACTCTATCTAGTTAACTGTCTGTTGGATTAATGATATCTCTATATCTGTTTTTCAGTAGAAAATTGGCTTCAATTTTTCGATTACATAATATTGCATTTGAATTCTGGTAGAAAAAGTTGAAAGTATGAAAGTCCGCACAGACTAGTAATTTTAATTATTGTTTTTATCTTCCAAATGTTTCTCCAATTCTAAAAGTCAAGCTATAATCATCCCTTCCTACACCAGCATCAAAACCAATATTAACATGCATTGAAGGAATCAGTTTGTACCGTATTCCGGCACCTATACCAGGTAATAATTGAGAACTAAAAACATCACTAAATTTATTTACTGCCGACGCGACACCAAGAAATCCAACAGCACCGAATTTTGATTTATTAAACATCCATCGGTATTCGGATTGAACAGCATAAACCTGATTACCTCTGTATTTTCCTTGTGAATATCCTCTTAAATCATCTCGACCTACAACTGACTGCCCTTGAAATGGTACTTCACCAGTCCCAATTTCTGAATAAAAACGACCTAATAATATATGTCTTTTGTCTTCTTTAAGGGCGAAAAATTGAGTGTAATTTAATTGGAATTTAACAAATTCACTGTCGCTGCCTACCCAATCACGATAAAACTGATTTTTGAAATTCATAAAAATACCTTTGGTAGGGAAAAGTACATTGTCTCTATTGTCCTGACTGATTACATAACCAATGTTATTTAGTTTTTTTACATCGAGTGAATCGTTCTTTGCAGTAAAATAGGTTTTGGTATTATTGTACTCCAAATAGAGTCCTGCGTAAAACCTTTTCCAAACATTGTATTGCACTTGAGTCAATGCCATTGTAATGTCATTACTATAGTCTTCATATTCACCAGCATTGTTATCAGCCTCAGTATTAAAATATTGATAATTAATATTTCCTTTGAATAAAAATGCCTTAATACGCCATTTATCTTCTTTTAAGTAAAGAATTTCACCAACACCTGCCATCCAAGTTTTCTCCTGAGTATAAATTCCCATTGCAATTGTGCTTGATTTTGGCGATATGGTATCTTTTTTATTTACTCTATAAAAAGCTTGTGCCATGGCACCGGCTATAAAGCCTTGAGTTCTGTTGTAATTAATAAGTGGAACGGCTGCAAATCTTATTTTCTTAACAGTATCTGATTTGGTTTGTGCAAATGTGATTTGTGTCGTAAATAATACAACAGCCAATAGAATAAGTTGTTGAAAGTTTTTTATCATTTCCTTTTTTTATGAAACATTATTAAATTGTTCAATCTTGTATTCTATGGTTATATAATGTCAGTCTATCTGCCTTAGGTTGAGATTGTAGTGTCTCGGTTTTAATTGTTTTTTCTTTGTTAAAGATACTAGTTTTTTTATTGAGACAAAGTCGAAATTCAGATTTGCACATAAAAAAATGACAATTGAAATGAGATGTCAGGGTTTTAAAATGTCATGTTGTCATATTGTTTTTGGTCAATTTTAGTATAAACTGACAATTTATTCGTATTTCTTTATCTTGGCATAAAGATTGACTATTGCATCTCGAGTTATTAAATCGAGTATACAATAAAAATTAAATATATTAAAAATGGGTAAAATAATCGGAATTGATTTAGGTACTACAAACTCTTGTGTTTCTGTAATGGAAGGTAATGAAGCAGTTGTTATTCCTAATGCAGAAGGAAAAAGAACTACACCATCTATCATCGCTTTTGTTGAAGGTGGAGAGATTAAAGTGGGAGATCCTGCTAAAAGACAAGCAGTAACTAATCCAACTAAGACTATTGCTTCTATCAAACGTTTTATGGGTCACACTTTTGCTGAAACTACAAATGAAGCAAAAAGAGTTTCTTATTCAGTTGTAAAAGGAGATAACAATACACCACGTGTTGACATTGATGGTCGTTTGTACTCTGCTCAAGAATTGTCAGCTATGACACTTCAAAAAATGAAAAAAACTGCTGAAGACTATTTAGGTCAAACAGTTACTGAAGCGGTTATTACTGTTCCTGCTTACTTTAATGATGCACAACGTCAAGCTACGAAAGAAGCTGGAGAGATTGCTGGTCTTAAAGTTATGCGTATCATCAATGAGCCAACTGCAGCTGCACTTGCTTACGGATTAGATAAAAAAGGAACTGATCAAAAAATTGCTGTTTACGATTTAGGTGGAGGTACTTTTGATATCTCTGTTCTTGAATTAGGAGACGGTGTATTCGAAGTATTGTCTACAAATGGTGATACTCACCTTGGAGGAGATGATTTTGACCACGAAATTATTGACTGGTTAGCTGACGAATTTAAAGCTGAAGAAGGTATCGATTTACGTCTTGACCCAATGTCATTACAACGTATTAAAGAAGCTGCTGAAAAAGCTAAAATTGAATTGTCATCTTCTGCTGAAACTGAAATCAACTTACCTTACGTAACTGCTACAGCTTCAGGACCAAAACACTTAGTTAAAAAATTAACTAGAGCTCAATTTGAAAAATTAACTGATTCTTTAGTAAAACGTTCTATGGAGCCAGTTGCTAAAGCATTAAAAGATGCAGGTTTAACTGTTTCTGATATTGACGAAGTTATCTTGGTTGGAGGTTCTACTCGTATGCCAAGAATCGCTGACGAAGTTGAAAAATTCTTCGGTAAAAAAGCGTCTAAAGGAGTTAACCCTGATGAGGTTGTTGCAATTGGAGCAGCTATTCAAGGTGGAGTTCTTTCTGGAGATGTAAAAGATGTATTGTTATTAGACGTTACACCTTTATCTTTAGGTATCGAAACTATGGGTGGAGTTATGACTATCTTAATTGAGTCTAATACTACTATTCCAACTAAAAAATCTCAAGTATTCTCTACTGCTGCAGATTCTCAACCAACAGTTGAATTGCACGTATTGCAAGGAGCTAGAGCAATGGCTGTAGATAACAAAACTATCGGTCGTTTCAACTTAGATGGTATTCCACCAGCACCAAGAGGAGTTCCTCAAATTGAAGTAACTTTTGATATTGATGCTAATGGTATCATCAAAGTTTCTGCAACTGATAAAGGAACTGGAAAATCTCACGATATCCGTATCGAAGCTTCTTCTGGATTAACAGCTGATGAAATCGAGAAAATGAAAAAAGATGCTGAAGCTAACGCTGAGTATGACAAAATCGCTAGAGAAAAAGCTGAAAAATTGAACGAAGCAGACGGAATGATCTTCCAAACTGAGTCTCAATTGAAAGAACTTGGAGCTAAATTATCTGATGATAATAAAGTAGCTATCGAGTACGCTTTGACTGAATTGAGAATGGCTCACCAATCTCAAGACATTCCAGCTATTCAAACTGCTCTTGACAACATCAATGCAGCTTGGAAAACAGCTACAGAAGCTATGTATGCTCAAGGAGAACAAGGTCAAGCTGCTTCTGAGCCACAAGCTCAATCTCAAGGAGACAATGTTGAAGACGTTGAATTCGAAGAAGTAAAATAATTTACTTTTTAGTTTATAAATTAAAACCGAGTCAGAAATGGCTCGGTTTTTTTGTGGAATAAATCAAATAATTAACAATTTCAAAACCAAATTTCGATTTAATAGTATTGATTTTTTTTGTAATATTACTATACAAAATAGTTTATGAGAAAGATTAAATACAAGAAAGGGAAACGCCTACAGCCCTATAGTCTCGAATATACAGGTCTGCACAAAGACAAAGAGATTGAAATGCAATTGTTTGTTTATGATGATTGTACGGTTGCTGAATATGAGAATGGTACCATTGATAATTTAGAAAAACACATTGATTTAAGTAAGAACAATTGGTTGAATATTCATGGATTAAGTGATGTTGATTTGCTTAAAGATGTTGCTGAATATTTTGATATTAACAACTTTATGTTGGCTGATATTTTAAATACAAGCAAAAGAACCAAATTGGAAGAGGAAAGAGAGGTTTTGTTTTTTAATATAAAATCGATTTTACCTTCAGAAAGTTCAGATAATATTCGGGTTGAACAAATTAGTTTTTTGTTAAAAAAAGGAATTCTAATTTCTTTTCAGGAAAAAAGAAGTGATTTTTTTACTCACATAAGAGAACGTATCCGAACCAATTCAGGAATCGTTCGAACTAAGAAATCAGATTATTTATTGTATATTTTACTGGATGCAATTATTGGAAATTTCTACATAACACTAGAGGCTGAAGAGGATAAAATAGAAGAATTGATTGATTGTGCTAAAAATAGTGCGGACCCTATCATCTTGGAAAAAATTGAAAAGCACAGAGATAATTTTAATTTCTTAAAACGTTCTATTATTCCGCTTCGAGATTCTTTGTATGATATTAAAAGTATTCAGGAGGATACTGTTTTTGATGAAATTGAATCGGATAATTTTAGTTTTTTTGCCCGTTTACACCAAAAATGTTTAGAACTTTTGGAGCAAATTGAATCGGATATGGGTTCATTAGAAAGCGCCTCTAATTTCTTTTTTGCTGCACAATCGCACAAAATGAATGAGATTATGAAAACCTTGACTGTTATTTCGGCTGTTTTTATTCCGCTGACTTTTATTGTTGGAGTTTACGGGATGAATTTTGATAATATGCCTGAATTGAGATTTGAAAATGGTTATTATTATGTCATAGGTTTTATGTTTTTGACCGTAATTGGAATGGTTATTTATTTTAAAAAAAGAAATTGGTTTTAATCGTATCTGATAATTAACTTTATCATTTAAAACTGATTTTGGTCATATTTATAAGGAAATTAAACTTCTAATTTTGCAAATAATATAAAATATCAAAATATAAAATTTATAATATGAAAAAAGCTATATATATCGCAACTATTGAAGAGAATTGCGGCAAGACAATAATTACTTTAGGATTATTGAGAATGCTTTTGGGAAGGACTGCAAAAGTAGGTTATTTTAGACCTATTATTGAAGATAATGAAGAAGGAAAAAAAGATACACACATTGAGACGGTTATTTCATATTTTGATTTAGATATTAAATACGAAGATGCATATGCTATTACCAAGAGTAAATTAATCAAGAAAAAAAATAATGGTAAATTAGGTGAGGTAGTTGATTTAATTATTGAAAAATACAAACAATTAGAAGATCGATTTGATTTTATTTTGGTTGAAGGAACTAGTTTTACAGGAGAAGGTACTGTTATAGAATTGGATATGAATGTTTTGATTGCTAAAAATCTAGGTGTTCCTACTATAATTGTTGGTTCTGGAGAAGGAAAAACTCTAGATGAATTAATCGATAATTTAAATTTAGCATATAATTCATTTAAAATTAAAGAGGTGGAAGTATTAGCTGTAATTGCCAATAAAGTACAGCCAGAAAATATTGAGCTGGTAACTACTAGTTTACAAAAAAGCTTGCCATCATCAATTCTGATCAATTCAATACCTTTGATAGGAAGCTTAAACAATCCCACAATACATGAAATAGTAGAGATGCTGGATGCTGAAATATTATTTGGACATGAATATTTGAATAATCAGATTGGAAGCTATAGTATTGGAGCAATGCAATTATGCAATTATTTATTGCATCTTAAAGAGAATGGACTTATTATCACTCCAGGCGACAGAGCCGATATTATTCTGGGAGCATTACAGGCAAATGAATCTGCCAATTACCCTGCAGTTTCAGGAATTGTATTGACTGGTAATATCACTCCAGAAGATAGTATTATGAAGTTAATAGAAGGGCTTTCTTCTGTAGTGCCAATCATTACTGTTGAAGGAGGAACTTATCATATTGCAAATAAAATTGGAGGCATTAAATCTAAAATCTACCCTGATAATCTCCAAAAAATTGAGACATCTATTAATACATTTGATAAATATGTTGATTTAGATGTTTTAATAGATAAGTTTAATGCTTTTGAGGCTGAAGGAATGACGCCTAAAATGTTTCAATATAACTTGGTAAAGAGAGCTAAAGCACATAGAAAGCACATTGTTTTACCCGAAGGAAATGATGAAAGAATTATCATAGCAGCTGCGCGTTTGCAAGCCATGGATGTTGTTGATTTATCAATTATTGGAAATAAAAAACAAATTGAAAGTAAAGTGGCTGAATTAGGCTTGGAGTTTGATTTTTCAAGAATTCCCATTATAAATCCAATAGAATCTGAGTTATATGAGGATTATGTAAATACGTATTATGAACTGAGAAAAGCCAAAAATGTAACACTTGGTATGGCAAGGGATTTGATGGAAGATGTCTCTTATTTTGGTACTATGATGGTGTATAAAGGACATGCAGATGGAATGGTTTCTGGTGCTGCACATACGACTCAACATACTATTTTACCAGCGTTACAATTTATTAAAACCAAGCCAAACTCCTCTGTAGTTTCCTCTATATTTTTCATGTGTCTAGAGGATCGTGTTTCTATTTTTGGGGATTGTGCTATTAATCCAAATCCTACGGCTGAACAATTGGCAGAAATAGCTATTTCATCTGCTGATTCCAGTATTGGCTTCGGAATTGAACCTAAAATTGCAATGTTGTCGTACTCTTCTGGTTCCTCTGGAAAAGGAGATGAGGTTGATAAAGTGAGAGCTGCAACTGAGATAGTGAAACAAAAACGTCCTGATTTGAAAATTGAAGGACCAATTCAATACGATGCTGCAGTCGATTTGGAAGTAGGACAAAGTAAAATGCCAAATTCAGAGGTTGCAGGTCACGCTAGTGTATTAATTTTCCCTGATTTGAATACAGGAAATAATACCTATAAAGCCGTTCAAAGAGAAACAGGGGCATTGGCAATTGGACCAATGCTACAAGGATTGAATAAACCTGTAAATGACTTAAGTCGTGGTTGTACAATTGATGATATTATAAACACGGTTGTCATTACAGCTATTCAGGCACAGGGATTGTAAAAAAAAAGTTCCTAAGATTTGAAAATAAAAATATAGGGTCTTAGTGACTCAAAATAAAAACTCAGATTCATAGAAACTTAGAATCTTTAAAAAATAAAATATGAAAGTAGTAATTATAAACTCAGGGAGTTCTTCTATAAAATATCAATTAATTGAAATGCCTGCAGGCGAAGTGATTTGTTCTGGAATGATTGACAGAATAGGGTTGGAGACCTCCAATTTTACTTATGTGACCAAAGCTATCAAAATAGAGGAAATTCTTCCAATTGCCAATCATAAAATTGGGCTTAATAAAATAGCCCAATTATTAATGGATGAAGATAATGGAGTTATAAAAAGCACTAAAGAAATTGAAGCCGTAGGGCACAGAGTGGTGCATGGTGGAAGCTCTTTTTCTGATCCAACTTTGATTACTCCAGAAGTTAAAGAAGAAATAAGAAAATTATGTGATATAGCTCCTTTGCACAATCCAGCACATCTTCAAGGAATTATTGTTGCGGAAGAAATTTTTGTTGAAGCCAAACAAATAGCTGTTTTTGATACTGCTTTTCATCAGACAATGCCTGAATTAGCTTATAAATATGCTATTCCTACTCATTTTTTAGCAGAAAATAAACTTAGAGTATATGGCTTTCATGGAACTTCTCATAAATACGTTTCAGAAAAGGCAATTCAATATCTGAAATCATTAAATAAACCTCATAGAAATATAATCACTGTGCATTTGGGTAATGGCTGTAGCATTACCGCTGTGAAAGATGGGAAATGTATTGATACCTCAATGGGCTTTACACCAATTAGCGGATTGATTATGGGAACTCGAAGCGGTGATATTGATCCATCTGTTTTGTTTTATATGATGAAAGCATTAAATTATACTGTAGATGAAGTTAGTACTTTATTGCAAAAACAAAGCGGAATGCTTGGTTTAACAGGATATAGCGATTTGAGAGATATTCAATCAAATGCCGAAAAAGGAAATAAAGATTGTCAATTGGCTTTAGAAATGAATGCGTATCGAATCAAAAAATATATTGGTTCCTATGCAGCGGCTTTAAATGGTTTGGATGCTATTGTTTTTACTGCTGGAATTGGAGAAAATTCGGCTGAGATTAGAAAACTAGTGAGTACTGATATGGAGTTTTTTGGAATTGAATTAGATGATACTAAAAATGAAATTCGTTCTAAAGAAATTAGAGAAATCAATCTTCCTCAATCGAAAGCAAAAATTTTGGTTGTTCCTACCGATGAGGAAATTGAAATTGCGAATCAGGTATATGGTTTGCTTTTGAATTAAAATAAAATAAAATAAAATAAACGTTCAATTAAAGCTTCTGTATTCAGAGGCTTTTTTTGTGGTTTTAATTGAAGAATTGTAATTATATTTGATAAAAAAACTTCATATTTTGAAAGCCAAACTTCTCTATATATTTATTTTTAGTTTTATATCTCTACATCTTGCGGCTCAAGAGTTGCTTCCTTTTGTTGAAAATTACAGCAAATCAAATTATCAGGGTGATAATCAAATTTGGAATGTAGTTCAAGGGAAAGACAATGCCATGTATTTTGCCAATAATAACTATTTATTGCGATATGATGGTGTAAAATGGGAAAAATACACATTACCCAATAAAACAATAATTCGATCGATAATGGTTGATGGTGATAAGATTTATTCGGGTTCTTATCAGGAGTTTGGCTATTGGTACCGAAAAAATGCCAAGATGCATTATGTCTCTATTTCGAAAGAAAAGAAAGTCTTTGATGAAAAGAATAATAATGATGAAATATGGAAGATATTTAAGTTTAATAACAAAATTTATTTTCAGTCCTTTAATGGGATCTTCATTTTTGATGGAAAAGTTATAAAAGAAAAAAAAATCCCTTTTTTAATTTCTTATTGTTTTGTTGTTGATAGTCAAATATTTATTGCTTCAGTCGAAAAAGGAATTTACAGACTAAATAATGGAGAGATTGAGAAAGTAGATGGATTGTCTCTTTTAGAGAAAAATGTGATTCATTCCATTCAGAAATATCAAGGGAAAACCTATTTTTTTACCAAAAAGCATGGGGTTTATGTCTTTGAAAATAATATTTTGACTCCTTGGAAAAATGGTTTAAATGAGATTTTGAAATCGGCTAATATAAATGTTGCTCAATTTATCAAAAATGATAAGTTGATTGTTGGTACAGCAAATAAAGGGGTTTATATTTTGGATTTGATTGATGGCGCTTGTAAGAATATTAATCGAAATAATGTCCTAATGAATAATTCTATTTTAAGTATTGGACAGGATAAAGAGAATGATTTATGGTTGGGTCTCGATAATGGAATTGCTCATATTGAGGTTAATTCTCCAATTTCAATATTTTATGATAGTTCTGGAATTTTAGGGTCAGTATATTCGGTAGCAAGCACTCCAAAAGGATACTTGATGGCTTCCAATCATGGAGTCTTTAAATATGAAGAAAAAGAACTTTCTTTAATTCCCAGCACTCAAGGACAAGCTTGGGTTATCAGTAAAATAAACGATCAATATCTTATTGGCCATAATGAAGGGACTTTTATTTATAAAAACGGTCAGTTTAGTAAATTGAGCGATATTAATGGAGGTTGGAACTTATCAAAGAGCGGGATCAATAATTCATATTTGCAAGCTACTTACAGCGGAATTATAATTTATGATGATCCTAATAATTTAAAACAAAAGGTTGCAATAAAAGGATTATTGAAACCAATAAAATATCTTGCTCAAAACAGGAAAAATGAAATTTGGGCAGCAGATATTAATAGAGGTTTGTATCGTATTTTATATAATGATGCCTATGAAACTAAAAAAGTTGATAATGTGACCCAACGCAGTAAAATAAACAATGATTTTGGTGTTAAAATATTTGAGTTTAGGAATGAAATTCTTTTTTTGATTAATAATTCATGGTACACATATAACTCCTTTACGAATGAACTGGAGTTGAATCAATTGTTTAATGAGAATTTTAAAAACGTATCGAATATTGTCTCTATCGATGAGAATCATTTTATGGTACTTCAGGACGGACTTTTGTATCATATTTATGCTCAGGGATCTAAATTTATTAGAAATAGTATTCAGGAGAAATACTATAAAGGAAAAATCATTAATGATAACCTGAAAGTATTTAAAGATAAAAACAATTATTTATTGAATCTTGATGATGGTTTTATATCATTGGATTTAAAATATAATACTAAAGAGAAAACTAATGTAAAAATTGAAGCTTTCAATAATGATATTTTGGTTGAAAATAATTCAAAAATCAAGCACAATTCAGAGTTAAGAATTAATGTTATATCGGGTATTTATGGAGCTTCGAAACCTGATTTATTTTACAGAATAAACGGTAAAAAAGAGTTTATTCCCATAAAAGAAGGTTTGATACTTTTGAATAACCTTAACAGCGGTTCTCATGATGTTACCATCTATAATAATGATGGCTTACATTATAACAAAATAACCAGTTTTCAATTTGTTGTAGCTAATGCTTGGTATTATTCAATTTGGATGATACTCGTTTATCTTATTGTGGTTGGGCTTATCTTGTATCTTTATTATAAATGGAATAAGATAAAATATATTCAAAAACTTAAATTACAAGAAGAAGAATTAAAGCATCAAAGAGAAATTCTGGAAATGGAACTGAAAGCCGAAAATGAATTAAATAGCCAGGAATATGAAAAACACATTCTGGAACTGGAATTACAATCAAAATCTTCGGAAGTAGCGGGTAAATCACTTTCTATTGCAAAACAAAGTGAAATGATTGAAAATATTCAAAAGATATTGGATACAGAATCCGATTTCAATAAACTAAAAAGCGAAATCAAAAAAGCTATAAAAATTAATGCAGTTAATAAACATGAGTGGGAGATTTTTGAAACGAATCTAAATCAAATTAATAATGAATTTATTATAGCCCTTTCAAAGAAATATCCAAATCTAACTTCAAAGGATATTAAGCTCTGTGTGTATCTCAAAATGAATCTTTCTTCCAAAGAAATTGCTCCTATGATGAATATTTCTTTCAGAGGAGTAGAGCTACATCGCTATCGTTTAAGGAAAAAATTGGGTCTACATCAAGAAGAAATGCTTTCTAAGTTTTTATTATCAATATAAAAGTGGCTATTTTTTTACCAATAATATACTTTTTTAATATTTTTTTTATGGAATAATAACACATCATTGTTACATCATTACTCATGGATGTGACACTTCATAATCTTTGTTAATTCCTTTAAAACAAGGGTTTAAAAAAATAAAATCACGGTTTGATGTATTCATGTAGTAGTCTTGTTTTAGTTACTACAACGTTGTAATTAGCTAATTTAGCTACACTAACTAAAATGTTTAACAAACCTATGAGAAATTTTATTTTTAGCTTTTTAGCACTCATTCTACTTCCAGCTTATATGTCTGGTCAAGTAATTACAGGGAAAGTATTGGATCAGACAGGACTTGGAATACCAGGAGCTTTTATTGTTTCTGGAAATGTTTCATCTGAAACTGATATTGATGGAAACTTTAATATTAAAGCCAAAGAAGGTGATATATTAAAAATAAGTTTAATAGGTTTTGAAGGAGTTTCTATTCCTGCAGCTTCTACGCCGATGACAGTAATGCTGAAAGAAGCAAAAGATACCAAATTAGACGAGGTAGTTGTAATTGGGTATGGTACTGCCAAGAAGAAAGACTTGACTGGTTCAAGCGTAAAAGTAACAGGCAAAGATGTTGCAGACAAGCCTAATACCAATCCAGTATCTTCTATACAAGGTAAAGTAGCTGGGCTTTCTGTTGTTGATACTGGAAAACCAGGTCAACCATTAGATGTACGTATCAGAGGTACTGCGAGTAGATATCAAACACAACCACTTTATGTAGTTGATGGTCTTTGGACAGATAATATTGATTTTGTAAATCCCAATGATATAGAATCGATGGAGATTCTAAAAGATGCCTCTTCTTTGGCAATTTTTGGTGCCCGCGGTGCAAATGGTGTTATTGTTGTATCGACCAAAAGAGCAAAAGAAGGTAAAACTACTATCAATTATTCTACAAGTTTAGGAATGAAAGATATTACAGGAGAGCCTTCAATGACCAATGCTTCACAATTTAAAACATTATATGATGAGCAAAGAGCAAATCAAGGATTAGCTCCTTATAGTTACTATAATTTATATAATGCTGATACTGATTGGTTAGACGCAATAAAAAATAAAGGGGCAACTATTATTACGCATAATATTAGTGTTACGAACGGGACTGAACACAACAAATTATATGTTGGAGCTGGTTATACGGAAGATGAAGGACTAATAAAAAATGAAGAGTATAAAAGATTTACATTCAATGTTAATGATGAATTAAATTTGAGTGATGCGATAAAAATAGGTGTGAATTTAGGAGGTTCTAATTCTAAATTGCCTCAGTTGCATGATTTTATACGAACTCTGCAGGCAACTCCAATAGTTGAACCATACAATGCAGAAGAGGGATTATATAATCAATTGCCATCTGAAATAGGGGGGGCTCAAGTTGGAAATCCATTGCTTGATGTAGATGGAGTAGCCAATGGCACTTCTCTGGCAAGTGAATTTAGATTTATAGGGAGCGTTTTTGCAGAAATAAAATTTTTAAAAGATTTTAAATTCAGAGCTTCTTTTTCTGCTGATTTAGGTAATAAAGATGAAAGAAAATATGCCCCTGTTTATAATGTGTGGGATAATGAAACCAGTCAACCAACACTTTATAGAAGTCTTGCATTAACACAGGTAGATCAATTAAAGACTGATGACAAAAAAACACAAGAGGATTTTTTGTTGACTTATACAAAAGCATTAGGTAATCATAATTTTACACTTTTAGGAGGATATAATCGAAATTATCAATACTATTCGCAATTATCAGGGCAAGTAAAACAATATCCGAAGGGGGATCCAATTCCTCACGATCCTAGATTTTGGTATGTAAATACATATCCTTATGGTGATCCTTCAACCAAATTTGCTTATTCTGACGAATGGGATCGTGCAAGTGTATCTTATTTTACTCGTTTACTGTACAACTATGATGGAAGGTATATCTTAAATGCTTCTTTTCGTAGAGACGGTTCTTCGGAGTTAAGAAAATGGCAAAATTTCTGGACTGTAGGTGCTGCATGGGATATCACTAAAGAGAAGTTTATGAAAGACCAAAAAACATTTGACAACCTAAAACTTAAAGGATCTTATGGGACTTTAGGAAATCAATATACTGCGGTTCATTATCCGACATATCCTAATTATAAAAATGGAGAGTCGGGTGTATTTGGAGAATCGTTGGTTCCTGCTTATACGTTGGCATATATTAATAATCCTGATTTACAATGGGAAACTGTTACTTCTTATGAAGTTGGAATTGAGGCAACAATGTTAACAAATAGGCTAAAACTTGAAGCTACAGTATATAATAAAACAACAGATGACTTATTGACATATGTTGATTTAGGAAGCACACAATTTTATGCTAATTCAGGAAAAATTGAAAATAAAGGTTTAGAATTCAGTACTTCCTGGAATGATAAGATTAATGACAATTGGAATTATTCGCTGAGCGGTAATTTTTCTACAATTGAAAACAAAGTTATATCTGTTTATACTGATGGTTTTGAGGTTTTTGATGGTCCATCTATTTTGACCGCAGGAGAACCAATTGGATCATTTTACGGATATACAGTTGAAGGATTGTATCAATCATATGCCGATGTATTGTCTTCTCCTCCAAGTACTTTAGGAGGTTATGGACCGGGTGATTTAAAATACAAAGATATTAACGGAGACGGAAGTATTACACCTGCAGACAGATCAGTAATTGGTAATCCTACTCCAGATGTTTCTTATGGTTTTTCTGCTGGTCTTAATTATAAAAACTTTTCATTTTCTATAGATTTTGCTGGAGTTTATGGCAATGAAATTTATAGAGATTGGGGTAATGGATCTACTTTTGCTCAACTTAACTATAGAACAGACAGATTGGATCGTTGGACTGGCGCAGGTACCTCTAATTGGGAGCCAAGAGCAAATGATGGTTCATCATACAATCAATTAGCTTCTACTTATATGATTGAAGATGGTAGTTATCTTAGATTAAGAAATATACAATTTGGATATACTTTTAATTCTGAATTACTTGAAAAAGCAAGTATACAAAATTTGCGATTGTATTTAAACGCACAAAATCTATATACATGGACAAAAGCGTCTGGATTTACTCCTGATATTGGTGGAACACCAACTAAGTTTGGTGTTGATAATGGTGGTTATCCTGTGGCAAGAGTTATTTCAATTGGATTAAATGTAACTTTTTAAATTAAATATAAATAGATTATGAAAAGTATAAAATATAAAAATATAAAATATTTTCTAATAGTATTGTTGGTATTGCCTTTACTTAATTCATGTGATGATGCTGAGTTTTTGGATAGAAGGCCATTAGGAACTGCAGCAGATGGCGATATTAAGGCGGGTGGATTTGAGGAAAAAGCTTTTGGATTATATGGGCAAATTCGTACTTCCGATGGAGTTACAGATTGGTGCAGATATTTCTTTGAGTCAGTTCGGTCTGACGATGCTATTACAGGTAGTAATGCATCTGACACACAGAATTTTGATCCTTATTTTGAAAAGTATCAATATACGACTACTCATTTTATGAATACGAATAACTGGAATGGTCATTATAAAGTGATATATGCATGTAATGATTTGATTGATGCCGTTGATACTGCGGGAGTATCAGATGAGGGGAGTTTGATAAATAAAGCTGAAGCAATGGTAATACGAGCATTTCTTTATTTTGATTTGCGTAGAGATTATGGTGAAGTGCCAATTGTTACTAATAAAATCGTAAAACCTAGTGATGGAATAAAGCCTAAAAGTACAGTTGCCGAAGTAGATGTACAAATCATTAACGATTTAACTTTTGCAGCAGAACATTTACCTTTGAGTTGGCCTGCTTACCCAGGACGAGCAACTAAAGGATTTGCTAACACTTTATTGGCAAAATTATATTTATATCAAGGAAATTGGGCTAAATCTTTAGAAAAATCTCAGGAAGTGATTGATTCAGGCCAATATTCATTGTATACCTCATACGCTGATTTATTTAAAGAAGGAGGTGATAATTCACCCGAAGCTGTTTTTGAAATTCAATTTTTACGTCAGGGAGGAATAAATTATTCAAATAACTATTGGGAATCTCAAGGTGTAAGAGGTTCAGGTTCATGGGATTTAGGTTTTGGTTTAAATGTTCCTAATGATAATTTAATAGGAGCTTATGAAACTAATGACCCAAGAAGACTGGCTACTATTTTGTATTCAGGACAAGACGATGGAACTGGTTTAATTTTACCAACAAAACCGCCTTTAGACCAAGCTTACTGGAATAAAAAAGCTTACACAACGCTTAGTGTGAGACAAAATTTTGGTGAAAATAAAAACCATTGGATTAACATCAAAATACTTCGTTATGCTGATGTACTTTTGATGGCTGCGGAGGCTGCTAATGAATTAGGAAATACTGCTGCTGCTGGGGATTATTTAGAGATGGTGAGAGCAAGAGCCAGAGGAAATAATCCAGGAGTTTTACCTCCTGTTTCAGGCAGCCAATCGATTTTGCGTACAGCAATTAAACATGAAAGAAGAATTGAGTTTGCAATGGAAGGAGAGCGTTTTTACGATTTAGTTCGTTGGGGCGATGCTGTTAATACTTTGGGAGGATTAGGTTATCAAGACAAAAACAAGTGGTATCCAATTCCTCAAACGGCTATCGACCAATTTGGTGGGGTTTTAGTACAAAATCCAAATTATTAATATCTAAAAAAATATAATTATGATAAATATGATTTCTATTTTTAGAAAATCCTTGGTAATAGGATTGTTGTCTTTGGCTTTTTTTGGATGTCAAGAGATGGACAGACCAGCATTGGGTGATTATCCGGTAGATGAAAATCCACCAGGAGGACCTCTTAAATTTTATGTGAATTTTGATGCAACTTCAACAAATCCTTTGCTGATTGCCGTTGATAATATTAAAGCTACATTCCCAACTGATAATCCTTTTAGTACTATTTCAGGTATTTCAGGTAATGCAGCCGAAGGTGTTCAAGACAAATTTATAGCGTATCCAAAACCAAATGATTTTGGTTCAACAGCTAAAAGTTTTACCATTTCTTTTTGGGAAAAGCATGATGGACAGACTAAAAACGGTGATAATCCAGGTGCTGAAGAAATCTTTAGTTTGCCTTCGTCTAATGGGCATTGGTCAAGTGGAACAATGTTTCTCCTCTTTGATGCTGCACCAACACCAACTGCAGCTGCTGTTAAATTTGTTCTTGTTGATGCTAATATGGCAGATACTTTTTTAACCTGGGAAGGGGCTAATTCTGTTGAAGGTCTCTTAGATAATGCATGGCATCATTGTGCTTTTGTTTATGACGCTACTACTTCCGGACTAACATTTTACAAAGATGGCACCGCTGTAAGTACGGTAACTTGGGGTACACACGGAGATGTTAATTTAGACAATTCTAAAATCACAGGATTACGAATTGGAAGTGGTCCTCAAGCACAAAATGATTCAGGGGATAATTGGTTAGCTTCTTATTGGAAGGGGGGGTTAGATCAATTCCGTATGTATGCAACTGCTCTTACTGCTGATGAAGTAATGGCTTTGTACACTAATAAAGAATAAGATTATAATTTTAAAATAAATAGTCCACGATACATTCACAATCGTGGACTATTTTTAAATAAATGTTTTTTATCATACAAAAACGATTAAATATGAAGAATTTAATAATTCTGTTTCTATCTGTTTTTTTTATCTCTTGTGATTCTAAAAAAGAAAAGACAGAGGAACCTGTAAAAGAAATTCTGACCGATACTGAGGTTTTAGATCAAGTTCAAAAAGATGCTATAAAATATTTTTGGGATTATGCAGAACCTAACTCTAAATTAGGAAGGGAACGCTATCACACAGAGGATCCTGGGTTCGAGGCTAACAAAGTAACTACTGGAGGTTCAGGTTTTGGGTTAATGTCTTTGATTGTTGGAGTAGAAAGAGGTTTTATTCCAAGAGCCGAAGCCGTTACACGAATGACTACAGCTATGGACTTTTTAGAAAAAGCAGATCGTTTTCACGGAGCTTGGGCACATTGGATGGATGGAACTACCGGAAAAGCCATTTCTTTTGGCAATAAAGATGACGGTGGAGATATAGTCGAAACAGCTTTCTTGTCTCAAGGTTTGATTGCAGTGCGTGAATATTTTAAAAATGGAAATACTCAGGAAAAGGCATTATCAGACAAAGCAGATAAACTTTGGAAAGGAGTAGAATGGAGCTGGTATACCAACGGAGAAAATGCAATGTATTGGCATTGGTCACCTACCTATCAATGGGAAATGAAATTCAAATTAGAAGGATATAATGAGTGTTTAATTGCTTACATTCTTGGTGCTTCTTCTACGACTCATCCAATTCCTGTAGCTGCTTATCATGAAGGTTGGACGCGAAACGGAACTATTGTAACAACAAAGACACAATACGGAATTCCTTTAGTATTCAAATACAATACTGTTAGTGGTAATGCAGGTCCCTTGTTTTGGGCGCAATATTCTTATCTAGGATTAGATCCTTCACAATTATCGGATAAGTATGCAAATTATTGGGAATTAACTCAAAATCAAGCAAAAATTATTAATAAGTATTGCATTGATAATCCCAAAAAATGGAAAGGCTATTCGGAAAAATGTTGGGGTCTCACAGCGAGTTATTCTCGAAATACTGATGGAACAACAGGGTATTCTGCTCATGATACTGACAATGATTTAGGAGTAATTACTCCAACGGCGGCACTATCTTCTTTTCCATATACACCAAGCGAAAGCATGAAGTTTTTACATTATTTATACGATGAAAATAAAGCAAAATATATTGGAATTGCAGGGCCTTATGATGCTTTTTCGCCACATTATAATTGGGTTACCCCTCGTTATTTAGCAATAGATCAGGGAACCATAGCGCCAATGATTGAGAACTATCGAACCGGTTTATTGTGGAAGTTATTCATGAATGCTCCTGAGATAAAACAAGGATTAACAAATCTTGGATTTCATTCAGGGAAATATGGATTTTAAATGCAAATGAAATTTAAAATAACGCTATTGATACTGTTGTTTTCTGTATTTGGTTTTTCGCAAAGCGAAACTACTGGAAAAATAAAAACGGTTGTTGAAATTAAGTATGAATTAGGATATGTATTGCACAAGCCTGCTAATACAAAAGATAAAAAGCCACTAATAGTTTTTATTTCTGGAGATGGTGAAAAAGGAACTGACCTTGAAAGAGTAAAAATTCATGGACCGTTAAAGTATTTAAAAACTAATGAACTAGACGCTTACGTTTTAGCTCCACAATGCAAAGAAGATGAAAATTGGAATATTGAGTCAATTTTTCAATTGATTGTAAAAATTCAAAAAGAAAACAATATAGATTCAAATAGAATTTATGTTACAGGTTTAAGTTCTGGAGGTTGGGCAGCTTGGAATTTGGCTCTTTCATATCCTGATATGTTTGCAGCAATTGTGCCTATTTCGGGATTTGTTGATTTAATTCAGTTAGATGGCGCTTGTAAAATAGCCAATATCCCAACTCGAATTTTTCATGGTTTATTGGATGATGTAGTAAAGGTAGATTACGCTATTTCTGTTTACAAAGAGCTTAAAAAATGTAATGCAAAGGATGTTCAATTGACCATTTTTGACGATGCGGGTCACGATAGTTGGACAAGAGTTTATGACAACCCAGAAATTTATGACTGGATGTTTAAACAGGTAAAAGTGAATACAAATAAATAAAATTTATAGAATGAAAAATACATTAGTCTTACTTTTTTTAGGATGTGCTGTTTTGGGTTACGCTCAAAAAAAGAGCACTAAAAGTACCGTAAAAATAAAACCAAAAGCTGAATTTGTAGCCGAGTTGTTATCAAAAATGACTTTGGATGAAAAATTAGGACAATTAAATTTACCCACTTCTGGAGATATTACTACGGGTCAAGCCAATAGCTCAGGTGTAGCCAAAAAAATTGAAGAAGGAAAGGTTGGTGGTTTATTTAATATTAAATCAGTTCAAAAAATAAGAGACGTACAGCAAATAGCAGTTGAAAAAAGTCGTTTAAAAATTCCTCTAATTTTTGGGATGGATGTAATTCATGGTTATGAAACTACTTTTCCAATTCCTCTTGGATTATCTTGTACTTGGGACATGAAACTAATCGAAAGAAGTGCTCAAATTGCTGCGCAGGAAGCGAGTGCCGACGGAATAAATTGGACTTTTTCTCCTATGGTTGATATTTCTCGCGACCCACGTTGGGGAAGAATTTCTGAAGGTTCTGGAGAAGATCCATACTTAGGAAGTCAAATAGCCAAAGCAATGGTAAACGGATACCAACAACATGACCTTTCTAAAAACAATACTATTTTGGCATGTGTTAAGCATTTTGCTTTATATGGAGCGCCAGAAGCAGGACGTGATTACAATACAGTAGATATGAGTCATATCAGAATGTTCAATGATTATTTTCCTCCTTATAAAGCAGCTGTTGATGCAGGAGTAGGATCGGTTATGGCTTCTTTTAATGAAGTTGATGGAATTCCGGCAACCGGAAATAAATGGTTGATGACAGATGTTTTAAGAAAACAATGGGGTTTCAAAGGTTTTGTAGTTACTGATTTTACTGGCATTCCTGAAATGATAGAACATGGTATGGGAGATTTGCAAGATGTATCAGCATTGTCTTTGAATGCTGGAGTCGAAATGGATATGGTGGGCGAAGGATTCTTAACAACTTTAAAAAAATCATTAGATGAAAAGAAAGTGACCATAGAGCAAATCAATAATGCGGTAACACTTATTTTAAATGCTAAATACGATTTAGGATTATTCGAAGATCCATATAAATATTGTGATAGTAACAGAGCAAAAAATGAAATTTTCACTGCTGCTAGTAGAGACGAAGCTAGAAAAACAGCAACTCAATCATTAGTTTTATTAAAAAATCAGAATCAAGTATTACCCTTAAAAAAATCAGGAACTATTGCACTTATCGGACCATTGGCGGATGCAAAAAACAATATGTCAGGAACTTGGAGTGTAGCGACTGTTGGAGATAAATGTATTTCATTATTAGCAGGAATCCAGGAAGTGGCAGGAAAATCGACTAAAGTTCTTTATGCTAAAGGTAGTAATCTGGATTATGATGAAGCTTTTGAAACAAAAGCAACAATGTTTGGTAAAACCTTGAACAGAGATAATCGTCCTAAAGAAGAAATGATAGCCGAAGCATTAAAGGTAGCCAACCAAGCAGATGTTATTGTAGCTGCACTTGGTGAATCTGCTGAAATGAGTGGTGAGTGTAGCAGCCGTACTAATTTAGAAATTCCACAAGCACAAAAGGATTTATTAAACGCTTTATTGAAAACTGGAAAGCCTGTGATTCTTGTTTTGTTTGATGGTCGTCCATTAGTATTAAATGATGAAAATTCGACTGTTCCAGCTATTTTGAATGTTTGGTTTGCTGGTAGTGAAGCAGGTTATGCTATCGCCGATGTTTTGTTTGGTGATGTAAACCCTTCAGGGAAATTAACGACTACTTTCCCTAGAAGTGTTGGTCAAGTGCCAATCTATTATGCTCATAAAAATACAGGGAGACCTTTGGAAAACACTGAGGGTAAATTTGAAAAATTCAGATCTAATTATATAGATGAAAGAAACGATCCATTATTCCCTTTTGGTTATGGATTGAGTTATACCAATTTTGAGTATTCAAACGTGAAAATTTCGTCTGATAAAATGAATGCAAGCGGAAAAGTAACTGTTAGTGTCGAGGTTGCTAATACTGGAAATTATGATGGTAAAGAAACCGTTCAATTGTATATAAGAGACGTTATAGGATCTGTAACCAGACCGGTTAGAGAATTGAAAGGATTTCAAAAGATAACTCTTAAAAAAGGAGAAAAGCAATCCGTAACATTTGATATCACCGTAGAAGATTTGAAGTTTTATAATTCTGATTTGAAGTTTGTTGCTGAGCCTGGACTCTTTGAGGCTTTTGTTGGTGGAAACTCAAATGCAGACAAGAAAGTTAATTTCAATTTAGTAAATTAAATTTGGTTAGTTATGTTTTTTTGCCCTTCGTTTTTGGTTAGACGAAGGGCTTTTTTTAATCATAATTTGCCGATTTTTTTAATTTTTTAATATCCTATAAAATTTAAAATTTATTAATTTAAATAAAAGAAAATGTATAAACGATATTCGATAATAGTTTTGTTTTTCTTAATTGGAGTTACTACTAATATAGCAGCGCAAAACAGTACTATTACTGGAAAAACAAATTGGTTTGATCCTAATAAACCAGCAACAACCTATTGTAATCCAATAAACATAGGGTACAATTATACCACTCAAAATCATAATGGTATTCCCGAATCCCGTCGTTCCAGCGCAGATCCTGTAATCATTACCTATAACGGAGAGTATTACTTGTTTGCAACCAATCAGGCTGGATTTTTTTGGAGTAAAGATATGTCTGACTGGAAATTTGTGTATGGAAGCTTTCAACGCAATCCTGGCGATGATGATCAGTGTGCACCTGCTGCGTGGGTTGTTAATGATACTTTATTTTACGTAGGTTCAACTTGGAAAAAAGACCATCCAATTTGGAAGACTGCAGACCCAAAATCTGGAAGATGGACAAGACACGTAAACACAGCAATGTTGCCTACTTGGGACCCTGCTATTTTTCAGGACGATGATAAAAAAGTATATATGTACTACGGATCAAGCGGAAAATTACCACTTGTAGGTGTAGAGGTTGACTACAAAACATGGCTTCCAAAAGGGAATCAGGAGGATTATGCAAAACTATATACAGCAACCGAAGTAGAAGATATTCAGCATCCGTATGGCGAAGCAAAAGCAGTAGTTGGTCTAGATCCTGCAACACATGGTTGGGAACGTTTCGGACCTAATAATGATATGGAACCTGCTCCTTGGGGGAATTTTATTGAAGGAGCTTGGATGACCAAGCACAACGGGAAATATTATATGCAATATGGGGCGCCAGCAACCGAATTCAAAGGTTATGCAAATGGTGTTCATGTAGGTAATAATCCCTTAGGACCCTTTGTGTATCAAAAACACAATCCGATGTCATATAAGCCAGGAGGTTTTGTAATTGGGGCTGGACACGGAAATACTTTTGCCGATAATTATGGTAATTATTGGAATACTGGAACCTGTAAAATCTCTATAAAAGACCGTTTCGAACGAAGAATTAATATGTTCCCAGCTGGATTTGATAAAGATGATGTTATGTATTCTATTACAGCGTATGGAGATTTTCCAATTGTATTGCCAACAGCGCAACGAGATCAAACAAAAGGAGCTTCTTCGGGTTGGATGTTGCTTTCTTATAAAAAGCCTGTAACAGTTTCTTCTTCTGAGGAATGCAAAGATGTTGAAACCCACAGAATGGATAATGGAGGCAAAAAAGTGTATGAAAAAATCTGCTATAATGCTTCAAATTTAACCGATGAAAACATTCAAACCTATTGGTCTGCAACGACCGATAAACCTGGCGAGTGGCTACAGCTTGATTTAGGTAGAAAGATGGAAATTAAAGCGTTACAAGTCAATTATGCAGATCATAAGGCAACTCAGTACAATAAAGCAATGGACATTTATTATCAGTATAAAATCTATATGTCAGACGATGCTCAAAATTGGACATTAGTAGTAGATAAATCAAACAATGATAAAGACGTGCCTCATGATTATGTTGAGTTAACAAATTCGATTACCGCTCGTTACATAAAAATGGTCAATATTCATAATGCTTCTGGTTTGTTTGCCGTTTCAGATTTTAGAGTCTTCGGAAATGGATTAGCTGAAAAACCCAAAGCAGTCGTTGATTTTAAAGTAAAAAGAAATGCCTCCGATTCTCGTAACGCAATCATTTCTTGGAAAAAACAATCTGATGCAATTGGGTATTCAATTTATTACGGAATTGCTCCTGATAAATTGTACAACAGCATAATGGTCTACGGAGAGAACTCTTATGATTTTAGAGGACTAGACAAAGGAACAAAGTATTATTTTACCATTGAACCTTTTAATGAAAGTGGTGTCGGACCAAGAATCAAGAATAATGTAGTCCAATAATATTTACAGATATTTTTTAGAAACCTATTCTAAACCCTACCGTGTGGACATAACTATAAAATCAACCTCATATTCTACAAATTAGCACAAGCATATAGGTCAAAATAGTCACGATAATTCATTTAGCATATCCAAATTTGTGCTAATTTGTGGAATTTGTGGTAAAAATTAATCTGTATTATTTGTATCCACACAATAGGGTTTAGCGTAGGTTTTTAATAAATTTGTAGGTTCAATAAAACAAATAGCCAAATGAAATCTTTATTTTCAATGATCTTTATTTTTGCCTTGAATCTAGTTCATGCGCAAAGTGTAAAATCACCATCCAATGCCCTTGAGGTCAATTTTAAATTAGCAAATAATGGACAACCTTCCTATTCGGTAAATTACAATGGTAAACCCGTTATTTCAGAAAGTTCTTTGGGTATAAAACTCAAAGACAAACCAGCTCTTAATAGTAATTTCGAAATTCAGTCTTCAAAAAATACTACTTTCAATGAATCTTGGAAGCCTGTTTTAGGACAAAAAGCATCCATTGTAAATCATTATAATGAACTTACTATTGCTCTAGTTCAAAAAGAGACCAATGTAAAAATGAATATTATCTTTAAAGTGTATGATGAGGGAGTTGCTTTCAGATATGATTTTCCAAAACAAGACAACCTAAATTATTTCATTATTTCAGATGAAGACACTCATTTCAACTTAACCGAAGATTATAAAGCCTTCTGGATTCCGGGTGATTTTGATTCCAATGAATATCCATATAGCCAAACCAAGCTTTCAGAAATTGATAATACTAAATTAGACAAAAACTCTGGAATTGGAGTAACTACAGATCTAGGAAAAAGCAGAGTTCAAGCCCCTTTAATGTTAAAATCGCCTTCAGGATTATATGTAAATATATTCGAAGCTGCTGTTGTCAATTATCCAGTAATGCACTTGAATGTAGATGTTACCAATTTTAAATTAACATCACAATTAGTTCCAAATGCAATAGGTGATAAAGCCTACTTGCAGGCACCTTGTGTATCACCTTGGAGAACGATTATGATTAGCAAAGACGCTCGTGACATTATTGGATCACAAATGATTTTAAACTTAAATGAGCCTTGTAAACTGGATGATGTTTCATATATAAAACCAATGAAATATATTGGCGTTTGGTGGGAAATGCACGTTGGAGTATCAACTTGGGACTATGCAGGTTCAAAAAACGCACAGAATAGCGCTACCAATGAATTATTACCAACAGGAAAACACGGAGCTACTACCGAGAACACCAAACGATACATAGATTTTGCCTCCAAAAATGGTTTTGATGGCGTTTTAGTAGAAGGTTGGAATGTAGGTTGGGAAGATTGGATGGGTAACTGGAAAGAGGAAGTATTTGACTTTACAACACCTTATCCTGATTTCAATTTGGCTGAAGTTTCAGCTTATGCCAAACAAAAAAATGTAAAAATGATTATGCATAATGAAACTTCAGGTTCTGTAGCTAATTATGAACGTCATTTAGACCGTGCTTTCGATTTGATGAAAAAATATGATTATCCAGCTGTAAAAACTGGTTATGTAGGCAGAATTATTCCTCGTGGCGAATTTCATGACGGACAAACCATGGTAAATCACTTCAACTTTGTGGCCAGACGTGCTGCAGATTATAAAATATTACTTAATTCGCATGAATCCTCTCGACCTACAGGGTATAGTCGTACCTATCCAAATTACATTGCTGCCGAAGCTGCTCGTGGTAATGAATTCAATGGTTGGAGTATAGGTAATCAGCCTAGTCATGAAACAATCTTACCATTTACAAGACTTCTTGGAGGACCAATGGATTATACTCCTGGTATCTTCGAAATTAAAATGAGCTATTACGATAAGAGTAAAACAGAACAAGTACACACTACTTTAGCAAAACAATTAGCCTTGTACGTTACCATATATTCTCCTTTGCAAATGGCTGCCGATTTGCCAGAAAGCTATGAAAAAAGGATGGATGCTTTTCAATTCATCAAAGACGTAGCTTTAGATTGGGACGATACCAAAATCCTCGAAGCCGAGCCAGGAGATTATGTTACAATTGCCAGAAAAACCAAAGGAAAAGAAACATGGTTCCTTGGAGCAATCACCGATGAAAACGCTAGAAAAACAGAAATAGCATTAGATTTTCTTAACAAAGGCCAAAAATATAAAGCTATTATTTATGAAGATGCCAAAGATGCCGATTGGAAAAATAACCCAATGGCATACAAAATAAGAACTGTTGAGGTTACAAATAAATCAAAACTAAACTTAGTTTTAGCTCCTGGCGGAGGAACAGCTATTAGTTTCGAACCTATTAAATAATGCGAATAGAATAATTTTTTAAATCATTGATTTATAATAATATAAAAATCCTGCTACACTCAAAAAGTAGCAGGATTTTTTTGTTATTTTAATATGAATTCTGCTTTATAATCTCGAAATTGCGAAGCCAATAAAACGAATATAAATTCATACTAACTCAAAATGAAAAGAAATCTATTTTTATCTCTATTTCTTGTAAATACTATTGCAGTACTTGCACAAAATAAAGACCAGCAATTTTTTAAGGAAATCTACAATTCGACACTAACAAACTCAAAATGTTATTCTTGGTTAGATCATCTTTCAAATGATGTAGGAGCTAGATTATCAGGCTCCACCGGTGCTCAAAAAGCAGTTGAGTATACCAAAAAACAAATGGAAACATTAGGCTTTGATAAAGTATATCTACAAGAAGTAATGGTGCCACATTGGGTTCGTGGCGAAAAAGAAACAGCTTACATCCAAGACAATAAAACCAAAATCAAAGTACCAATTTGCGCTTTGGGAGGCTCTATCGCTACACCCCAAAATGACTTAGCTGCCCAAGTGATCGAAGTTCATAGTTTCAATGAATTAAAAAGTTTAGGAGCAGATAAAATAAAAGGAAAAATAGTATTCTACAATAGACCCATGAACAACGCCGAGATTGATGCTTTCGATGCATACTCTGGCGCAGTAGATCAACGATATGCAGGCGCTCAAGAAGCTTCAAACCTAGGAGCAGTAGGTACAATTGTACGCTCAATGAATCTAAAATTAGATGATTACCCACATGCAGGTGGTCAAAGTTATGGTGATATTTCAAAAGATAAATACATTCCAACAGCCGCCATTAGTACCAATGGAGCAGAATTGCTGAGCAAAACTTTAAAAACAAACCCTAATTTAAAATTCTATTTTAAACAATCTTGCCAAACCTTACCAGATGCATTGTCATATAATGTAGTCGGAGAAATAAAAGGAACAGAACATCCAGAAAACATTATGGTCGTAGGAGGACACCTTGATTCATGGGACTTAGCAGATGGTTCTCATGACGATGGAGCAGGAGTAGTGCAAAGTATGGAAGTAATGAATGTTTTTAAAAATCTAAATTACAAACCCAAAAACACCCTTCGAGTAGTTCTTTTTATGAACGAAGAAAACGGACTAAGAGGAGGAAATAAGTACGAAGAATTAGCTAAAGCTAATAATGAAAAACACATCTTTGCCCTAGAAAGCGACGAAGGAGGTTTTACCCCAAGAGGATTTTCTTTAGAGTGTGATGATGCTAATTTTGATAAAATCTCAAAATGGAAACCCTTATTCGAACCGTATTTAATTCACAGTTTTACAAAAGGGCATTCAGGTTCAGACATAGGACCATTAACCTCTCCAGAAATTGTAAAAGTAGGTTTGAAACCAGATTCACAGCGTTATTTTGATTACCACCATGCGGCAAACGATAAATTTGAGGCTATAAATAAAAGAGAGTTAGAACTTGGAGCAGCAACGATGACCGCACTAATTTATATGATAGATCAAAATGATATAGACTAGTTTTTTACAATCAACAAGAACTAAACAATTGAACCTGTATGGATTTTAAATCTTTACAGGTTTTCTTTAACTAATAAATGTATTCGAGTTATTTCCGCTTCCGCAAAAGGAAATCTCGCTTCCGCAAAAAGACTATATCAATATACAATTTAGATATAAATAGTAAAATCCAAACTTTTCGAGCACACTTACTTTTTAATGCATAAAATAAATCTTATTTTAGCATCATAATTAAAGATTAAAATATGATTACTGAAGAGCAGTTTCAAAACGAAATAAAGATATTGATTGCAAACGCTATCAGAGAAGATGTAGGGACAGGTGATTACAGTTCATTAGCCTGTATACCAGCAAACGCAATGGGTAAAGCAAAATTATTGGTAAAAGAAGACGGTATTATCGCAGGAGTATCCCTCGCAAAAATGATATTCAAATACGTAGATCCCAATATGCAAATAGAAACCTTTATTGAAGATGGAGCAACAGTCAAAAAAGGCGATGTTGTATTTCATGTATCAGGAAGCTCTCAATCTATTTTAAAATCCGAAAGAGTAGTGCTAAATTCTATGCAACGCATGAGTGCCATTGCAACCAAAACAAATAGTTATGTACAGTTATTAAAAGGAACTAATACAAAAGTATTAGATACCCGAAAAACAACTCCAGGATTCCGCGTAGCAGAAAAGTGGGCCGTAACAATTGGAGGCGGAGAAAATCATCGTTTTGCATTATATGATATGGTGATGCTAAAAGATAATCACATTGATTTTGCAGGAGGAATTACTTTAGCAATTGCTAAAACGCAAACCTATCTTAAACAAAACAATTTAGATTTAAAGATTATCGTCGAAGCCAGAGATCTCGAAGAAATCAAAGAAATTTTAAAAAGCGAAGGAGTCCACAGGATATTAATTGATAACTTCAATTACCAAGACACCAGAACTGCAGTAGCTTTAATCGGCGACAAATGCCAAACCGAATCTTCTGGAAATATAAATGAAGAAACCATGCGTAATTATGCAGAGTGTGGTGTAGATTATATCTCATCAGGGGCATTAACACATTCTATTTACAACATGGATTTAAGCCTAAAAGCAATTTAAAAAGATGACAGTTATAATTGAGAATAAACTCGAAAAAATCCCTGTTGTAAAGAACCTAATGCACGTCTTAAAGAAGATAAAAATGCCTGGTTTGGGAGGTTTCTCGTTTTATGATTTATTAGAGTTGTATTTTAATGGTATCTTAGAAGGTGCCTTTTCATATCATGCAAGTGCTGTCGCCTTTAGTTTCTTTATGGCATTGTTTCCATTTGCGTTATTTATTTTAAACTTAATACCTTATATTCCTATAGAGGGTTTTCAAAATGATTTTCTGCAGTTTGTAAAGGAGGGAGTGCCCCCAAACACATATGATGCTATTGCAAATATTATCAATGACATTCTTAATAATAGTCATTCAGGATTAGTGTCTTCGGGTTTTTTATTATCTATTTTCTTAATGGCAAATGGAATTAATGGTATCCTCGGTGGGTTTGAATCGTCTAAACACGTCTTAGAAAAAAGAGGGTTTTTCAAGCAATATTTGGTTGCCTTAGGGATTTCAATAACATTATCTATTCTTTTACTTTTAACGGTTTCTATTATTGTTGTTTTTGAGGTTATTATTCAGAAAACAACCATTCAGGATGTATTAAGTGAGCAAATTCCTTTAATTATTTTAGGTAGGTATGTTTTTGTAGTTTTAATGATTTTGATAACTTCTTCTATCTTATTACGATACGGAACAAAACAATCACATAAACCTCCTTTTATTAGTATTGGTTCCGTTTTTACAACGATTTTGATAGTTGTCTCTTCTTATTTTTTTGGTATTTGGGTAATTCGATTTTCAAAATACAACGAGCTATATGGGTCAATTGGTACACTATTGATTATGATGTTTTATATCTGGATTAACTGTATGATTTTATTGTTAGGATTTGAATTGAACGCAACAATTCATAAATTAAAAAAGAGCAAATCGGAGTATTAAAGTATTTATAATAAATGCGATTTTTTGAATGAAATTTTGTATTCTTGTCATATGCAATTCGTAGGTGAATTGTGTAGATATATTTCGAATAATAAAATTTAAGAGTCAATAATTTAAGAAAAAATGAAAAAAAGTATCGTATTTGGTTTAGTTGTATTCTTTTCGGTAATTTCTAATATGCAAAGTCAAACAGTTTTAGGGAAATGGAAAACTATTGATGATGAAACAGGTAAGCCTAAATCTGTGGTTGAAATCTACGAGAAGTCGGGTAAGATATATGGTAAAGTAATTGAAATTCTTGAAGCTGATAAAAAAAATAAAGTTTGTGAAGAATGTACAGGAGATGATAAAAATAAACCAATTCTTGGAATTACAGTTATTAAAGGATTGACTAAAGATGGTAAGGAGTACAATGATGGGCAAGTTTTGGATCCTCAAAATGGAAAATTATACAAATGTTTCATCACACTAGAAGGAAATGATAAACTTAAAGTAAGAGGCTATATTGGATTTTCTTTATTAGGAAGAACACAATATTGGTATCGAGTAAAATAATACTTTTTTTGATGTTTTAGTATCTAAAACCAAAATCGACAATCTAAATTCTAATATTACTTAATGCATTTCGTAGAAGTTGTTTTACCACTTTCTCTTGCCAAGACTTTTACATACAGAGTTTCGGAGGCCGAATTTCTTTTTATAAAAAAAGGAATGAGAGTTACGGTGCCTTTTGGGAAAAATAAAATCTATACGGCTTTAGTTATTGAAATTCACAATAACATACCAACTCTATATGAAGCCAAAGAGATTCATCAAATTTTAGATACAACACCTATAGTAACAGAAATTCAAATCAATCATTGGTTTTGGATTGCTGATTACTATATGTGTGCTATAGGTGATGTTTATCGTAATGCTATGCCAAGTGCATTGTTATTGGAGAGTGAAACGCTTATTACAAGAAAAAATGATTCGTATGTTGATGAAAGTCTGCTTTCAGATGATGAATATCTAGTTTACGAAGCTTTACAACAACAGAGTTCATTAAAGATACAGGATATTATTTCGATTTTGAATAAGAAAAATATTTTTCCAGTTATTCAAAAATTGATTGATAAAAATATTTTAGTATTACAAGAAGAGCTTCAGGAAAGTTACAAGCCTAAATTGGTTCGGTATGTGCGATTGCACGCAAAATACGATACTGATCAAGGTTTAAAAGATTTACTCGAAATTTTAAAAAGCGCCAATAAGCAAAAGGAAATAGTTCTGAATTATTTTCAATTAAGTGCTACTGAAAAGAAGTCGATTACAGTTAAAAAATTAGTTGAAACGGCTCAATCTTCTCCTGCTATTGTTAAGGCATTAGTTGAAAAGGAGATTTTAGAAGAATATTTTTTACAAGAAGATCGAATCAATTTTGCAGGCAAAGCGAAAGAAGATGAACTACAATTGAGTTCTGATCAGCAACGTGCTTTTGAATCTATAAAAGAAAGTTTTGAGCAAAAATCAGTTTGTCTCTTACACGGAATTACTTCAAGTGGAAAGACCGAAATTTACATTAAGCTTATAGAAGAATATTTGGCTATAGGGAAACAAGTCTTGTATTTGTTGCCGGAAATTGTTTTAACGGCTCAATTGGTTTCTAGAATACGAGCTCATTTTGGAAATAAAGTAGCTGTTTTTCATTCTAAATTTAATAATAATGAAAGAGTTGAGGTTTGGAATCAGGTTTTATTAAATGCTGAAAAAGCTCAAATCGTAATTGGTGCCAGATCGGCTTTATTTTTGCCTTTTCATGATTTAGGATTTGTAATTATTGATGAAGAACACGAACAAAATTTTAAACAATCAGATCCAGCGCCCAGATTCCATGCTCGTGATTCTGCTATTGTTTTAGCAAATACACATCAGGCTAAAGTGCTTTTAGGTTCGGCTACACCAAGTATCGAAACCTATTATAATGCAAAGTCTGATAAGTTTGGATTCGTTGAAATTTTGAAACGTTTTGGAAATGCAAGTTTGCCTGAAGTTCTATTGGTTGATTTGAAAGATAAATACTTTCGAAAAAAGATGAACGGTCATTTTAGTGATATTTTGATTGAAGAAATCACAACGTCTTTATCGGTGGGAGAGCAAGTGATTTTATTTCAAAATAGAAGAGGATATTCACCAATTATAGAATGTATTACTTGTGGGCACGTTCCACATTGTCAGTCTTGTGATGTGAGTTTGACTTATCATAAACATAAAAATCAATTGCGTTGTCATTATTGTGGGTATTCGATTGCTAATCCAACTCATTGTCATGCTTGTCATAGCGTAGATTTAACTACAAAAGGCTTAGGAACAGAACAAATAGAACAAGAGTTGATCACTATTTTTCCAAATGCTAAAATTGGAAGGATGGATCAGGACACAACTCGAGGAAAGTTTGGTTTTGAAAAAATAATTGATAGTTTTAAGAATCGAGAGTTTGATATTTTGGTAGGAACTCAGATGCTAGCCAAAGGATTAGATTTTGATAATGTAAATTTGGTTGGTATCATGAATGCCGATACAATGTTGTATCATCCAGATTTTAGAGCTTTCGAGCGAAGTTTTCAAATGATGACACAGGTTGCTGGACGTTCTGGGCGATCGGATAAAAAGGGCAAAGTGGTTATTCAGACCTATAATCCTAATCATAATACAATACAGCAAGTCACTCATTCCAATTATATAGGTATGTATAATGAGCAATTATATGATAGGCAAATATATAAGTATCCACCCTATTTTAGAATTATAAAATTGACATTAAAACAGCGTGATTTTGATAAACTAAAAGAAGGTGCCATGTGGTTGTATCAAGTACTGAGTCAAAATCTTACTATGCCAGTTTTAGGTCCTGAAGAGCCTGCAATTAATAGAATACGAAATGAATATATAAGGACTATAATCATCAAAATACCGCAAAGCACTTCTATTATAAGTACAAAAAAAACTATTCAGAAGATACTGAATAGTTTTGAAGCGGTTTCTCAATACAGAGCCATTAAGGTTACTGTAAATGTTGATTTTTATTAGAGAGTAGTTTTTTATGAATAGGCAAGTGCTTTTACTAAATCTTCTTTTTTGTTTCGGCTTAATGGAATTTTAGTTACTCCAATTTCGGCAAATTTACTGTTAAAACGGTCAATCTTATCAATATTTACAATATATGATTTGTGTACCCTAATAAATTTTTCTTTTGATAAATCATTTTCAAAAGATTTCATCGTTGAGAGGACAAGATTACTGTCATCTTCGGTTACTACTTTTACATAATCACCAAAAGCTTCAATCCATTTAATTTTAGAAGTGAATATCTTCAGTTTTTTTAGATTGCTTTTAATAAAGATATGTTCTCCTTCGTCTTCTTTGTTTTCTTTTTTAAGAAGAAAGTGGTCAATCGCTCTGCGGACAGAAGCATTAAATCGTTCAATAGAAATAGGTTTCTGTAAATAATCAGTCGCATCATAATCAAAAGCTTTCATAGCGTATTCTGCTTTTGAAGTAATGAAAATGATTTGAGGCTTGGTTTTTAAACCGTCAAGAAAATCAAAACCGCTAATCACAGGCATTTCAATATCAAGAAATATCAAATCAACATTATGAACAGTCATACAGCTTTTTGCCTCAATTGCATTTGAAAAATCTCCGATTAGGTTTAAATTGGTATGATTATTAACTAACTTTGCAATAATCATTCTTTGTATTGAACTATCATCAACAACAACACAGTTTAGTTTCATAGTATCAAGTTTTTGATTTGGTAGAGTAAAAATAGTTTTTTTTTTTATTTAATTTTAAAAATTCAAGTTTTTTTTCCCCGTTCATCGATTATAGTTGTTTGGTACTTGTATGTTCGAAAAAAAAGATTACTTTTGCACCCAATTTAACAAATAAATAAATTTTTTATGAATCATTATGAAACTGTTTTCATTTTAAATCCCGTTTTATCTGAAGTTCAGGTAAAGGAAACAGTAAGCAAATTTGAAGATTTTCTTACTAGTAGAGGAGCAGAAATGGTATCTAAAGAAGACTGGGGTCTTAAAAAGATGGCTTACGAAATCCAAAACAAGAAAAGTGGTTTTTACCATTTGTTCGAATTTAAAGTATCAGGAGAAGTTCTTATCGCTTTTGAAACTGAATTCAGACGTGACGAAAGAGTTATGCGTTTCTTAACTGTAAGTCTTGACAAACATGCTATCTCTTGGGCTGAAAGAAGAAGAGCAAAACTTAAATCTCAAAAAGCTTAATTATCATGGCAACATTACAACAATCTGCTTCAGGAAAAAAAGACGGGGATATCAGATATCTTACGCCTTTGAACATAGAAACTAACAAGACTAAAAAATATTGTCGTTTCAAAAAATCAGGTATCAAATATATCGATTATAAAGATGCTGATTTCTTATTGAAATTCGTTAATGAGCAAGGAAAAATTCTTCCTCGTCGTTTAACAGGAACTTCATTAAAATACCAAAGAAAAGTGTCTGTAGCTGTAAAAAGAGCACGTCACTTAGCTTTAATGCCATACGTGGCGGATTTATTAAAATAATTAAAAATTAACAGTTGTTGGTTTTCTGAAATATGAAACCTAACTTCTCAAATAAAGGACAACAACATGGAACTTATTTTAAGAAAAGATGTTCAAAATTTAGGATTTAAAGATGATGTAGTAACTGTGAAAAACGGATACGGTCGTAACTTTTTAATCCCACAAGGATTTGCTCATTTAGCTACTTCTTCTGCAAAGAAAGTATTGGCTGAAAACCTAAAACAAAGAGCTCACAAAGAAGCTAAAGTTGTAGCAGATGCAAAAGCATTAGCTGAAAGCTTAAAAGCTATCGAAATTAAAATTTCTGCTAAAGCAGGTGGTGAAAAATTATTCGGATCTATTACAAACATTGATATCGCTGAAGCTTTAGCTAAAGGTGGTCAAGTAATTGATAGAAAATTCATTACTTCTGGTATCGTTAAACGTACTGGTAAATATTCTGCTTCAGTTAGATTACACAGAGATGTAATCGTTGAATTAGCATACGAAATTGTTGCTGAAAAAGCATAATTTTTAAATGTATATATTGAAATCCCGATGAAAGTCGGGATTTTTTTGTTTTAGTAATTATCAAAAAAAATAAAAATGAAATATTCTAGGTTAACCAAAGAACAATTTGAAGAATTGACTCAAGAATTTACAACCTTTTTAGCAACTCAAACAATTGACAAAGCTGAATGGGATCAAATAAAAGCTGAAAAGCCTGAAGTTGCAGAACAAGAATTGGATGTTTTTTCGGATTTAGTGTGGGAAGGCGTTTTGTCTAGAGCAACTTATTTGGAGTTTTTCTCCAAAAATCATATTTTCTTGTTTCATTGTTTTGATACTTATGTAAAATCAATCGTTTTGAAATCGTTGGTTACTGAAGTTGATTTTTTGTCAAAAGAAGGTTTGCAATGGTTGAGTGATAATATGTTTACCGAAACTATTGAAATGAAAACTGGTAAAAAGGAATTTACAGAGGAACGTAATCTTTCTATTTTTCAATTGATTCAGCAAGGCTCCATTTTGAGTGATGGACAATTATACAATCAAATTAATTCGATTATTGAATCATAAATTTGATTTTTAAACTTTAAAATGGTTATTTTAGTAGATTATTTAATGTACTAAAATAGCCATTTTTTTATGAACACATTGCAAGCTATTCAAACTCTAAGAGAAGAACTTAATCTTCACAATCATAATTATTATGTATTGGATAATCCGACATTGTCTGATTATGAGTTTGATATGAAATTAAAAGAGCTTCAGGATTTAGAAACTAAAAATCCAGAATTTTTTGATGTTAATTCCCCTACACAAAGAGTCGGAGGTACAATCACGAAAAATTTTGAAACTATTCCGCATGAATATCGTATGTATTCTTTGGATAACTCCTATTCTAAAGAAGATTTGCAAGATTGGGAAGTTAGAATTCAAAAAGTTTTAGGGGATGTTCCTTTGCAATATACATGTGAATTAAAGTATGATGGTGCTTCAATTAGTATTACTTACGAAAACGGAAAATTAGCTCGAGCTGTGACTCGTGGTGATGGTTTTCAAGGTGATGATGTTACCAATAATATTAAGACAATTAGATCAATACCTTTACATCTTAAAGGAAATTATCCCGAGCATTTTGCTATTCGTGGTGAAATTGTTTTGCCTTTTGCTGGATTCGAAAAAATGAATCAGGAGTTAATAGAAATTGGGGAAACACCTTATTCCAACCCTAGAAATACAGCTTCGGGAAGTTTAAAATTACAAGATAGTGCTGAAGTTGCCAAACGGCCTTTGGATTGTTTGCTTTATTTTTTAATTGGAAATCAATTGCCTTTTAAATCTCAGTTTGAAGGTTTAGAATCTGCTAGAAAATGGGGTTTTAAAGTTCCAAATGAATCTAAATTAGCTTCTAGTTTGGAAGAAGTTTTTCAGTTTATTGAATATTGGGATATTCATAGGCATAATCTTCCTTATGAAACAGATGGAGTTGTAGTTAAGGTTAATGATTTGCATTATCAGGAAGAATTGGGATATACAGCCAAATCGCCTCGTTGGGCAATGGCTTACAAGTTTAAAGCGGAACAGGTTTTTACGAAACTAAACTCAATATCCTACCAAGTGGGAAGAACTGGATCTATTACGCCAGTTGCTAATCTTGAGCCTGTACAATTGGCTGGAACTATTGTGAAAAGAGCTTCTTTGCATAATGCTGACCAAATAGAAAAATTAGATATTAGAATTGATGATACTGTTTTTGTAGAAAAGGGAGGGGAAATCATTCCTAAAATTATAGCGGTAGATTTAAGTAAACGCTCAGGTAATTCTGAGCCAACAAAATATATAACCCATTGTCCTGAATGCGAAACAGAATTAATTCGCAGTGAAGGTGAGGCAAATCATTATTGTCCAAATTTTTATGGTTGTCCTCCACAGATCATTGGGAGAATTCAACATTATATTTCTCGAAAAGCAATGGACATTGAAGGGCTTGGAGGTGAAACTGTAGCATTGTTATTTAATAATGGATTGGTACACAATTATGCTGATTTGTATGAATTGACTGTTGGACAAATTCTTCCATTGGAAAGAATGGCGCAAAAATCAGCTGAAAATTTGGTAAAAGGCGTTGCTAATTCTGTAGCTATTCCTTTCGAAAGCGTATTGTTTGCATTGGGTATTCGTTTTGTTGGAGAAACCGTTGCTAAAAAATTGGCAAAACATTATAAAAATATTGATGCGCTAGAACGAGCAACTCTTATGGATCTTATTTTAGTAGATGAAATTGGAGAAAGAATAGCGAAAAGTGTAATTGAGTTTTTTGAGAATAATGAAAATCGGATTATTATAGAAAGATTGAAAAAATATGGTGTGCAATTTGAGATTGTAGAAAAAGTCAATCCAAATGCAACTGAGAAATTCTTAGGTAAAACATTTGTAGTTTCTGGTGTTTTTTCTACTTATTCAAGAGATGAACTAAAAAAAGCTATTGAAGAGAATGGTGGTAAAGTGGGTAGTTCGATATCGGCAAAAACTGATTTTGTTGTTGCTGGAGATAACATGGGACCTGCTAAATTGGAAAAAGCAACTAAGTTGAATATCTCAATAATTTCCGAAGATAAATTTATAGAAATGTTACATGAAAGCTAGTACTCCTTCACTTATATTGTTTTTTATTACTTCTGTTTTAGCAATCATATTCAAGTTATTGGGACATGATATGGCGGTACTTTATACTAAGTCCATGATAATTCCATCTTTGTTTATATATTACTTAGTTTTAAATAATTATAAAATATCGCCTTTAAAGGCAGTGATTTTTTTGTCTTTTTTTATTAGAGATGTTTTTAATACATTAAAAATAAATGAGTCGGCCATGGGATCTTTTTTATGTGTTTTATTCGTCTATATCTTGTTGTTGTATATAGCTCTAAAAGAATTTCAGGAGTTTAAATTTAGTTACAGAGATGCAATTTCTATTTTTATCTTGATACTTGGGATTGGTACAATATGTTATTCTGTTTTGAATTTAAAACTCGAAAACTTAGAGTTGGACTTTTCTTTGTATGCTTTTTTTGGTATAATTTTGAGTTTTTTAGGTATAATCTCAATTATAAATTATATAAAAAGTGAGAGTTATGTTTTCTTCAATGGTATGTTGATGAGTATTTGTTTTATTATCACAGATATATTTTTTGTTTTGTATAAATTTTATTTTTACAATTACGCCTTTACCTTAGTTAGCTTAATTACTCAATTTTTATCCTACTTTTTTATGGTTAATTACTTCTTAGAGAAAGATAAGGCAATTGAGAATTTATTTATTGAATGAAGAAATTCAAAATAATATCATTTCTTGTGTAAAAGTTATTCTATTATAATTTTGTGATTATTTATTTCAAGAGCAACAACATCTAGTTTTTTTTTGGTTTTATAGCTTCTTCTCTTCATTTTATCTTCGCTTTTTTTAAGAGAAAAGTAAAAAAAAAATATCACATCGATCAAGGCTCTGGTTAAAGATAATGCTTCTTTATTATTCTTAGTATGCTTGGTTTGATGAGTTAAATATTACTGTTTTTGAATCGGTTAGTTCATGGTTTCTATCTTTGGTTTTTTAAATTTATGTATATAGTGAGAGGGGTATTGTGTAGAATAATAATGCAATGTTAAGAATATAACAAAAAGTTTTAAAAAGTCGTTATAGTTTTTTAGTTTTACGAACTCAAATGTGACTGAAATAAGTAAATTTGTAATCTTGTGAAAATACTATGTTTTTAAATTCTATAAAGAGCTTTTTATTAAAAAAATCCTTGAAGAAACAGCTGGTTAATCTTAAGGATGAATCTTTGAGGACTTCAGTTATCAAAGTTGGTTTATTTGTAGATGAAAGTAATTTTTTAGAGACAGCAGCGTTAAAACAAGAAATAATTTCCAAAGGAATTGTTGATAGTAATATTAAGATTCTTGTTTATCGTGATAATTTAATTAGCAAAGAAGTGTATTCGGAACCAACATTTGGTTTGAAGGATTTAAATCTAAAAAACGAATTTACTCAACAAGCAATAAATGAATTTATTTCAGATGATTTTGATTTATTAATTAATTATTATGCTGAAGAGAAGCCGTTTTTGCTATTTTTTACAAATAAATCTAAGGCAAAATTCAAGGTTGGTTTTTCAACCGTAGATAAAAGACTAAATCATTTGTTGATAAATATTGCGGCAGAAGATTATAAAGGCTTCACTAATGAATTATTTCGATACTTAAAAATATTAAACAAAATATAATTTAAATTATGCAATCATTAATAGGAACAGGAGTTGCCCTAGTAACACCGTTTAAAAACGATTTTACAATTGATGTTGAAGCTCTAAGAAGAATTGTAAATTTCTCTATAGACGGCGGTATTGAGTATCTTGTAGTGCTAGGTACTACGGCAGAAAATGCTACATTATCAGCAGATGAAAAAGAACTAGTTATTGCTACTGTTATTGAAGTGAATGCAGGTAGATTGCCATTGGTTCTTGGAGTAGGAGGGAATAATACATTGAAAGTTGTGGAGGAGTTACGCACAAGAGATTTTTCTGCTTTTGATGCTATTTTATCTGTTTCGCCATATTATAATAAACCAACTCAGGAAGGAATCTATCAACATTTTAAAGCAATTTCGGAAGCATCTCCTATTCCGGTAATTTTGTACAATGTGCCAGGAAGAACATCTAGTAATATGTTGCCATCAACGGTTATTAGACTGGCTAATGATTTCAAAAATGTAATTGCAATAAAAGAAGCAGCTGGAGATTTAGTTCAGGCAATGCAGCTTATAAAGGATAAACCCAAAGATTTTTTAGTAATTTCAGGTGATGACATGATTGCATTACCAGTTGTTTTGGCTGGTGGAGCTGGAGTAATATCAGTGATAGGGCAAGGTTTTCCAAAAGAATTTTCAGAAATGATTCGATTAGGATTGAATAGAAAAGTTGATGATGCTTTTAAACTTCAGTATTTATTAACTAATTGTATTGATATGATTTTTGAGCAAGGAAATCCTGCAGGAATCAAAGAAGTATTTAAGATTCTTGGTATTGCAGAGAATGTACTACGCTTGCCATTAGTTTCTGTAGATGAATCACTAGCAAATCGATTGGATATTTTTGTGAAGAAAATGGTAAAAAACTCTTAAAATACAGCTGTTTTTTTTAACTAAAGAAATATTTTGTAATAGCTAAATTAATAACTAAATTTGCCACCTAACTTTGGTGGCTTTTACTTTCTATATACTATAGGGAATAAAATTAAAATCAGTGAATCAAATGAAAAAAATAATATCTGTATTGCTTGTTGTTTTGTTTTTTAGTTCTTGTAGTGAATATCAAGATGCTTTAAAGAAAGAAGATGTAGCTGTAAAGTTTGAGGTTGGAACAAAATTATATGATGCAGGAAAATATTCAAAAGCAATTCGTCTTTTTGAACAATTAGCACCGTCTTATAGAGGTAAGCCTCAAGGTGAAAAATTGTTTTATATGTATTCACAATCTTTGTACAAAACAAAGCAATATTATTTGTCAGGTTACCAATTTGATAGTTTTGTTTCGGGTTATCCAAGAAGTGAAAAAATTGAAGAATGTTCATTTTTAGCAGCAAAAAGTTATTCTATGTTGTCTCCAGTTTATAGCATAGATCAAACGGATACTTTTAAAGCTATTGAAAAAATTCAAGGATTTATTGATCGTTATCCAAATTCTCAATACATAGTTGAAGCCAATGCAACATCAAAGAAATTAAATGATAAGATTGAACGTAAAGTTTATGAAAATGCATTAGAATACAATAGAATTTCTAATTACAAATCAGCAATAATTGCTTTTGATAATTTTATTTCAGATTATCCTGGAACATCATTTAAAGAAAAAGCATTGTATTATAAATTTGATTCGGCTTACTCATTAGCAATAAACAGTATTTATATTAAAATGGAAGAACGTTTAAATACGGCAAAAACCTATTATAATAATTTGGTTAAATTCAAACCTAATACTGAATATAAAAGTAAAGCAGACGAAATGTTAGCTAAAATTGATGTTGAGTTACAAAAATTTAATAAATAAATAAAGTCATGGATTTAAAAAAGACAAATGCTCCAGTAAATACAATAACTTATAATAAAACAGTTATTGAAGAACCTACTGGAAATGTGTATGAAGCGATAACAATTATGGCTAAAAGAGCAAATCAAATTAATTCTGAAATCAAAAAGGAATTGACTGAAAAATTAGAAGAATTTGCTACTTACAATGATAGTTTAGAAGAAGTTTTTGAAAATAAAGAGCAAATCGAAGTTTCTAAATTTTACGAAAAACTTCCAAAACCACACGCTTTAGCTGTTCAAGAATGGTTAGATGGTAAAATTTACCACAGAGATTCAAATAAATAATCTATACTAATGTCAGTTTTAAGCGGAAAAAAGATTTTGCTAGGGATTTCTGGCGGAATTGCTGCGTATAAAACGGCTTCATTAGTTAGACTCTTCATAAAAGCAGGTGCACATGTCCAAGTGATAATGACACCTGCTTCTAAGGATTTTATAACTCCACTTACCTTATCTACGTTATCTAAAAATCCAGTTTTTTCAGAATTTTACAATAAAGATGAAAAAAATGAGCAGTGGAATAGTCATGTAGAATTAGGTCTTTGGGCAGATTTAATGGTTATTGCACCGGCAACTGCCAATACGCTATCGAAAATGGCAAACGGATTGTGTGATAATCTTTTAATTGCCTGTTACTTATCTGCTAAATGTCCTGTTTATTTTGCGCCAGCAATGGATTTGGATATGTATATTCATCCTTCTACTCTTGAAAGTTTTACTGCATTAAAAGCCTTTGGGAATACGATGATACCTGCTGAAAGCGGTGAATTGGCTAGTGGTTTATCTGGAGAAGGTCGAATGGCAGAACCAGAAAATATTGTTTCTTTTTTAGAAGCGGATCTTGAAAGCAAATTACCTTTAAAAGGGAAAAAAATACTAATTACTGCTGGTCCTACATATGAAGCAATTGACCCCGTGCGTTTTATTGGGAATCATTCATCAGGTAAAATGGGATTTGATATTGCTCAAAGTGCTGCTAATTTAGGAGCAACAGTTATACTAGTTTCTGGACCAACACATTGTCGCATAAATCATTCTTTAGTTCAAGTAGTTCCTGTGGTTTCTTCCCTAGAAATGTATGATGCTTGCCATCAGTATTATCAGGATGTTGATGTTGCAATTGCAGCAGCAGCAGTTGCCGATTATAAGCCTAAAAATGTTGCAAGCCAGAAAATTAAAAAGGCAGCTGATGATTTTATAATTGAGCTTGAGAAAACTAAAGATATTTTAGCTTCATTTGGAGAATTAAAGAAAAATCAATTTTTAATAGGCTTTGCTTTAGAAACTGAAAATGAAATTGAAAATGCTAAAGCGAAAATTCAGAAAAAAAACTTAGATTTGATAGTTCTAAATTCGTTACAAGATGAAGGGGCAGGTTTTGGTAAACCCACTAATAAGGTTACCTTTATTGATAGTGCATTTCATATTGAACCTTTGGATTTGAAATCTAAAGAAGCTGTCGCCGATGATATTTTAAACAAAGTAATAGCGCATTTTTATGGTTAGATTTGTCTTGTTTTTCTTTTTAGGGTGTGGCTTTATTCAAGCCCAGCAGTTGAATTGTACTGTTACTTTAAATACTCAAAAAATAAATAATTCTAATCAGCAGGTTTTTAAAACATTAGAAACTGCTATAAATGAATTTGTAAACAAAACGGATTGGACTGGACAAATGCTTTCGCAAAAGGAAAGAATAAACTGTTCAATGTATATTACTATATCTAGTTATAGCTCGGATCAATTTGTTGCCAATATTCAAGTACAATCTTCTAGGAATATTTTTAATTCTACTTATTCATCTCCTGTTTTGAATATAAATGATAAAGATTTTACATTCAATTATACCGAATTTGAAAATTTAACTTACATTCCAACAAGTTATGATTCTAATCTCGTTTCTGTTTTATCATTTTATTCATATGTGATTTTAGGAATGGATGCTGATACCTTTGTTCCATTTGTTGGAGATCGTTATTTTAAAGAAGCACTTAATATTGCAAATTTAGCTCAACAAGGAGGTTATAAAGGTTGGAATCAATCTGACGGAACATTGAGTAGGTATTTTTTAATAAATGATTTAATGTCGCCTACTTATGCGGATATAAGACAATCGAGTCAGCTGTATTATTCAGGATTAGATACAATGAGTCAAGATTTAAAAAAAGCTAAAGAAATTATTAAAGGTTCTTTAATGAATTTAGCTAAATTGAACGAAACTAAACCCAATTCTTATCTGTTGCGTGTTTTTATGGATTCAAAGTCAGATGAAATCGTATCTATATTTACTGGAGGACCAAGCATAGCAATAAATGATATGGTAGACAGTTTAAATAGAACTTCTTCGTCAAATTCCAGTAAATGGCAATTATTAAAATATTAGCTTTCCTAATTACTTTTCTTTATAACCCAATCTATATATTTAATAAATGATAACTTCATTAGCTATAAAAAACTATGCGTTAATTGAAAAATTAACAATCGATTTTTCGAAAGGTTTTTCAATAATTACAGGAGAAACTGGTGCTGGGAAATCAATAATATTAGGAGCACTAGGTTTGGCTTTAGGGAAAAGAGCCGATTTAACTTCACTTAAAAACAAAGAAGAAAAATGTATTATTGAAGCGCATTTTGAAATATCTAAATACAATCTACTTCCTTTTTTTGAAGAAAATGATTTGGATTATGAAGATGATACCATTATTCGTAGAGAAATTCTACCTTCAGGAAAATCCAGAGCTTTTATCAATGATAGTCCTGTAAATTTGCAGGAACTTCAGGAGTTAGGGTTGTATTTAATTGATATTCATTCTCAGCAACAAACTCAGGAATTGTCTGATGAAGGGGTACAATTTAAAATCATTGATGCAATTGCTAATAATCTGGATATCATTAATTCGTATCAATCGGAATTAAAAAAGTATAAAGCAGATAAAAATAAATTAAATTCTTTAATTAAAAGAAAAACTGAGGCTTCTAAAGAGCAGGAATACAATACCTTTCTTTTAGAGGAATTAATGGGAGCCAAACTAAAGTCTGGTGAACAAGAAGTTTTAGAAGAAGAATATGAGCAATTGAATAATGTTGAAATCATTAAAGAATCTCTTGATAAGTCTTTGGCTATTGCCAATGAGGAGCAAATAGGTGTGATGCATAATTTGAATGAAATAAAAAATGCCATTCAAAAAATAGCCACTTTTTCTACAGATTATACTTTATTATTTGAGAGAATTACAAGTTTAAAAATCGAATTTGAAGACATTGCGATTGAATTGAATCGTTGTTCTGAAAAATTAATTAATGATCCAGAGCAGTTAAACTTGATTAATCAAAAACTACAATTAATCTATAATTTGCAAAAGAAACATCAAGTAAGTACAGTTGATGAGTTACTTATTGTTCAGAATACTTTAGAAAATTCGGTATTAGAATTAGGAAATATTGATGAAGAGATTGTGAAATTAACTGCATTAGTTGATGCTAATGCAATACAATTGGATCAAATTTGCGATACCATTCATAATAATAGACAAAAAGCAATTCCTCTATTGTCACAAAAATTGATTACCATATTAGAGACTTTAGGAATGCCTAATGTTAGATTTAAAATGGAATTAAATCCTAGTTCGACTTATTTTGAAAACGGAAAAGATGAATTACAGTTTTTAATTTCTGCGAATAAAGGAACTGATTTTGGATTGTTAAAGAAAGTAGCTTCTGGAGGTGAAATGTCACGTATTATGCTTGCAGTAAAAGCTATATTGGCGCAATATTCAAAATTACCGACATTGATTTTTGATGAAATTGATACAGGTGTTTCTGGAGAAATCGCTAATAAAATGGGGGAGATAATGAAAGAGATGAGTACTCAGATGCAGATATTTGCTATAACACATTTACCACAAATTGCTGCTAAGGGAAATGAGCATTTTAAAGTGTTTAAGTCTACTGTTGGTGAGGATACCCAATCAGAATTGAAATTATTAACTAGCGAAGAACGAGTTGTAGAAATAGCTCAAATGTTGTCAGGAACTGTCATTTCAGATTCTGCCTTAAATCATGCAAAAGCCTTGTTGAACTAAATATTTGGGCTATATTTGTTCATTCAATTTTAAAAATTTTAGAAATTACAATATAAATTAACGTACAAAGGATTATGATTATAGAACCAAGAATGAGAGGATTTATTTGTTTGACTGCTCAGCCAAAGGGAAGCGAACAAAGTGTAAAAAATCAAATTGAATATGTAAAATCAAAAGGAACTATAGCAGGAGCTAAGAAAGTTTTGGTTATTGGAGCTTCAACTGGTTTTGGTTTGGCTTCAAGAATTACAAGTGCTTTTGGTTCAGATGCTGCAACAATTGGAGTGTTTTTTGAAAAAGAACCTTCAGAAGGTAAAACAGCTTCTCCAGGTTGGTATAATTCAGCCGCTTTTGAAAATGAAGCTCATAAAGCTGGTTTGTATGCAAAAAGTATCAATGGAGATGCTTTTTCAAATGAAGTTAAAAGACAAACTTTAGATCTAATCAAAGCTGATTTAGGTCAAGTTGATTTAATTATTTACAGTCTTGCTTCACCAGTACGTTTAAACCCAAATACAGGAGTTTTACACCGTTCAACTTTAAAACCAATTGGACAAACATTTACAAATAAAACAGTAGATTTTCATACTGGAAAAGTTTCAGATGTTTCTATTGAACCTTCTTCTGAAGATGATATTGTCAATACAGTTGCTGTAATGGGAGGTGAAGATTGGGCTATGTGGATTGATGCTTTGAAAGCAGAAAATCTATTAGCTCCAGGAGCTACAACGGTTGCTTATTCATATATTGGACCATCATTGACTGAGGCTGTTTATAGAAAAGGAACAATTGGCCGTGCTAAAGATCACTTAGAGGCTACAGCTTTTACAATTACAGATAGCTTAGCCGATATTAATGGTAAAGCTTATGTTTCTGTGAATAAAGCGTTGGTAACTCAAGCTAGTTCTGCCATTCCTGTAATTCCATTGTATATTTCTTTATTGTATAAAATAATGAAAGCAAAAGGCATTCATGAAGGATGTATTGAGCAAATTCAGCGTTTGTACAGCGAAAGATTATATACAGGAGAACCGATGCTTACTGATGATAAAGGTAGAATCCGTATCGATGATTGGGAAATGCGTGAGGATGTTCAGGCTGAAGTTGCAAGACTTTGGGAGCAAGCTACAACTGAAAATTTAGCTGAATTAGGAGATTTAGAAGGATACAGAAGTGATTTCTATAACTTATTTGGTTTTGGTTTTGATGGAGTAGATTACAAAGCAGATACAAACGAATTGGTTAAAGTTCCAAGTATAGCCTAATTTAGATATCAAATTATTTATAATTTTCAAAACACCTTATTGCTTGATGGTTTAAAATCAAGAAAATAAGGTGTTTTTTTTATAATTTTATTTTAAAAAGTCTTATGTATAATTTATTGAAAGGAAAAAGAGGAATTATTTTTGGAGCTTTAGATGAAAATTCTATCGCATGGAAGACGGCTGAGCGTATTCATGAAGAGGGAGGGATTTTTGTGTTGACTAATGCTCCAGCAGCAATGCGATTGGGATCCATTGATGTATTAGCTAAAAAAACAGGAAGTCAGATTATTCCTGCTGATGCGACTATGGTTACTGATTTGGAAACTTTAGTAGATCAAGCTGTTGAGATTCTGGGAGGTAAAATAGATTTTGTTTTACATTCTATTGGTATGTCGGTAAATGTTCGAAAAGGAAATCATTATACAAATCAGAATTATGATTTTACTGAAAAAGGTTGGAACGTTTCTGCTGTTTCTTTCCATAAATTAATGCAGGTATTGTATAAAAAGGATGCTATGAATGAATGGGGAAGTATTATTGCACTCTCTTATATGGCTGCTCAGCGAGTTTTTCCAGATTATAACGATATGGCTGATAATAAAGCATTTTTGGAATCCATTGCACGTAGTTTTGGCTATTTCTTTGGTAGAGACAAAAAAGTTAGAGTGAATACTATTTCGCAATCTCCAACTCCAACCAGAGCGGGTCAAGGTGTAAAAGGATTTGGCGGATTTATAGCTTTTGCAGATAAAATGTCACCATTAGGAAATGCTACAGCTGCTGAATGTGCAGATTATATTGTTGTTATGTTCTCCGATTTAACTAGAAAAGTAACACTTCAAAATTTATTACATGATGGAGGATTTTCTAATATGGGAGTTAGTCAGGAAGTGATGGAGATGTTTGAATAAGAATAAAAGACTGGTTTTGTGTGAAAACCATCTGTATTTGTTAAAAGGTTTTTGCTTAGAAAGAGTACCTTTGCAAAAAAAATAAAAAGAATAAAAAATAATAACTCAATACTATTATGTTGTTTTCATTGATCATTCCTGTTTATAATCGTCCTGATGAAGTTGATGAATTATTAGAAAGTTTAGCAAAATCAACTTATGAACAAATATTTGAAATTGTACTTATAGAAGATGGATCCACAATTCGATGTCAGGATGTTGCTCAAAAATATGGTGATAGATTGGATATTTCTTACTACTATAAAGAGAATTCTGGTCCTGGCGATTCTAGAAATTACGGGATGAGTAAAGCCAGAGGAGACTATTTTATCATTTTTGACTCCGATTGTATTATTCCAAGTAATTATTTGAGTGAAGTGGAAAAAGCTTTGCAGGAAGATTATGTAGATTGCTTTGGAGGTCCAGATAAAGCGTTAGATAGTTTCTCAGATATCCAAAAGGCTATTAATTTTACAATGACTTCTTTTTTAACTACAGGAGGAATCAGAGGAGGTTCTGAAAAAATTGGAAAATTTCAGCCTAGAAGTTTTAATATGGGCTTATCTAATAAAGCATTTAGAGCATCTGGAGGTTTTGGTAATATTCATCCAGGTGAAGATCCTGATTTATCCATTCGTTTATGGGAAATGGGATATGAAACGAAACTTTTAACCAATGCATACGTGTATCACAAGAGAAGAATTGATTGGGATAAATTTACAATACAAGTTAGTAAATTTGGTAAAGCCAGACCAATCCTCAATAGTTGGTATCCTCAGTACAATAAATTAACTTTTTTCTTCCCAACGTTTTTTATAATAGGATTTTTTGTATCTTTAGTATTATTAATTTTTAATCAAGATATTCTTCTTAAAATTTATTTTTGTTATTTTTTGGCATTGTTTTTGTTATCTTCTATACAGAATAAGAGTATTAAAATTGGTTATTTGTCATTAATTGCTGTTTGGAAACAGTTTTATGGTTATGGGATAGGATTTTTAAAATCGTATATTAAAGTAATTATATTGAAGCAAGACCCACAAAAAGCTTTCCCCGAATTGTTTTTTAAAATTTAAAATGGTGAAAATAATTGGTTTAACTGGAGGAATTGGGAGTGGTAAAACTACTGTTGCCAACGAATTTGCCTCAAAGGGAATACCAGTTTACATAACGGATCTAGAAGCAAAGAATTTAATGCAATCAGATACTGTGTTGAATCAGATTCGAAAAGAGTTTGGAGATACTGTATTTGAAAATGGTATACTGATCAGAGATAGATTATCAGAAATTGTTTTTAATAACTCCAATAGTTTAGCTAAACTTAATAATATAGTACACCCTGCAGTAAAGAAGCACTTCAAGCAATGGCTTTTGGAGCATAAAAATGAGCCATTTATTATTTATGAAAGTGCAATTTTATTTGAAAGTGGTAGTTATAAAGAGTGTAATTTTATTATAAACGTAGTAGCTCCTCTTGAAATTAGAATTAAAAGAGTTATTAAAAGAGATAAAACTACGCGTGAAAAAGTTTTAGAAAGAATAAAAAATCAATGGAATGATGAGGAAAAATCAGCAAAAAGTGATTTTATTATTGAAAATATTAGTAAGGAGGCAATAATGTTAGGAATTGTTAAAATTCTTAATTTTTTAAGAATTAAACAAATGAACTCTTAAATGTTAATCTTTGGTTAATGCATTATTTACTATATTGTTAAAATATTAATTTTGCTTGAATGAACAAACTATTTTTTAGATTACTTGTAATGTTAATGAGCTTATCTTTGATTGGGATAATTCTTGTACAAGTGTATTGGTTTAATACTTCATTTAGGAATAATGATGAACAATTTAAATTTCATGTTAAACAAGTAATAGGTAATGTTGCTCAAAAATTGGAACAACATGAGCTTTATAGTTTTTACAATAAAATTAACAAAAAAATAGACAGTACTGGAATAGCGCCTAAGGAGGAGGATTTAATGGAATTTTATTATGTCCAAAAAAATCCAAAAACAAATCAAACTATTGTTTATTCTAATAATATTAAATCAAAGAAATATAATATTTCTTTACCATCATTTGATAAAAAGTTTGACAACAATAAGTTTAAAAGCTTTAGTTCTAGTAGGCTAACAGAGGTTTATAATAATAGTTCTATAGATAATTCAACGGTTAATCAAAGTTTAGTACCGGATGTTAAAATTGAAAAAGTTGGAAATTTAGGTATTTTAGATAAGTTTATTTTTGAGATTTCAAATAAAGATATTTTGTCTGCTATGCCTCTTGAACAAAGAGTTTCTAATGAAGCACTAAATAAATTAATTAAGAAGGAATTAGAAGAGTATGGTGTTAAAACCAAATTTGAGTTTGGAATTTTAAGTAATGGAATAGTAACAAAAATAAAATCGGATAATTTTGTTTACGATAAAGATGTAACTTATTCTATTCCTGTTTTCACAGATAATGAAGGGAATGAAAAATATAAATTATTAGTTGCTTTTCCGCATAAAAAGAAGTTTTTATTATCACAATTGGTTAGTATTACAATATTGTCTATAATTTTTACTTTAATCATTATAATTGCTTACACATCAGCTTTAAATCAATTAATACGTCAAAGACAAATTTCTGAGATCAAAAATGATTTTATTAATAATATGACGCATGAATTTAAAACACCAATTGCAACGATAAATTTAGCTTTGGATGCTATTCGAAATCCTAAAATTATTGATGATAAAGAAAAAGTGTTTAAGTATCTCGAAATGATTAGGGACGAAAATAAACGAATGCATGCTCAGGTTGAAAATGTATTAAGAATTTCAAAGTTAGAGAAGAAAGAACTCAATATTATAAAAGAGTCTAGTGACATCGAAGAAGTTATTAATGATGCTATTGAACATGTGAATTTGATTCTTGAAGATAGAGAAGGTAGCGTCTCAACCCATTTTGGAGCTGGTAGAAAAATAGTTTTACTGAATGATGTTCACTTTACAAATGTGATAGTTAATATTTTAGAAAATGCAATAAAATATACTCCAGATATTCCTAAGATTGATATTTATACAGAGAATATTAAGGACATGGTTCTTATTAAAATAAAAGACAATGGAGTTGGTATGAGTAAAATTGCTCAAAAAAGAATTTTTGAAAAATTTTACAGAGAACATACGGGAGATATACATAATGTAAAAGGCCATGGTTTAGGTTTAGCTTATGTAAAAAGAATTGTAGATGATCATAATGGTCAAATATATGTAGAAAGTGAAAAGGGAAAGGGAAGTACCTTCATTATAAAATTACCTTTAATAAATTAGAGTATGGAAAATACAAATAAAAAAATACTATTAGTAGAAGATGACCTTAATTTTGGTGCAGTTCTAAAAGACTATTTAATGCTAAATGATTTTGAAGTTATTTTGGCGAAAAATGGTATGGAAGGATTTGAGAAATTCAAAAAAGACACATATGATTTATGTATCTTGGATGTAATGATGCCATACAAAGACGGTTATACTTTGGCAAAAGAAATTAGAGAAAAAAATAATGATGTGCCTATTATTTTCCTTACAGCAAAATCTATGAAAGAGGATGTTTTAAAAGGATATAAAGCTGGTGCCGATGATTATTTAAACAAACCTTTTGATTCTGAAGTTTTATTGATGAAAATTAAAGCCATCATTCAAAGAAAAGCATCTGATGTGAAAACAGAAGTTGTTCAATTTGAATTTAATGTGGGTAAATTTCATTTAAATTCGAAACTTCGTTTCTTAACATTCAATAATGAAGAGCCTATTAAGTTATCTCCAAAAGAGAACGAATTACTTAAAATGTTAATTCTGCATGAAAATGATTTGATGCCAAGAGAGTTAGCTTTAACAAAAATCTGGAGAGATGATAATTATTTTACCTCTAGAAGTATGGATGTTTATATTGCTAAACTAAGAAAGTATTTGAAGCAAGATGAGGATGTTGAAATTTTAAACATCCACGGTGAGGGATTTAGATTAGTTGTGAAAGCAAAATAATCAATTGATTTTATAAAAATAAAAAAGCTTCGAAATTAATCGAAGCTTTTTTTATTTCCAGTTGACTTGTAATGCAAAACAAGTTTTATCTTCCTTGGTGATGCTAAAAACCACATCAGTTTCATTGACACATTCATGTATTATTACTTTATCCTTAAGAGATAGTTCTTTTAAAAAGTTCATTTCAAAGCTTTTTATTTGTTGAGACAGTATTTTATTTTCATCTACAAGATCCAAGCACCATTCTAAGTATTTTACATTGTTAGCATGATTAACAATATCTAAATCGGATAAGGAAACAGTTCTTTCGAAAATCTCTTCTTTTTCTTGAGGTAAGTTTATTTTCGAAAATCCCATTTCGGTAGCTTTGTCTTCGGGATATAATTCAAAATGTTTGTAAGGAAGTGCCAAAGGTTCTGGTCTACGGGCTTTGGTGTTGAAAACTGCCCAAAAAGTTTCAGATCCTACTATTTTTTTTCCATTGACATGCATTTCAAGTGCTCTTACAGAACGGGAGTTTTCTAATGAGTTAATCCATGTTTTGACGGTGACAATATCACGCCATTTTGGCAATTCTATAATTTCTACACGCATTCTGCTTAGTACCCAAGCTTGATTGAATTCCTGCATATCGGTAAAACTAATCCCACCAACTTCGGAGTGTGCTGCTGCTGTTAGTTGTAATAAGTTACATAAATCTGTATATTTTAAATAGCCAGTGGGCGTACATTGGGTAAAATTGATTTCCCAATCTTTGCTTAGTATTGATGTGAAATTTTTATCTATTGGCATAATATAATTATGAATTATGAATTATGAATTATGAATTATGAATTATGAATTATGAATTATGAATTATGAATTATGAATTATGAATTAATTCAGTTATATACTTTATGATTTCATTTTTATTGGTCAAATAATCAAACCATTTAGTGTTTTCTTCTCGTTTGAACCAAGTAAGTTGACGTTTTGAAAATCTTCTGGTATTTTTTTTTATTTCTTCAATAGCGAAAGGAAGTGTGAATTCGTCATCAAAGTAATTGAATAATTCCCGATATCCAACAGTTTGTAATGGATTTAAGTCTTTTTGAGGATATAAAGCTTGTGCCTCTTCCAAAAGACCATTTTTCATCATGATATCTACCCGTAGATTTATTCTTTCGTAAATAATGTTTCGATCAGCTTCGAGTCCAATGAGAATGGGTGTGAAATTTCGATTGTTTTTCTTTTGATTTAGAAACGATGAATAGGGTTTTCCTGTTCCAATACAAACTTCTACGAAACGCATCATACGTTGAGGATTTTGTAAGGTTTGAGGGTTTTCTGCTGTTATCTGTTGAAAGTAATTTGGATCTAGTATTTCTAATTGCTGTTGTAGATATTCGATTCCTAAATTTTCATAATCTGAATTTACTTTTTCTCTTATGGATGGATCAATAGCTGGAAATTCGTCGAAACCTTTCAAAATAGCATCGACATACAATCCAGAACCTCCAACGAGAATTACATAATTATTAACTTGGAATAGCTCTTCGATTTTTGAAAGCGCTTCTTTTTCGAAATCGCCTACTGTATAATGGTCAAAAATAGATTTATTTTGAATGAAATGATGTGTTGCTGAAGCCAATTCTTCGGAATTAGGAACTGCAGTTCCAATAGTCATTTCTTTAAAAAATTGACGGCTATCACAGGAAATAATGTCGCAATTATATTGATTAGCCAATTTGATGCTCAAGGCTGTTTTTCCTATGGCTGTTGGTCCAACTATGGTGATTAAATGTTTCATTTAGCTTTATCAATGTCTTTGGTTTTTCTTCTTGATTTTATTTTCAAGCCCATATGTTAATGAAAAACCTAGAATATTATGGAGTTTTAATCTATAGTTGGATTAGTTCCTACTAATAGAGTCGTTTTGTTTGCTCAGAAGATTATATCTTTAAATTATTTTTTAAAAATTAATAATTTTTTGGACTCTATTTTTTCTTAGATAATCTTGAATGTAATTTCGAGTATTTCTATTGTTAGGCATCGGAATCAAAATATTTTTTAGAATTTCTGGAGTATTAATTTGATAATTTAAATCATAAAAAGCATATCCTTTGTAAATACCGTTTTCTATCAATATAGCACTGTGTTCGCCTGTTTTTCTGCCACGGTCAATGATAATTATGTTTTTATTATCAAAAAGATTTTTGTCAATAAAAATCTGAACTCTCGAATTGTACTCTTCGGAAGTTATTTTTTTTGAACAGGCACCGTCACATTGATTGTTTCCATTTTGTGAACAGGTAGTTTTTGAATCCGAAAGACCTGTTAGTTTTGGACACAATTGATAGCTTGTGGTAATGCGATTAAGCGCACCTTTTCCTTCTTGTTGACTGGAAAAAGCAGTTATTTCTTTTTTGCGGCCATCTGCTTTTTGAAGTTTTAAATTCAAGTATCCATCAGTATCTTTTTCAGCATATATAGCCCAATTCAGCGTTTTTTTGCGTGCCATTCTATTGTAAATGGGGCTGTTTTTCTTTATTTCTTCCGATTCTTTCAATAGGGCAATCAATTCACTGCCTGTTTCTTCAAAGGTTACTGTGAATACTTCAGATTGGATTTTTTTGGCACTACTGGTTATGCCGGTAAAATGTTGATTTACTCTTTTTTTTATGTTTTTGCTTTGACCTATATATATAATCGTTCCATCTTGCCGATGGATGTAATAAATTCCAGTTTTGGAAGGGAGGCTTTCGATTATATCCAATAATTTGGGTGAAACGCCTTTGATTACTTCAAACTTGATGAGTTCTTTTACAATGGTTTTTTCTAAATCTTTGTCCAATAGCATCTTGAAAAGCTTGACAGTTGCCATTGCATCGCCACTGGCTCTATGCCTGTCAGCCATTGGAATTCCCAAAGCTCTCACTAGTTTTCCTAGGCTATGAGAAGGTTGTTCGGGTAATAAACGTTGCGATAATTCGACAGTACAAAGAGTTTTTATATTAAAGTCATATCCTAAACGACGAAATTCTGTACGGAGTATTCTGTAATCGAAAGAAGCATTGTGAGCCACAAGTACGCAGTCGTTTGTCATTTCGATAATGCGTTTGGCTACTTCAAAAAACTTAGGGGCATTACGAAGCATTTCGTTGTTTATACCTGTAAGTTTTACGACAAATGGTTGGATTGGAATTTCAGGATTGATTAAACTGATAAATTGATCTACGATTTCATGCCCATCAAATTTATAGATAGCAATTTCCGTGATTCCTTCTTCGTTGAATTGTCCTCCTGTGGTTTCTATGTCAAGTATTGCGTACAAATTCAGTGTTCAGTTTTTTAGTATTCAGTTTTTTATTCTGAGAGCAAAAATAGATCTATCTTCCTCCAAAGATACTACTTCCAATTCGAACCATAGTACTACCGCATGCAATTGCTAATTGGTAATCACCAGACATTCCCATAGAAAGAGATTTTAGATTGCAGATTTCAGATTTCAAATTTTTATGATAGTCAAAAATGGTTTTCAAATGTGTGAATTCTTTTTTGATTTGGTTTTGATTTTCTGTAAAAGTAGCCATTCCCATAAAACCTATAATTCTAATGTTTTTCATTTCTTTGAAAATTGAAGAGGCTAGAAGTGCTGATAATTCTTCTTCATCAAGTCCAAATTTTGATTCTTCTTCAGCGATGTAAATTTGGAGTAAGCAATCAATAACTCGATTGTTTTTCAAGCCCTGTTTATTGATTTCTTCTAATAATTTCAAGCTATCCACTCCGTGAATTAAACCCACGAAAGGGGCCATATATTTAACTTTATTGGTTTGTACATGACCTATCATGTGCCATTCGATATCTTTGGGCATTTGCTCCCATTTATCTAACATTTCCTGTATTTTATTTTCACCAAAAATACGTTGCCCAGAATTATATGCCTCCATCAAATCAGAAACAGGTTTGGTCTTAGAAACAGCTACCAAAGTAACATGCTCAGGAAGAGATAATTTTATATTTTGAAGGTTTTGTTGAATGGACATGAGTTGGAAGATTAAAGATTAAACAAACTGCTTAGAAATCTTTTCAGCTTTTTTACTTTCGCTATAATCATAAAATCCTTCACCAGATTTTACTCCTAATTTTCTAGCCCTTACCATATTTACTAATAAAGGACAAGGAGCGTATTTTGGGTTCTTATAACCATCGTACATTACATTTAGAATTGCAAGACAAACGTCAAGACCAATGAAATCGGCTAGTTGCAAAGGTCCCATAGGGTGTCCCATACCAAGTTTCATTACGGTGTCTATCTCGTAAACTCCTGCTACTTTGTTATATAGTGTTTCTATTGCTTCGTTAATCATTGGCATCAAAATTCGATTGGCTACAAAACCTGGATAATCATTTACTTCAACAGGAGTTTTTCCTAATTTCTCAGATAACTTCATGATGATGGTTGTAACTTCATCGCTAGTATTGTATCCACGAATAATTTCTACTAATTTCATGATTGGCACAGGATTCATAAAATGCATTCCAATTACACGTTCTGGATGTGCTACAACAGCACCAATTTGAGTAATAGAAATAGAAGATGTATTGGTTGCTAAAATCGTATTATGTGAACAGACTTCGTTTAATTGCTTGAAAATATTAAGTTTTAAATCTATATTTTCAGTCGCAGCTTCGACAACTAAATCAGCTCCAATAACTCCGTCTTTAATATCTGTGTAGGTAATAATATTAGTAAAAGTTTTTATTTTGTCTTCTTCAGTAATGGTTCCTTTAGAAAGCATTCTATCTAAATTGGTAGCAATGGTTGCCATTCCTTTATCTAATGATTTTTCGGAAACATCTATTAATTTTACGGTAAAACCACTTTGTGCAAAAGTATGAGCAATTCCGTTACCCATAGTTCCAGCTCCGATTACTGCAATAATTTTCATTTTCTTTGTTTTTATAAGTTAAAAAAGTTTAAAATTTAAAGACTAGTAATTGACTTTAAACCTTAAACTTTAGTAGAACTTTTAGTTTTTTATTTATTAAAACAGTCAATAATTTGATAAGCAACTCTTAATGCATCTGTTGCTTGTTCTAAGGTAACTACTGGTGTTGTATCATTGTTAATTGCATCTGCAAATGTTTCTAATTCATCAAGAATAGCATTGTTTTGTTCCACTTCTGGATTAGAGAAATAGATTTGTCTTTTTACTCCTTCAGCATTTTGCAAAATCATATCAAAATCTCCAGGAACTTCTGGTGCATCTTTCATTTTTACTACTTCACATCTTTTTTCAAGAAAATCAACTGAGATGTACGCATCTTTTTGAAAAAATCTTGATTTACGCATGTTTTTCATTGAAATTCGACTAGCTGTTAAATTAGCCACACAGCCATTTTCGAATTCAATTCGGGCATTTGCAATATCAGGAGTATCACTAATAACTGAAACTCCGCTGGCATTGATGTTTTTTACTTTCGATTTTACAACGCTTAAAATAGCATCAATATCATGTATCATTAAATCCAAAACAACAGGAACATCCGTTCCCCGAGGGTTGAATTCTGCTAATCGATGTGTTTCAATAAACATGGGGTTTTCAATCATGTTTTTGGTAGCAATAAAGGCAGGATTGAATCTTTCTACGTGACCAACCTGACCTTTTACATTATATTCTTTTGCTAATGCAATGATTTCTTCGGCTTCTTCAACGGTATTAGAAATAGGTTTTTCAATAAAAACATGCTTCCCTGATTTGATGGCTACTTTAGCACATTTATAGTGAGAAAGTGTAGGGGTAACGATGTCAATAACATCGACAGCATGAATCAGTGTTGCAATGGTATTGAAATTTTTATAACCAAATTCTTTGTTTATTTTTTCGGCGTTTTCTAGATTGGGGTCATAAAAACCAACTAATTCATACTTTTCAGATTGTTGTAATAAACGCAAATGTATTTTACCTAGATGCCCAGCACCTAATACTCCAATTTTCAGCATAATAATGATGTTTCCACAAAAATAGTAATAAAATAAGAAATTCCAATTTATAAAATTCTAAATTGTATGGTTATTTTTTATTATTATACACGACAATTTGATTTTTATTTTGAGGAAGAAATTGATTTAGTTTTCTATTTTTGTTTTTTAATAAAACTTTAAATTTTGAAAGATACAGCCAAGCATCAAGGACTTCGTAATCAATTAGTAACTACCTTAAAGCAAAAAGGAATTACGGATAAAAATGTGCTAGAAGCTATTAAAAAAATTCCTCGTCATTTGTTTTTAAATTCCAGTTTTGAAGATTACGCTTATCAAGATAAGGCTTTTCCTATTGCAGCAGGTCAGACTATTTCCCAACCTTATACAGTAGCTTTTCAATCTCAATTATTAGAAATTCAAAAAGGACATAAAATACTTGAAATTGGTACAGGATCTGGATACCAAACTGCTGTTTTGTGTTTAATGGGAGCTCAGGTTTTTTCTATAGAAAGACAAAATGAGTTGTTCAAACAAACCTCTACTTTATTACCTAAATTAGGAATTCGTCCTAAGCATCTTTCTTTTGGAGATGGATATAAAGGGCTTACAAATTATGCGCCTTTTGATAGTGTTATTGTAACAGCAGGAGCTCCTTTTATTCCGCAACCTTTAATGGCGCAACTCAAAGTTGGGGGCAGACTTGTTATTCCATTGGGAGAGGATGTTCAAATTATGACAATGCTCATTCGTATCAATGAAACCCAATTTGAAAAACATGAATTTGGTGAGTTTCGTTTTGTTCCTTTATTAGAAGATAAGAATTAAATGAATTATGAATTATGAATTATGAATTATGAATTATGAATTATGAATTATGAATTATGAATTATGAATGTTTTTGATTAAATTCAATATATTAAGAAAGCCTTCTCAAAATAGTATTGAGAAGGCTTTCTAATTTCTTAAAGAAAGATAGTTTTATTTTTTTGCTTTTGGATCCATATAGCCATCAGCTCTCATTTGTTGTACACAGGCTTCCATGATTTCATCAACGGTAGTGTTTATATCTGATACATCAAGTGATTTTGTAGTGGCACTCCAAACTAATTTATTATTTTTTAAATCAAAAATATTAGTTTCAATATAATAGTAAACATTTTCTTGATAGTAGCCCGGAGTGTAATAAGCAGGAGCATAAGCACCATACCATCCACCAAATCCTGCACCGTAACCCATTCCGTAGCCACCTACGTAACCATATCCCATTCCAGGATATCCCATTCCGCCGTAGTAATTTGAAGTTCCAGGAACATATTCAGTTTGTTTGTCAGCTCTAATGAAACGTAAAGTAATAGCTCCGTCAAATCCTTCTGATTGGACAATACTTATTTTTTGCTCCTGAGTAAGGTTTAAATTTTGTTGATTTAAATAATTAAAAGAAGGATTTAATACTGTTGGGTTTATAGATGCAATTCTATTTTCAGTAGCTCTTCTTGTACTTTCGTCTTTTGCTAAAGCAACAACTAATACTTTTTTGAATTGTTCTTTAGAAAGTGTAGCATTTGGATCTTTCCAGCTTGATACTATTGAGGTATTACTTCCGCAACTGGCAAAGAATACACAGATTAAGGCAATTAAAATTTTTCTCATAATTTTGTTTGTTTGTTTTAATACAAGTAAAAGTAATTATTTTTTGACATAAATAACATTAAAAAAAACAAAATTTTAACGAGGTTTTTATTTAATAAGCCTTTTTGATTCTGTCCAAATCTCTTTTGGTATCTTGTTCTTTTAGCGATTCTCTTTTGTCGTACGTTTTTTTACCACGGCAAAGACCTATCTGTAATTTGGCTATTCCTTTTTCATTGGTAAATAATTTCAAGGGAACAATGGTTAATCCTTTGGCTTGTACACTACGGGCTAAACCTTTTAATTCTCTTTTATTTAAAAGTAGTTTGCGTTCACTTCGAGCTTTATGGTTAAATTGATTACCAAAACTATATTCCTCAATATAAGTATTGATAACAAAAAGTTCATTATTGCTAAATTCACAAAAACTTTCAGTAATATTCGCCTTTCCTAATCGAATAGATTTGATTTCGGTTCCAGCCAAAACAATTCCAGCGGTATAAGTTTCTAGAATTTCATAATCGAATCGGGCTCTTTTGTTGAGTATGTTGACAATTTTTTGCATAGTTGGACAAATTTAGGAACTAATTAATGAAAGACCAATTGTTTTTTATAAAATGCTATAAATTTGCAGTTATGGAAAAACAACAATCAAAAGATCCACTTCATGGAATCACGCTTCAAAAAATAGTCGAAACTTTAGTAGAACATTATGGTTTTGATACCTTGGGTGAACTGATTTCTATAAAATGCTTCAATCAAAATCCGACAGTTAAATCAAGTCTTACCTTTTTACGAAAAACAGATTGGGCACGGAAACAAGTAGAAGAGCTTTATGTAAAAACAATTCCGAAATTTAAAAAATAAGATTCAATTGAGGCGATAAGAAATCATTAAACCACCTCTATAGGGTAACCATTCACCACTTTTGTTGTGGTGTTCGACAAATTCGTAACGCTCACCAGTACTTATGTAGTAACCATTGTAATAGGATTGATGCCAACCACCTCCTAAAAAAATATCGAGCATGAATCGGTTATTTATTTTTTTTTGATAACCTATGGTAGCACCTACAAAATAACCAAATCCTTTCTCATACATATCGGTACCCCAATAATCTTTGGTGGGTTTTTGAACATTAAAAATGGAAGCGCCAATATTTGCTCCAGCATAAAAGCCATTGTATTTTTCATGAAAATGATATCTGTATTCAGGTGTAAAAGTGTAAAATTCTCTAGGCTTTCCATCTATTGAACTCCAAAAAGAAGCCAGAACATCAAATTGAAAAGTAGATTTTTTTCCAATGCTAGTTTCTATCCCTATATTTGGCACTAGGACTAAAGCTGTAATAGCATTGACTTTTATATAAGTTTGAGATTGAGAATAAATTGAAATTAAAAGAAATAGAAGAAGAAATAGTTTTTTCATTAAAAAAATCGAGTTATAATGCTGCTAAATTAAGTGATATAAAAGATTCGAGAACAAATATATAACTGATTTAGGGAATAGATTAATTTTTTGTAAGATTTTATGTTTTTTTTATTTAAACCTAAAATTGTAAAAAAGCTAAATAAAAAGAATTACCTGTTTAATTTAGAATAAATCATACTGTCCAGAAAACGACCTTCATAAAATTCATTTTCAATTAAATGAGCTTCCTTTACAAAGCCATTTTTTAATAAAACTTTCTCAGATGCAATATTTTCAGGATCCAAAATAGCCTCTATAGAATGTAGTTTCATTTCGTTAAAACCATATTCAACTACTTTTCGTAATGCTTCTGAAACAATCCCTTTTCCATTGTATTCTGGGAATAGCATATATCCGACTTCAGCTCTGTAATGTTCTGGTTTCATGCGGTAATGTCCTATGATTCCTAGAATTTTTTCGGGATCATTCAAAAATGTAATTCCCCAGTTAATACCAATTCCATTTTCTATTTTGTCATCAAACATTGCAATAAGTTCTAAGGCCTCTTCTTTGGTTTTGAGATAAGGTCTTGGGATGTATTTCATGACTTGCTCATTCGAACGTAAAACCAAAAGAGTGTCTGCATCATTTGCAGTTAATTGCCTTAATAATAATCGTTCGGTTTTTAATATTGGAAATGGTAAAAAATTAATTTTTAGCATAGCATTCAATTTGAGATTGTTTTATAGAACTTCAATAGTGAAAGCAGAATTAAATGTATCATTAGCTTCCAAGATATTAATTCCTTCTTTGTCCAAAAGGGAACCAAATTTATCCACAGTGTCAGAATATCCAAACCACGGTTCAATACAAATAAAAGGAGCATTTGGAGTCCAAATGCCTAAATCTGGAAAATTAGGGTAACTTACTTTTAAAAACGGATTTGAATTCTCTAAAATTGTAACTGATTTGGATTCTATGTTTTTGAAAACTAAAGCATCATTTTCGAATAATTTATGATTCAAATGCAATTGATTTTGATCCAATGATAGGGTATTAGTAGTATTTGAAATTAGCCCATCTTCTAATAAAAAATATTCTAAAGTATCTTTCGTTTCAAAGGCTAAGCTATAATTTTCAAAATTTCCTGGCAAATCAAATGCCGGATGTGCCCCAATTGAAAAAGGCATTATTGATTTTCCTTTGTTAAATACTTTGTATTCTACTTTCAATGTTTTGCCTTCTATAGTATAAATTAAGTACAAATCAAAATCAAAAGGATATTTTTCTTTGGTTTCTTGAGACGCCATTAATAATAAAGTCGCGCTATTTTCTTGTTTGTCAATTATTTTAAATTCTATTTCACGTGCAAAACCGTGACGTGATAAATGATATTCAGAATTGTTATGTTGATAGGAATTATTTTTTAAAGTACCAACTATTGGGAATAAAATAGGAGAGTGTTTTCCCCAAAAGGCAGGATTTCCATTCCAGATATATTCTTTATTCAAATTATCTTTTAAAGAACATAATTCGGCTCCTATGTGTTTTATTTCTGCAGTTAAAAATGAGTTGGAAATAGTTGTAGTCACAATAATAGTTGTTTTTTGTTGTTAAGAAATGCTGTTGTAAAGATATTTTATAATTCTTACTTGAAGAAGAAAAAATAAAAATTATTTGCAGCGAAAATCAATCAAATTCTTAATTTTAAGATGAAAATCATTTTTTTTTCCATTAATTTGCTTTGGATAGTTGATAAACATGAATTAAGTATAAAAAAATATTAAAAACAACTGTCTAATATCTACGGATTGAATCTTACCTTAAATTTAAAAGCAACTATATGAAAAACAATCGTTTTAGAGCTGTATTACAAATGGCTTTATTAATTGTGTTTAGCAACTCATGGAGTCAAGAAACTCCAGCTATTACTACATCAGCTTCCACTTCCACTCCTGTTTCAAAGTATGATTATCATGATGCTTTTGGGCCGTTTTTTTATACAAAAGATGCAACGCCTACGCGTTCTGCTAGTGGTGAACCTGGATATGGGTATTGGCAAAACAGAGCAGACTATAAATTGACTGCTAAATTAAATGAAAAGACAAATGAAATTGTTGGTACAGATGTAGTAACCTATACCAATAATAGTAACGATAAAATGACATTTGTTTGGATGCATTTGGATCAAAATTTATTCAAAGCAGACTCTAGAGGAAATGCACTTATTCCACTTAATGGAAGCCGTAATGGTGCGCGAGGAGAAGTTTTTGATGGAGGACATAAAATCAAATCTGTTAAAATAGTTTCAATTTCAAAAGGCAAATCTGTTGAGAAAGAAGCAAAATTTAGTATTACAGATACCAGAATGCAAGTTTTTCTTCCAGATGACTTGAAGCCTAAAGGCGGTGTAGTCAGCATTAAAATTGATTTTTCTTATATCTCCCCAAAAGAAGGTTCGGATAGGACGGGAGTTTTAGATACTAAAAATGGTAAAATTTTTACTATTGCACAATGGTATCCACGTATGTGTGTGTACGATGATTTAAGAGGATGGAATACCAATCCGTATTTGGGAGCATCTGAGTTTTATTTAGAATATGGCGATCTTGATGTAAATATTACGGTACCATCAAACCATATTGTAGTTTGTTCAGGTGAATTGTTAAACCCAACAGCTGTGTATTCCACTACCGAACAAAAAAGACTTGCTGAAGCTAAGAAAAGCGAAAAAACAATAATGATTCGTACAGCTGAAGAGGTTGCAGCCAATGTTTCAAATGCGGGAACAATATCGGTAAAAACTTGGCATTTTAAAATCAAGAACGCAAGAGATCTTTCATGGGCTTCTTCACCAGCTTTTATTTTAGATGGCGCCAGAATTAATTTACCAAGCGGTGCAAAATCACTGGCATTATCGGCTTACCCTGTTGAAAGTGCAGGCAATGAAGCTTGGGGACGTGCAACAGAATATACCAAAACTTCAATCGAAAATTATTCTAAAAGATGGTTTGAATATCCTTATCCAGTAGCTACCAATGTTGCAGGAAATGAGGGAGGAATGGAATATCCAGGAATTGTTTTTTGTGGATGGGAATCTAAAGGAGAAGATTTATGGGGAGTTACAGATCATGAATTTGGTCATGGTTGGTTCCCAATGATTGTAGGTTCTAATGAGCGTTTATTTGGATGGATGGATGAAGGTTTTAACACTTTTATCAATTCTTTAAGTTCTGTCGATTTTAATAAAGGTGAGTATAAAAGTAAAGTAACCGATATGCATAATAGTGCTGATTATTTTACAGATCCAAAGACGGAACCTATTATGAGTTCACCAGATAATATGAAGGAAAGTAATATTGGTCTTTTGTGCTATTTTAAACCAAGTGCTGGATTGATAATGTTGAGAGAACAGATATTGGGACAAGAGCGTTTTGATTTGGCTTTTAGAACTTATGTTGAACGTTGGGCTTACAAACATCCAGCACCTGATGACTTTTTCAGAACAATGGAAAATGTTGCTGGAGAGGATTTAAGTTGGTTTTGGAAAGGGTGGTTTGTTAATAACTGGCGTTTAGATCAAGGAGTAAATTCAGTTAAATATGTGAAAAACGATCCAGGTAAAGGAGCTGTAATTACTATTGAAAACTTTGAAAAAATGCCTATGCCTGTAGTTTTAGATGTAAAAACAAAAAGCGGAAAAGTTACCCGTGTTAATTTACCAGTAGAAATTTGGCAACGTAATATAGTTTGGTCTTTCAAAGTAGATACTACCGAAGAAATAGAGAGTGTAGTTATTGATCCAAGTCATGTATTTCCTGATGTGAACGAAAGTAATAATACTTGGAAATCTGATAAAGGAACAATTGAGAAGGATGTTATTTTAGATGGTTATTTAGGGAAATTTTCGACTACTAAAGCGCCATTAAAAATTGAATTTACTGAAAAAAATAGCGTACTCTTCGCTGAAATTACAAATTATCCTAAATTTTCACTTACTCAAATTGATAAAGATAAATTTGAATCTAAAGAGGCAGGAGTTATATTTCAGTTTAACGAAGCTAAAAATGGATTTGATATGATTATTAGTGCAGATCAAAAAATACCTTTTACCAGAGATTAAAAATATTCTTACTCATATAAAAAAAAAGACTTGTAGATTTCTACAAGTCTTTTTTTTATAATATATTTTATTCTGGAATTTGTTGACTCAAGCAATGTAATGTTCCGAATCCCCAAATAAAATCGACACAGCTAATTCCAATTATTTCGCGATCTGGGAAACATTCAGATAAAATATTTAAAGCTACTCTGTCGTTACTATCATTAAAAGTAGGAACCAAAACACAGTTATTCAAAATTAAGAAATTGGCATAACTGGCAGGTAATCTTAAATCCTCAAAATCGACACGTTTTGGCATTGGCAAAGCTACAATTATTGGAGATTTTCCGTTTTCTAACTTCGCATTTTGTAAACGTTTCAAATTATCCTGTAAAGGTTTATAATTAGAATCATTTTTATCTGTCTCAACAATTGTTACAATGGTATCTTCGTTTACAAATCGGCATAAATCATCAATATGCCCGTGGGTATCATCCCCTTCAATTCCATCTCCTAACCAAATTACATTAGTTACTCCTAAATATTCTTTGAAAACGGCTTCGTAATCTTCTTTGGTGAAATTTTCATTTCGAACCTGGATAGTAGGATGCATTAAACATTCTTCGGAAGTTAATAAGGTACCACGTCCGTTAACATCAATAGCACCGCCTTCAACAATAACAGGTTTACCTTTGTACATTACTTGGGTTACTGGAATATTAAGAAACTCGCCTACTTTGGCCGGAACATGTTTATCAAGATTGATATTCTTGTATTTGGCCCAACCGTTGAAATTGAAATTCAATGCTTCTCTCTCTGTGCCATTTTTTACAATAATTGGTCCAGAATCGCGCATCCAACTGCGATTAGTTTTGTGTATGATGAAAGAGATATTGCTCATTTTTACGTGAGCCGTTTCTAACATCTCATTTACTTTACTTTTTTGGTTTTCATTGGTTACTACCAAGAAAACTTGTTCATAAGTAGCTACTTTTTTGATGAATTCAACAAAAGCCCATTGTACGGCTTCGTATTTTCCTGGCCAGTCTTTACCGTTATGTGGAAAACACAATAAAATTCCTTGTTGTTTTTCCCACTCCGCAGGAAATCGTCTCGTAATTGCTGTCATAGATAAATGCTAATTGAAATGTGTGCAAAGATATGCAAACAGTAGGATTAATGAAAGCGAGAATTATTAGTTGAAAGTTGAAAGTTGAAAGTTGTAGTTTTGGGTTTGTTAGCAAAAATATAACATCTCTCCTTTTAGCCCTGATGGTAGTGGAGTCCTTTTTATAAAGCTTTTTTTCTTTATAAAAAGATATAGTGGACAGCAGGAAACTATTTTTCTTAAAAATGCCTTTTTATTTCTCTCCTTAAATATAAAATTTAATAATTATTTAATGATTGACAAATTATGGAATTGTTATAGTAAACATTTGATAATAGTTCCATAATTAGCGCAGTAGCCTTGAATGTTATTTTTGAAAAAAATTAAAACTTTAAAAAAAATGATAAAGAAAGGCCTTGTTGCATTTGCAATTTTATTTTTGATTATTGGTTGTGAAAAGAATGATGATTCTAATGATTCTAGTGAAGAAATGGTAAACGAAAACCCATCAACTTTTAAGGAAATTGGATCATTAACGATAGGAGGAACTGGAGCTGCAGAGATTAGCGCTTATGATGAAACTACCAAAAGACTGTTTACAGTAAATAACAGTAGTACTAATAAAATTGATGTAATTGATATATCCGATCCTACTAAACCAACTTTAGTAGCAAGTATTGATTTAGCTCCTTATAGTGGAGCGGCTAATAGTGTTACGACGTTTAACGGAAAATTAGCAGTGGCTATGGAGTCAAAAATTAATAAGCAAGATCCTGGTAAAGTTGTGGTTTTTGAAACTTCAAATTACGCTCTTGTTAAAGAAGTTACTGTTGGAGCATTACCAGATATGATTACTTATTCTCATGATGGTAAATTTATATTAACTGCTAATGAAGGTGAACCAAATGATGATTATTCACAAGATCCTGATGGTTCGGTTTCTATTATTGATATAGCGTCTAATTATGCTGTTACAACATTGAATTTTGCTAGTTTTAGTAGTGAATTGGCAACTTTAAAAACAAAAGGTTTCCGAATTGCTAGCGCAACTAATAATTTTGCTGCGGATATTGAACCGGAATATATTACCGTTTCTGCCGATTCTAAAACGGCTTGGGTAACACTTCAGGAGAACAATGGTATTGCTAAAATTGATTTGACGACTAAAAAAATTACTCAGATTTTTCCTTTAGGATATAAAGACTATAGTTTAGCAGAAAATGCAATTGATATTAGTGATAAAGATGGTGCAATAGCTTTTAATACTTGGAAATTAAAAGGAATGTTTCAGCCAGATGCAATTAGCAACTTTGAAATGAATAATGTGCAATATCTTGTGACTGCCAATGAAGGTGATGCTCGTGAATACAGTGCTTTTACGGATGTGAAAAGAATTAATAATTCTTCAGTTGTATTGGATCCAGCTATTTTTCCCAATGCTGTTGCTTTAAAAGCAGATGCTAGTATGGGAAGATTAAATATCAATACCAAAATGGGTGATATAGATGGTGATGGTGATTTTGATGAATTAGTAGGGTTTGGTGCACGTTCATTTTCTATTTGGAATGGAGCAACTGGACAATTAGTATTTGATAGTAAAAACGAATTAGACAGAAAAGCGAATGATTTTGGTGTGTATGATGATGGACGAAGTGATGATAAAGGAGCAGAACCAGAAGCAGTTTATACGGCCAAAATGGGAGATAAACAAATTTTGTTTGTAGGATTGGAAAGAGCTGATGCTGTAATGATGTATGATATAAGTATTCCAACAGCTCCAAAATATTTACAAGCTTTAAAAACCGGTGATGCACCTGAAGGAGTTTTTTATATTCCTGCTAGTAAAAGTCCAACGAAAAGAAGTTTACTGGTAGTAAGCAGTGAAGGAGACGGTACTGTAAAAATTTACCAGCCTGATTTGAATTAATAAAAGTTACTTAGAGACTAAGTTTCTAAGATTTTAAAAGAATTTATTTAGATATTAGTTTAAAAAAATCTACCAAGAGTAAGTTATTACTAATGGTAGATTTTATGTTTTTATGGTGATTTAGAAACAAATTAGTCAATAGCTCTTTTGGTAATATCACCAAAAGCATCAATTCTTCTATCTCTGAAAAATGGCCAGTTCTGACGGACATTTTCTTGTAAATCTAAGTCAACTTCGGCTATTAAGATTTCTTCTTTATCGTGAGAGGCTTGTGCCAAAATTTCTCCTTGTGGTCCTGCAATAAACGATGATCCCCAAAACTGAATTCCTGCTGTATCAGGTAGATATTGCTCTAATCCAATTCGGTTCGCGGCAGCTACATACACTCCATTAGCAACAGCATGACCTTTCATGACACTCATCCAAGCACCGTGTTGGTTTTCTCCGTATTGCTCTTTTTCTTGTGGATGCCATCCAATTGCAGTTGGATAAAATAAAACTTCGGCTCCTTTCAAAGCTGTTAATCTCGCTGCTTCTGGATACCATTGATCCCAGCAAATTAAAGTTCCTATTTTTCCTTTTTGAGTTGGAATAGTCTTAAATCCTAGATCACCAGGCGTGAAATAGAATTTTTCATAGAAATGTGGATCATCTGGAATGTGCATTTTTCGGTACAAACCAGCTTCAGATCCATCAGTATCAATGATGTAAGCGCTGTTATGGTAAATTCCTGCCATTCTTTTTTCGAAGAAAGGAACAATGATTACTACACCTAATTCTTTTGCCAAAGCACTAAAAGCAATAAAGGAAGTACTGTATAATGGTTCTGCTAAAGCAAAATTATCAACATCTTCACTTTGACAAAAATAATGACTGCTATATAATTCAGGTAGCGAAATTACTTCGGCACCTTGATTGGCTGCATCACGAACCCAACTCAAACATTTTTTTAGGTTGTTTTCTGCAACGTCGTTTAAATTTAATTGGATTACTGCTATTTTGTATTTCTTCTTTGACATGGTAAAAAAATTAGAGTGCAAAAATAGTTATTTTTTCTGAAGAGTTATACTCTTCAGAATTGGAAAATATAGAAATTGGTTGTTAATGCATTATTTTGCTATTATTTTCTTTCGATGCTCAAAACCCCAGTCAGCAATTACATTGATCACTTTTTTTAGAGTAGAACCATATTCAGTAATTTCATATTCTACTGTAATGGGCTGAGTGTTTACAACAGTTCTGGTAATAAGTAGGTTTGCTTCTAGTTCTTTCAAATCTCTACTTAGCATTTTTCCAGATATACCTTTAACTTCTTTCAAAATATCTGTATAGCGCATTTTTTGAAAGCATAGACACGCAATAATGGAGACTTTCCATTTACCATTAAGGATATCCATTACGTCGTGAATCGCTATAATCCTGTTAGTACATTCTTTTTTTGAGTGGTTCTCTTCAATGATCATACAATGTTATTTAGTTACTTTTTTGTCACTATTACTTTTGGTTACAAAGTTACTAAAAGTAACAAGGTTTGTGTAGTTTTGTATTAACTTATTTTAAAAAAGAGATACACATGAAATTAATAGAAGCTTTGAACTGGCGTTATGCCACAAAGAAAATGAACGGTCAAACAGTACCGCAAGAAAAACTAGATTACATATTGGAAGCTACAAGACTATCTCCATCATCATCTGGATTACAGCCATATGAAATATTTGTAATCAGTAATTCTGAGTTGCTAGAAAAAATTAAACCATTTGCGTGGAATCAAAGTCAAATAACAGACTGTTCTCATCTATTGGTTTTTGCTGCTTGGGATGGATATTCACTGGAAAAAATCACTAAAGTTTTTGATAGAACTCTAGCTGAAAGAGGACTTCCGGCTGATAAAATGGATGACTACAAAAAAACACTTTGGGGAATGTATGAGCCACTTTCTACCGAATGGCATGCTAATCATGCAGCTCGTCAGGCATATATAGCATTGGGAGTTGCCATGGTTGCTGCAGCAGAACAACAAGTAGATGCTACACCAATGGAGGGTTTTAGTAACGACGAATTGGATAAACTTTTAGAATTAAAAGAAAAAGGATTGAAAAGCGCAGTGATTTTGCCACTTGGTTACAGAGACGAAGCTAATGATTGGTTGGTTAATATGAAAAAAGTAAGAACTCCAAAAGAAAAGTTTGTTACCGAAATTAAGTAATAGTTTCATAATACCTAATTTTGTACAAATCCAATAGCAATATGAAAATCCCAATATCCTTATTAGAATTAGCCATAATTACTGAAGGTAGTAATGCCACCGAAACGATGCAAAAAACTAAAGAATTGGCACAGCTTGCCGATAGTTTGGGATACAATCGGTTTTGGTTGGCAGAGCATCATAATATGGCTCACGTTGCTAGTACAGCAACTGTGGTTTTGATAGGCTATGTTGCGAGTTTGACAAAAAATATACGAGTAGGATCGGGGGGGATAATGTTACCGAATCATTCCCCATTGATTATCGCCGAACAGTTTGGTACATTGGCAACTTTATACCCTGACCGAATTGACCTTGGTTTGGGAAGAGCTCCTGGAACAGATTCACAAACGGCACAAGCCATTCGCAAGGACTTTTTTGAGGAATCACAACGATTTCCAAAGAATGTCTCGGCATTACAGAATTATTTTTCGTTAGAAAATGCTACAGCCAGTGTTCGTGCTTTTCCAGCAGAAGGTACAAATGTTCCTATTTGGATTTTAGGTTCTAGTATGGATAGCGCCACTTTGGCGGCGGCTTACGGATTGCCGTATGCTTTTGCAGGACATTTTGCAGCCAGACAAATGATTCAGGCTTTCGAGTTTTACAGGGAGAATTTTAAATCATCAGAATATCTTCAGGAACCTAAAACAATGGCTTGCGTCAATGTAATAGCTGCCGATACGGATGAAGAAGCAGAAATTCTATCCACCAGTTTGTATCAAATGTTTCAGAATTTAGTTCAAAATACCAGAAAACCGTTGCAACCTCCAGTAGATTCTCTGACAGATCTTATGAATGATATGAGTGAAGAAGCTCGTTTTCATGTGAACCAAATGACTGCTGGTTCGTTTATAGGCAGTAAGGAGACATTGGTAAAAGAGTTAAAAGAATTTATCAGGTATTCTCGTGTTGATGAATTGATGATTAGTAGTCCTATATATGACCATCAAGATAAATTAAAAAGTTTGCGAATGCTCAAAGAAGTTGTGGATACTTTGACTTTTTAAAATTTTAAAATTTTGCCATTAAGATATTTAGAAAAATTAAGTCTAAATTTTCTAAATATCTTAATGGTTTATAATAAAAAAATGTCTTCAAAAAGGGTTAGCTTTTGAAGATATTTCTAATTGTTTTTTTATTAATTAACCACTTTAAGGCTAAAAGTACCTATTGTTGCTCCCCAAATTCTCAACCATAACAGCACTGTTGCTTCTGTTCCTCTGGAGCCCACTATGTCACCTAAATCTAGAATGGTTTCATTTTTCCAACCAATTTCATTAAGCAAGCTTTTTACTTTAGCTTTAGCTTCATCATCATTACCACATATAAAATTGGTATGATCACCGTTTTTAAGCATGGATGGAGATATCATTAAGGTATTCCACATGGTATTTAGGGTCTTTACTACTTTGGTATCTGGAAAGTTTTTTTGGATTTCTTCACCCAATGAATTGGTATTGCAAAGTTCAGGGAGTAAACTCAATGGCGCTCCATTGTGTGTGTTTACTGGAATACTAACATCGATAAGGATTTTGTTTCGAATACCTTTTTCTGCAGATGTTAGTGCTTGAATAGCAAATTCACCTTTGATACAATTAAAGATAATTTCTCCAAAAAAGGCTGCCTCTTCAAAAGTTCCATTGCTGGCGTTTTGATCAAATTTATTTGTAAATTCAATCGCTTTTTCATTCGTTTTACTTCTAGAGCCTATCATTATCTGATGGCCCAATTCAATTAATTTGGAAGCTATTGTTATACCAACTGCTCCTGTTCCTAAAACTGCTATTTTCATTCTGTTTATTTTATATTTGAATTATAAAGTTAAAAAAAATAAGTAAAGCATATTACATAACTAATCTGGAATTGAATCTATTGTAGGTTCTTATTGCTAAAAAGTAGTGTTATTGTATTATTTCTTTGTTATTTGCTAACTTCAAAGTCTATTGTTGCGTCAATATATTTGTATGATTGGGTTGTAAAATCTGAATTAAATCCAAAGGAGTTTTTAAAACAAATTTTGCTCCGGTTGCAATCAATTCTTCTTCTGGTCTGTATCCCCATGAAACACCCACGGCAACCATTTTAGCATTGGTTGCTGTTTGCATATCAATACCAGAATCACCCACAAAAATAATTTCTTCGGTTTTTAGTCCTAGACTTTTGCTTATAGCAATGGCTTCAGATGGATTTGGTTTTTTTAGTTCTTCGATACGTAAGCCCACAATAGGATCAAAAATGTTCGGAAACAAATCAGTAGTGATTTTCTTGGCGAGTTCATCTGATTTATTTGAGAATACACTTAGTCTTATATTGTTTGAAATTAAGTGGTTTAATAATTCACTAATTCCATCGTAAGCTTTTGTTTTGTGAGAGCAATTAATAGTGTATTCTTCAATCATTAATTGATAGCAACGATCGATATCTTTTTCAGTATTATTTGTTTCTGGTAACGATTTGCTAACCAAGTTGCGAAGGCCGCTACCAATGAAATATTGATAACTTTTATAACTATGAGTAGGGTAGTTCAGGTTTGTAAGAACCTTATTCATAGCATCTGCAATGTCCTCAAGTGAATTAACCAATGTGCCGTCCAAATCAAAAATAACGCCTTTAAATTTCATTTCCATTTTTTTAAGACATCGAAAAACCACACTTTCGATTGTCATTTTAGTAATATTCCCAAAGGTAAGAATATTGTTTTTTTAGTTCGATGACTTTTGTCAGTTATTTACTTTTAATCAAATAGGATGATTTACTACTTAAATAGATGTAAAAAAATTATCGAATATCAAAAGGAGTTTGATTGTGAACTTGTATTGATTCTTCAACAGGTGTATTGAAATTTGTAGCCTTGGTCGAACTGATATTAGTAATCCATTTTACATATTCTACTAAAAAAAGTATTGAATCGATAACCAAATCATAAAGAGAGGCAAATGAATCAACAACCAAATCATATAGAGAGGCAAAAAAATCAATTAAGATGTTTACTAGAGATGTTTTTTTATTTTTCAATGGTAGTTATATTTAGTTAGTATTTTATTTAAGTTCGTTGAAATACAAAGGTTTATTGCTTAGCTTGTTTTAATATCTTAAGAGCTATGCTAAATATAGCTAAAATTTATTTAAATTCCGACAAAATACATTTATTTTAATTTCGCATAAGAAATAACGTGTTTATTTTAATAACCGAAATTTTAATAATTTCTACTGATGATTGAATTCTTCCCACCCAACATGGCAATCGGAATATTCGTACTATATTATGTCATTTTTATATTTACTTGTACACCTCTTTGTAGCTTTTATACCCAAATATAAAAGGTTTAAGGCATTTTTTGAAAAGCAGTTTTGTTAATTACCTAGTTTCATGTCGTCAAATTAATAACCACAAATTTTAACTAAAGAAATTCAATATGAAAACGACAAAAAAGGTATTATTTTTAATTACGCTAATCTCATTTTGCGCCTGCAAAAATGATCCAAAAGTAAAAGATGAAAAAGCTGCTTATACAACAGCTGCTGCTGATTCTGAGTGTTTGGCTCCTGCTAGTTGGTTTACAATAGTAAACAATACAAGACAGACTCCTGCACCAAATGAAGGACCTACTAGTGCCTTTGCAAACAATGCAACAGTTACTAATTGTGACTTTCATCAATGGTCTTGGCAAAAATTTCTTTGGTTAACCAATGAGGTAAATGGACAACCACAGTTTATGAGTACTTTGATACAAGTGAATTCTAGAGGTCAAAAATTAGATGCTACTAAAGGAATTGTTTTAACAGATAGCGCTCAAGCGAGTTCTACAACTGATATTTTAAAAACACCTAATTATCCAACAGGCGTTCCACCATCCACAACAGTGTATTATTCAATATTCATGGACAGTCTTCTTTATGATACAATGGTAAAATATGCGCCAATAGCAAAAAAAGATCCTAACCTAGTGAAAGGTGTAGCTTTTCCAGTAGGAGCTTTAGAGGTTAAATCATCTTGGATTGATGCGAGCGTTCTTAAAGATACCTCTACATATTTTATTACTCAAGGTGAAATCAATGGTGTAAAAAAGAAAGTAGCTCTTTTAGGAATACATGTTGTTGGAGTTGTTGAGAATCACCCTGAATTTGTTTGGGCTACTTTTGAACATGAAAATCTTGCACCTGCTTATGATTGGTCTAAGGCTACACCAACAACTGATGCACCAGTGACTAGTACAGTTGATTATCCTTTTTTCAACAAGGCTACTACTGCAACAGTTACAAATATCACTTCAAAAAATGGTATTTATACAGATGTATTTTCTGTTTACAAATATGGTGTTCCTGTCGAAAAAGCAATGAAAGGAACACATAATGTTCAGCTTTATATGCAAACTAGTCAGGATGCTTCTGTTAACTTCAATAATATTCGCACTATTAATGAAAGTGTAAAGAAACAACTGCAAGGAGTTTGGAATAATTATTTCTACAATGGTTCGATATGGATCAATACTGCAAAATTCCCTACGCCTCAAGCACAAGCGGCGGCTTTAGATTCTTTAGGTCGTAATCTTTCAAATTCTCAGCCAGGAAAATTAGTTAGAGGATCTGTTGCAGCAGCCAATATTACGATGGAAACATACGTTCAAGTAGGATTTGGAAAACCGTCATCTATACATGCAGTTACAGTAAATAGTCTAGTTAATTGCTTTTCTTGTCATAATGCTTCTGTTGGTAGTAATACTTCTCCTCTTTATATCAGTCATGTTTTTACAGGATATTTGGATAATCTAAATGGATTAAGTCGACTACAGGTGAAACAAAAGCATGTTGATGAAATCATGAAACAATATACATTGCGTCTACAAGGCAAATAACCAAAGACAAATGATTTTGATTTAATTTAATTATGATTCAAATTTTAAAAACAAAAACCACAAACAATTGTTTGTGGTTTTTTGTACATATTGATGGAATAATATAGGATTAGAATTGAAGCTTTAATTTAGGTATCCTTTAAATAATTAATTTGAAGTCAAATTATAATTCTTAATTTTACCCAAAGTGATACTTTAAATTAGAAAAAAACTTAAAAAATTCCATTAGTATGAGATTTAGAATTGTAATTAGATATGTTTTGTTGATAGTAGTTGTAATGGCAACTTTTGTTTCCTGTAGTAATGAAGATTCTAAAACGGGAGCCAATGATGTATCAGATGCTGTAAAAGATGGGACTTGGAAGGTTAGTTATTTTGCTGAATCAGGAGATGATAAAACACAAGATTATAAGGGGTATAGTTTTACTTTTAGGGATAATTCTATACTGACAGCTTCAAAGGGGACTAATTCATATACAGGTGTATGGTCTGCATCCAAAAGCTCGAACGATGATGATATATCCAGTACTATTTTTATGGTCACATTTGATACTCCTGAGGTTTTAATCAATTTGAGTGGGAATTGGAAAGTAGTTGAGAATACGGGAAATGTTTTGCAACTGAAAGATGACAGTAGCGGTGACTCTACTATTGGTCATCTTTATTTTGAAAAAATATAATTCAGACTGTCTTTTTAAAAAAAATACTCTGTTTTTTTATAGAATACTGCGCCATAATAATATTGAGGCGTGCCTCTCAATTTTGTATGTGTTACCTATTTTTTCGATAGGCTCTCCTTTAATTTTCAAAGGAGAGCCTATCCTTTTTATAGGCGTTGCCTCCAAAAAGGATAGGCTTACATAACTATTTTAAAGGTAATGCCTTTGATTCTATAGGATGCACATCTTGATTGTTTAGGAGGGCCACAATTTTAGTATGGAGAGCCTCTAGTTTTGGTATGTTCGCCTTTAATTTTGGTAAGTACGCCTATGAATTTTATAGGTGCGCCTATGGTTTTGATTGGCGCACCTACAGTTTTGATTGGCTCGCCTATAGATTGGGCAGGGAAGGTTATAATTTTAAGAGGTACGCTTATAGATTTGGTTAGAGAGCGTATAATATACACAAGCGAAGCAAACTCACGAAGTAATTGTGCTGTGTGTCTGCGAAGTAAAGCGAAAAGGGATACTAAATTGATTATCCAAAAAGTAGTTTAATATAGTATTCCTTATTTCTTCCCAATTATCTTTTTGAATGCGTTTACCATTCCCAAGACAATCAGCCCAATTACAAGTCCCAAACTAATATCTTTTACAATTGTAGGTAATTGAGGAAATAGATGATGTAAAAAATCAATATTGTGTACAAATATGCCTCCTGCTACAAGAAGCAAAGCTATAGTACCTATAACGGCTAAACTTTTGATAACTTTTGGTAGTGCCTGTACAAGTAGTTTTCCAATCATTTTTGTTAAGCTACGTTCTTTGGTACTATGTTCAATGAGTTTATACCCTAATTCATCCATTCTTACAATTAGGGCTACAATGCCATAAACTCCTATAGTTGCTAATACTGCAATTATAGAAACTACAATAATCTGAGATGAAAGAGATTTTTCAATTACAGTACCGAGTGCAATAATCACTATCTCTACCGATAAAATAAAATCGGTTACAATTGCTGATTTTATTTTGTCTTTTTCAAGAGTTAGAATTTCTTCTTCAGTATACTCTTTAAATTGAGTTTCAGTTTCTCCATGCTTATGTTTGTGTGGAAATAAATATTCGTATATTTTTTCGGCACCTTCATAGGCTAAAAAAAGCCCGCCAAGTACCAGAATTATTTTGATGGCTAAAGGAAAAAAAGCACTTAATAAAAAGGCAATGGGTAAAATAATTAATTTATTAATAAACGATCCCTTTCCAATTGCCCACAACACAGGGAGTTCTCTTGAAGAAGCAAAACCAGAAGCTTTTTCGGCATTAACAGCTAAGTCATCACCTAAAATCCCTGCTGTTTTTTTTGCTGCAATTTTACTCATTACTGCAACATCGTCCATAATTGCTGCGATATCATCTAATAGTACAAAAAAGCCTGATGCCATTATAATTGTTTTAGAAACTACGTTTAAATTTGGTATTGCTGTACCAAAAATCGTTGCCTAGTTTTGATTATTTATAAATACGAATTTACTGTTTTTTGGTTGAATGTATTGCTGTAATTTGTTTTTAACAAGTATTACATTTTCTCTTAGCTGGCAATAGGAAGGAGTTGTTATAAGATACTATGACTATACTTAAAATAAAAAACACACCAATCTTTCGACGAGTGTGTTTTTATAACTAACCAAAATATGTATTACTTTTTATTCTTCAAAAAATTATTATAAAGAGCCGTACCAACTGCTTTGATATCGATCGAATGTTTTGCAACTACATTGGATATTGCAAATTGAAGAATAGTACCAAACACTTTCTTTATAGGATTACTATCATGATGCACTATTAATTTTTTAGAAATAAATCCCGTCACTAAACCCATAACATTGCCAAGCACATCTTCTTTTATTTTGGATGATGCACTAACGTCATGAACTAGATTTTTGATAATATTGACAGGTTTTATACTTTCATAAGCAATATGAAATTGTTCCTTTAGTAAGAACAAGTCAGTATTGTATTGTTGCTCTGTAAGAACAATCAATTCATTTAATGCATCGGTTTCGTTTGTCTTTTTCATAACACTTTTTGCTTCATCATTTGTTTAATAATAGAATTACTAACTGGATATTTGAGCCATTGTTCTCTAAAAATGCGAAGAAAAATAGCCACCAGTAAATAGAAAGCTCCAATTATAAAGAAACCGTAAAATGTATCGCCCAATAGTTTACCTAACCATATTGCAACACCAATGCTAATAATTATGATTGACAATACAACCGTCATACTAACAACAAGTAATGAAAAGAGTGATGAAACTATTTCGGCTGATTTATCTACAGCGTTAAGCTTTAACAATTTTATACTTGTTTTGGTGTAATCTTCTGCTCGCTCAAAAAGCGTTGCTATAGGTGTTGTATCGTCAGTCATAATGTATTATTTAGAATTAAAAATTTTTTGCCTCATCATTGAATTCACTATTAACTTTGTCAAAATCATCTATTCCAATTTCGGTTATATCTTTAGCCTCTTTTTTTACAGCTTTCATTTTTTCTTTCAAAGTATCTGCAATACCGTTATACTTTGATTTTAAATCATCTGCATAATCATTTCCTTTATCTATGATTTGCTTGCGTGTTACTGACCCTTTTTCGGGTGCAAATAAAATTCCTAATATTCCACCTACAGCAAGTCCTGCTGCTGTTCCCAATACTACTTTACCTGTGCTCATGATATTTGTTTTAAATGTTAAAGAATGAATTTATTTATATGATTTTGTTTTAACTGCATTGCCCTAGAAGAAACCAAATAATGATAAAAACTAAAATAGTACCGAAGCAACCGCCACCCAGTTTTTTTGCTCCATAACCTGCTAGTAGTCCTCTGAATATATTGTTCATAATTTTTGTTTTATAAGGTTGATGTCATCTAGTTAATCATTGCTTTATTGCAATGTTGTAAAGTTCTATCAGTTTGATTAAAAATGTTTTATATTTCCTTTCGAAAAAATTACAAAATTTACATATCTAGAAGAATGTTTCAATAGTAATAACATTGTAAAAAGATTTTAAAAGCATATATAAAAAAACACTAGCCTTTCGACTAGTGTTTTTATTTAGTATTCTTTTTGTGTTATTTGGTATAATTAATTTTTTGAATTTGTCTTTTGTGTCTGAGAACATGGACGATCGCATGTTCTGTTAATTGTTCAATGTCATATAGCTGTCCAGAACCAATTTTTATTTTTAAAGAATTATCGTTTTGCTCAAGTTCACTATCCTTAATGTTCGAAAAAACATTTTGTGTAAACGCAAAAACATTGTCGAGGTCTATTAAATATTCTTTAATTGTATTACGAAAGGTTTTGTCTGGTTGTTTGATAGTATGACCTTTGATATTATTAATGCTAGTTGCATAGCCATACCCAGCATTTACAACATGAGATAAAATTGCTTGGATAGATTTACAATCTTCGTTGGTTGTGTGTTGATTAAAAACAATAGGTAAGACATTATCAGGAATATCTTCAATAACCTTTTTTAAATCTAGAATCATTTGTTCATATATGTCAAGCAACGCTCCAACCGCATCTTGTCTGTTTGTTTTTACCATTATTGTTTGTTGAGTGTATATTTATTTGGATTATAAGTATTAATTGTGGGGTGCTTTTTGCACTTAATGTTTGCTTGGATTTACTAATCGTAAATAGCTTTTGCTATTTTGCTAAATTATAAAATAAAAGACCAGTCTTTCGACCAGTGTTTTGGTTAGCAATCTAATTGCAGTATTACTATTTGAGTAATGAGTTATAAAAAATTAATTGGTTAGAATTATAATTGATGTTACTATTATGGCTAATTCTGTACAGCAGGAATGTAAATATTAAAAGTAGCTCCTTTGTTTAATTTGCCGTTTGCGGTAATAATTCCATGATGATTTTCTACTATTTTTCTCGCGATGGTAAGACCAATTCCGGTGCCTTCATAATCGCCTTTTTCATGCAAGCGTTGGAAAATTTCAAATATTTTATGGTTGAATTCTGGGTCGAAACCTATTCCGTTATCGGCAATGCTAATATGATGATGATCTCGGTTTAAAGCATATTTCTTAGTGCTTAAGGAGTTGTATTTTATAAAATTGCTCTTAATTATAATATGAGATTTTAGTTCTGGTTTACAGAATTTAAGAGAATTACTGATGAGGTTTTGTAATAATTGACGAAATTGAAAAGGAATTATATTAACGTCACTTAGTGTATGGACTTCTATTGTAGCGCTTTTTTCCTGCAATTGTTCTTTAAGCGAATCCATGACGTCCTGAACAATTTTATTTAGGTCACTGTTTTCAAACTTCCTTTGGGTAACGCTTGTACGAGAGTATGTAAGCAAATCATTTATCAGCGTCTGCATGTGCAAAGCTGAAAGTCTAGTACGTTCTACATAATATTTCCCCTTTGGAGATAAATTATCGTATTCTTCATCGAAAATCCTTCCCGAGAAAGCCTGAATTTTCCTCAAAGGCTCTTGTAAATCATGACTTGAAATGAAAGCGAAGGATTCTAGTTCTTTGTTTGCAATCAGTAATTCTGCTGCACGCTTTTCTTTTTCCTCGTTTTGATAAGCAAGTTCTTTATTGGCGATGATTAATTCGGCAGCGCGGTCTTCCTTTTCCTTATTTTGGTAAGCCAGTTCTTTATTAGCAATAGCCAATTCTGCTGCACGCTTTTCTTTTTCCTTGTTTTGGAAAGCAAGTTCTTTATTAGCAATTATTAATTCGGCTGCGCGTTTTTCTTTCTCAGTAACCTGAAGAGCCAGTTCTTTATTGGCGATGATTAGTTCTGCTGCTCGGTCTTCCTTTTCTTGATTTTGATATGCCAGTTCTGTATTTGCAATCACTAATTCGGCCGCACGCTTTTCTTTTTCTTTGTTTTGGTAGGCAAGTTCTTTATTTGCAATGATCAATTCGGAAGCGCGTTTTCCTTTTTCAGTAACCTGAAGTGCTAGTTCTTTATTGGCAACAATTAATTCTGCGGCGCGGTCTTCCTTTTCCTGATTTTGATATGCTAGCTCTATATTAGCAATAATCAATTCAGCGGCACGTCTTTCTTTTTCTATGTTTTGAAAGGCAAGCTCTTTATTAGCGATGACTAATTCGGCAGCACGTTTTCCTTTTTCAATAACCTGAAGCGCCAGTTCTTTATTGGCAATTACCAATTCAGCAGCGCGTTTTTCTTTTTCATGGTTTTGATATGCAAGTTCTTTATTAGCGGAGATTAATTCTTCGGCATAATTTTTTTTATCCTCAGCTTGAAGAGTATTATTTTCAGTTACAGGAAGTGTTTTTTTACTCATTTACTTTAGATATCTCTCAAAGATAGTATAAGTGGATTTAGATTAAGCCATTTTCAACGGAGTTTACTTTTTAAAGTGCTGTTTAGATAGTTTCGATTACATTTTCTAATAATCTCCTAGATTTTGGTGTTACTTCAATTCGGTTGAAATCATCTTCAGACCCATAACCTACAGCCATAGCAAATAATGGTTTGTATGTCTTCATGTTAAGAATAGTCATATATTTATCTGATTCTATACCTTCCATAGGTGTTGAATCTAGACCTAGGGCAGCACTAGCTGTCAGGCCAACTCCCAAAGCTATATAGACTTGTTTGGAAAACCATATTTTCAAATCCGATTCCGGCATACTTGCTTTAATCTGATTGTACCAATCTTTTCTAGCTTGCGGTAATTCATTATTGACCACTTTTTGAAAAGCATCCAAATCATCTGCCACACTAAATACAACTAATAGCTTGGCTTGATTTATTTTTTCTTCATTATGCATGGAAACTGAAGCTAATTTTGCTTTCATTTCTGGATTTTGTACAAATGTAAATTTCCAAGGCTGAATATTTATCGAAGAAGGAGTAAGGCGTAAAATTTCTTTCAAATCTTCAATTTTTTCTTGTGGTATCTCCTTATCAGCGTTGTATTTTTTTGCAGTATATCTTTTTTCTATTAATTTTAAAATATTCATGGGTTGTACTTTTTAATGAAATGATTCACTAGATAACTGATTATCATATAATTATAGTTAGTTATCCGTTGATTGTATTAAGATTTGTATTGGTGAACTTAACAGGATTTGATGTTTTATGTTTTTTATTAGTATCGGCTCACCTTTTAATTCTAAAGGGTAAGTAATTGCTGAAGCAAAGTCAGTTTTATTAGCGAGTTGAGTTTCGAATTTTTTAACTCCGAATTTTGCAGCTAACAAGCAAAGCAATTGGTCAATTTCTTCTGCATACATTGATACTCTTTGCCATTCTCCATCATAAGTTACAAGTATGACAAAATAATCCTCGTCCAGAGCGTTTAAAGCGAGTTCACCGACGGCTATAATTTGATCTAATGAGAGCTCTAAAATAGTCTCATTCTTCCAAATCCAATTAATAGTTTTTCCATCAATCTTTATACGTCCGCTGCTCATTTTCTTTTAGCTGTTTATTGGTTTGTTTTTATGTTTATGAAAGATTAATTACAGATACAAAGTTAAGCTAATTATTGGTTTGTATAATTCGATTAATATTTGATAATGGCTAGATTTTTGGTATTAGAATGATAAAAGTTCTCTCTAGCCCCCGATGGTAGCAAATATCCTTTTGGGCTGGAGTTCAGCCTAAAAGATATTGCGGACAGCGGGAGGGAAGCTGTTATAAAAAACAAGGGTTATGTACCTAAAAAAAACACTAGCCTTTCGACTAGTGTTTTGAATTTGTTTAAAAAACTTTTTATTTAGTTAACCAACTCACTTTGATTTCTAAAAACCAATTCTCCATCAAAAGAATCCAGTAAAATAATACTGTCTGTTTTGATGTTACCAGCCAGAATTTCTTTAGATAATTTATTCAAAACATCTCTTTGAATTACACGTTTAACGGGTCTTGCACCAAATTGTGGATCATAACCTTTTTCAGATAAATAATCGATAGCTTCCGTTGTAGCATCCATTGTGATGCCTTGCTGTGCAAGCATTTTGGTAATACTTTTCAATTGTAATCCAACAATTTGAGTAATATTAGCATTGGTCAATGGAGTAAACATCACAATCTCATCAATACGATTGATAAACTCTGGACGTAAGGTTTGTTTTAATAAACCAAGTACTTCTATTTTTGCCAATTCTGTGGCAGCTTCAACGCTTCCTTTTAAATTCTCGAATTTCTCTTGAATAATCTGGCTTCCCATATTGGAAGTCATAATGATAATCGTGTTTTTAAAATCAGCCAAACGTCCTTTGTTGTCTGTCAAACGTCCTTCGTCCAATACTTGCAACAAAATATTGAAAGTATCAGGATGAGCTTTCTCGATTTCATCCAGTAATATCACAGAATACGGTTTTCTACGTACTGCTTCAGTCAATTGTCCTCCCTCGTCATATCCTACATATCCTGGAGGTGCACCTACCAATCTACTGACGCTGTGACGTTCCTGATATTCACTCATATCAATTCGGGTCATGGCATTTTCGTCGTCAAATAGATATTCTGCTAATGCTTTTGCAAGTTCTGTTTTACCAACTCCTGTTGTTCCTAGGAAAAGGAAGGTTCCCACGGGTTTTTTCATATCCTGTAAACCCGCACGACTACGACGTACAGCATCACTCACAGCTTCGATAGCTTCAGTTTGCCCTACAACACGTTTGCGTAATTCATCTTCCAGATGCAATAGTTTTTCGCGTTCTCCCTGTAGCATTTTCATCACAGGAATTCCAGTCCATTTGGCAACTACTTCGGCTATATCTTCACGAGTTACCTCTTCCTTAATCAAAGAATTTCCTGATTGATTTTCCTGTAATTGTTTGGTAAAAATATCCAAGCGTTCTTGTGCTTCTTTGATTTTTCCGTAACGAATTTCGGCTACTTTACCATAATCACCTTCTCGTTCTGCACGTTCTGCCTCATGTTTTAGGTCTTCGATTTCTGTTTTTACTGCTTGAATGTTATCAACAACATCTTTCTCCGATTTCCATTTGGCGTAGATTACGTTGCGTTCTTCTTTTAGATTAGCCAATTCCAAACCTAATGTTTTAAGTTTGCTTTCATCTTTTTCACGTTTGATGGCTTCAATTTCGATTTCCAGCTGCATTACTTTTCGATCCAAAACATCCAATTCCTCAGGTTTTGAGTTGATTTCCATACGCAGTTTAGAAGCAGCTTCGTCTATTAAGTCGATAGCTTTGTCTGGAAGGAAACGATTGGTGATGTAGCGTTGGGAAAGGGTTACAGCGGCAATAATTGCATCGTCTTTAATTTGAACTTTATGATGTGTTTCATATTTTTCCTTGATTCCTCTAAGAATTGAAATGGCACTTTCGGTATCAGGTTCCTCAATCATAATTTTTTGGAAACGACGTTCCAATGCTTTGTCTTTTTCGAAATATTTTTGGTATTCATCCAAAGTGGTTGCACCTATAGCGCGTAATTCACCACGAGCCAAGGCTGGTTTTAATATGTTAGCTGCATCCATAGCACCTTCGCCACCGCCTGCACCAACAAGCGTGTGAATTTCGTCTATGAAAAGAACAATATCACCTTCAGCATTGGTAACTTCTTTTACCACAGATTTTAAACGTTCTTCAAATTCTCCTTTGTATTTAGCCCCAGCAATTAAAGCTCCCATATCTAGAGAGAATACGATTTTATCTTTTAAATTATCTGGAACATCGCCATCTACAATACGGTGTGCCAATCCTTCAGCAATAGCTGTTTTACCAACACCAGGCTCACCAACCAACATCGGATTGTTTTTGGTTCTTCGAGTTAGGATTTGTAGTACGCGTCGGATTTCTTCATCGCGGCCAATAACAGGATCGAGTTTGCCATTTCTGGCTAATTCGTTGAGGTTTTTAGCATATTTATTCAATGAATTATAAGTTTCTTCGGCAGATGCTGAGGTTACTCTTTCTCCTTTACGCAATTCTTCAATAGCTGCTTTTAATCCTTTTCCAGTTACTCCTTGGTCTTTTAGGATTTGAGATACTTTACTTTTTGAGTCAAATATACCGAGGATCAAATGTTCAATTGAAACGTATTCGTCATTCATTTTTTTAGCAATAATTTCGGCTTCGTTCAAAGCAGCATTAGCCGTTCTAGAAAGTTGAATCTCACCTCCTGATACTTTTGGAAAACTCTGAATCGTTGCGTCTAAAATTTGAAGAAACAGGGGCACATTGACGTTGAGTTTTTTCAAAATAAAAGGAGCTACGTTTTCATCTACATCAAAAATAGCTTTGAAAATGTGTTCGTTTTCTATTTGTTGTTGCCCCAAACTCTGAACCAATTGCTGCGAAAGCTGGATTGCTTCTTGCGATTTAATGGTAAACTTATTAATGTTCATGATTAAAGGTTTTATATTTTTTATTATTTAATAACTAACTTTGCAAAAGAAATGTCAAATTACATTCCATTGTAAAACTATGGACAATTTGACGTTTACAGTGTGATTTTTATCATATTACACAGACAAAACGACATAAAACAAGACAAAATGAGTATATTTTCAAATATTTTTGGAGGTTCAGAAAACGAAAACACATCGAATAGTAAAGTAAAATGGATTCCATTAACTTTCTCAGGACAGTTGGATGAAATTGTTGCCTTTTCGGATCAAAATCCAGTAGTGATTTTCAAACACAGTACGCGTTGTAGTATAAGCCGATTTGCCTTAAAACAATTTGAAAAAGAGTATGATTTAAAAGATAATGTTGATGCTTATTTTTTGGATTTATTAGAATATCGTGACATTTCAAATGAAATTGCAACTCGTTTTAATGTATTTCATCAATCTCCACAATTGATATTGATTAAAGATGGAAAATCAGTTTATGATGTTTCTCATGATGCTATTGATGCTGAGGAATTGAAAAGTAAAATTTAGTGCGATTTTTTTTAAAGCCATATAAGTCATAATAAGTTCAAGTTTTCTCTAAATAGTAGAGACTGTCTTAAATAAACTTATATGACTTATATGCTTTAAATTATAATTTTTTGGGAACGTTCTAAAATTCTCCTGAAGAACCGCCACCACTAAATCCACCGCCACCAAACTCCATTGGGGATTCTTCAATTTTCGCTTCGGGTTTAAGCCCAAATTGAGAAGCAGCCACAAGAACCTGAAGATTGGCAAAAGCATTAGGGTTCGTAAATCGGTCTACTTTGAAAGTGATACCAGTTTCTTTAAGTTTTGTTTTTTTGATAGCAAAATAGGTAAATGTAAAAATAAGAAGTCCACCAATTGTCAAGGCAACTTCTGGAGGTAAAACATGATGATACGTTCTGAAAGTAAAAAAACTAAAACAAAGTGCTAAAAAACCAATCCAAAGCATTACCCGATCTTTGTTTTTCAAAGAAAAAATGAGATAAACTACGGGGATTATAAATGTAAAAGCCCAAAAAAGCAAAGCAAAGGGAATTTCAGGACTTAAACCATTATAATAATATTCTTCAGAAAGAGTTGCGTTTAATTCTCTTACTACATAATAATTTCCCGCCAGATAAAATATGATGAGACAGAATCCTTTGACTAATTTTAGTCCGTTACAATAATAGGGAAAGATTAAGTTTTGCAATGTCTTTTTAGAAATAAAATAACCAAAACCAGATAATAACATCATTACAAAAGGCAATATAGCTTTACCAATTATTAAATAATCAAATACCAGATAAGCTACACTTCCTGTTATTCCAATGCAAGCGAGTAATGCCAAAGAAAGATTGAGATACCGCAGGTAGGTAATACTCGATACAATTGCCATTACTATAAAAATAACCAGATAGTTGGGGTCATAATTTTGCTCAAACGTCTGTCCAACTGCAATCAGCAATGATAAGATTCCACCCAAAATAAAGGCATCATCTAGGCCAAAACCAAAAAAGTTCATTTCTCGGGAGATAAATTCTTTAACTCCAAAACCTAGCATAGCAAAGAAATAGAAAAAATAGATATAGTCATTGCCATTGGTAGCAAGCATCATTAGTGATATAAATCCGCAAACAGAGGAAAATAACATACATCCCAGAATAAAAAAGCCTATTCGGATAAAGATATTATTTTGACTTTTAAGTTTTAATAATGACAAGCTAAATGTTTTGTATTGATCAGAGCTAATGAAACCTGATTGTTTCAATCGATTGGCTTCTTCATCAATATACACATTGTCTAAAAGAGTTTTATTGTATGCTATCATCAGTAGTATTTTTGTTAAAATGTTTAATCAGTTTTATAAAACCAAGTATTGAAAGAATAAAGTAGAAAGGTGTTGTAAAAATGAATACTGAGAAAAAATCATCAAAATGAATAAAAATTAAAGTCCTTACCAAAAAGATATTTATTCCAATATAACCATATATCACTGTGAAAATAAACAAAGAAATGGATCTTATTTGAAAGCTTAGATTGTAAAAATAATAAGCAGCAACTCCTAAAACTAAACCAAAAGGAAACCAATAATCATCACATAAATTAACCATGCAAGCAATGCCAACTAGATGTAAGGAAAAAGTAAGATACACCAAATTGAAATGTTTTTTTAAATTGATTTTGCCCGCATATAATGCCCAAAGTAATAATGTCAAACCAAAAGCTAAACCAATATAGCTTAAGGTTCTATTATTAAACATTTCGTTTTCAAAATAATGTTTTGGATCTACCGAAAGACCCAAATAGGCTGCTATTCCTGTAATTCCTATTGATAAAACACTTTTATTGTCGAAATAATAGGCACAAAAAAGACTGATAAGCGTCGGTACTAAAGTAGCCAACCCATAATGAGTTCCAAAAGTTTGGTATTGAAATTGTAAGTATCCCACAAACGTACAACTCAAAATTACAGATGTAAGTACTAAATAATCATAGAGAGGATTAGTAAACGGAGCCTCTCCTTTTTTGAAGCCCTCATGATTTTTAAAACAAAAGTAAAAACACATTATTGTTATTATCAGTAACAATCCAAGTAAAACTGTATGTCCAATGGCGTCTATGTTTTGATATATCAAAATTCCAATGCCCGAAGTAAACATTAACATTGAAAGATATAATAAGAATTTTAATTCGTTATGGACCGAAAACAAATTTAAACTTCGATAGTCCCGTACAGCTTCCAATTGTTCTTTAGTGATGTGATTTGTATCAAAAAGAGTTTGTGTTGCTTCATCTTCAAAATTCGTCATAGTATTTAGTTAAGATATTTCTCAAATATATAGAATTTTTATTACTAATTAATGAGATACTATTTATTTAAAAGACTAAATTCAGGGATAGTTTTAATTTTGAGAATCGCTTAAAGATTTTGCTAGAGGAATTTATAAAGTAATAAAAAAACCAATTTTTCTATTTTAAAAAATTGGTTTTTATTAATGATAGTTGTTTGTATTATTTCTGAATTTTAATATCTACTACAATCCTAGGATCGTAACCTACTCGATGTACAGATTTAATATAAATGGCTCCTTTTTTGCCAGATGCATTTTTAAACAATACAATATTTGGAGTGTAGCTATCTGGAAATGATTCGTCATCGTCTGTATCAATTTTGAGGGTATCAAAATCAGAAGCCTTTTCTATTTTATTAAATTGATCAATAGTTAATAGATCTTTTTGATAATTTATAAATAAAGATAATGATGCATTTTTTATACCATAATCAGAGTCATTAGGGCTCATAAAATAGTCTAATGATTGACCTCCACTATAAAAAGCAATGTCTATTTTAGGTAAAATAGTTGCGTCAATTTGGCTTTTTTTATACGATTTTCCTAATTCAGTTGAAAAATACCTACCAGCATCAAATCCTTCTACTTGGTCTAAAGAAAAAGTAACATCTGTAAAGGTTATTAAAGTTGCTGAATCAGTTTTAGTTGTTTCTGTTTTTGAATCATCACTTGAACAACTGTTGAAAAGCATGACGCTTAAGCATAAAAATAAGGCAATCTTTGGGGGTAATTTCATAGTGTTAATTTTATATTTTTTGTGAAAATACATAAAACCATGCGTGCATACTATTTTTATTTGTTAAAAAATAAATGTTTTAATATCATTCATTTCGATTGATGATTCAGATGAAATGGCCAAACTATTTTAATAAAATTGTATTCCCCAACACAATGCCGTATATTGCGAAATTATAAAATATATAAGATGAAAGATTTGAAAAAATATACAAATAAAACAAAAGCAGCTTTTATTTTACTGATTGTTATGGTTATTATTTTATTGAGTAATTTCAATACATTGCACAATTCCCAAAAAACGAATGAGGATATCAATGCTATCTACAACGACCGATTGGTAGTCGAGCATTATATTTTTCAATATGCGAATGAACTTCACTCTATAAAAGCAAATGCTGTACAGTCACAATTAAATGATAATCAAAAAATGCAGGAAATTGCAATAGCTTTGGGCAATATTCAAAACATAGATAAACTATATTCAAAAACGGTTTTAACTTCAAATGAAGAATTATTTTTTAAATCATTTTTATCTTCCTGTATTTCAATTAAAGAACAAAACAGAAATAAAAATTGGAATCAAATTGTAAATTCTAGCAATCAGGTACTAGAAACATTAATAAAACTATCTCATCTTCAAATTAAGGAAGGTAAATCTAAGTTAGATCATTCTACTGCGATACATAATGGGAATAATAGTTTGGGCGAACTAGAAATCGCTTTGCTAGTTATCCTAAGCGGAATTACCACTTATCTATTATTGGCTAAGAAAGATAAGATTAAAGTAAAAATCCCCGAAGCGCCAAGTTTGAATTAATAGATACAGTTTGATTGTTTTTTGAAGCAGAAAGATTAGGCATTTTTAGGTAGATGGTTCCTGCTATCCGCTATATATTTCTTGCCTAAAGGAGGCAAGGAAAGGATATCTCTTCTATTAGGGCTAAGAGCAGAGATAGTGTTTTTGTTGTTATGAATTAGAGTTAAAGATTTAAAAAAAATATAAAAACTTCTTCGTATTAGACCTAACAGGTTTTTAAAACCTGTTAGGTCTTCATTTAAGATTAATGATCTGAACTCGATTATTAATATGTTTTGTATTTCGCTCCTATGGAGCTCTGATATACTAAACTGTTATTTATAGAAGTTCAAAATGTTAGTATTTTTAAGCTCTTAGGAGCGACATCTATTTTAATAATTAGGGTTCAGCTAATAATTAATAAATACAATTCTTTTAAAAAAAAGGTATTAGTTTTTTAATCCTAATACCTTTTTTAGATATAATATTTATAACAAGATGCTTTTACTTAATAAGCACTTTTCATTTTTTCTTTAATTTCAGCCAAACAAAGGTTGTTAATACTTCCTTCGTGAGTATGTTTGGTTTCTTTTGGAGATTGGTAAGTTCCAGCTTCCAATTGTTCAGCAACGGCTTTATACGCATCTCTAAAAGGCATTCCAGCAACTACCATTTCATTTAAAGTATCAACTGTAAATAGGTAATCGTATTTTTTATCGTTTAAAATACCTTCTTTAACTTTAATATCTGGAATTGAGAAAATAGCAATATCTAAACAAGCTTTCAGGTTTTGAATCGCAGGAAATAATCCTTCTTTCAATAATTGAAAATCCCTATGGTAACCACTTGGAAGATTATTTGTAATCAAAGTGATTTCATAAGGTAAAGCCTGAATTTTATTGCATTTTCCACGGATTAACTCAAACACATCTGGATTTTTTTTGTGTGGCATAATGCTCGAACCTGTCGTAAGATGTGACGGTAAACCAATGAAATCAAAATTTTGACTCATATACAAACACACATCCATCGAGAATTTTGCCAAAGTTGCAGCAACACTACTCATTGCAAAAGCGACTGTTTTCTCAGATTTTCCTCGGCTCATTTGAGCAGCTACAGAATTGTATTTTAAGGTTTTAAATCCTAATTCTTTGGTAGTGAAAGTTCTGTTGATAGGGAAGGAGCTTCCGTAACCTGCAGCTGAACCTAATGGATTTTGATCTACAACTTTTAGTGCAGCATTCAACATTGTAATATCGTCAATCAAGGTTTCTGCATATGCTGAAAACCACATTCCGAAAGATGATGGCATCGCAATTTGCAAATGTGTATAGCCTGGCAATAATACATTTTGGTATTTTTCTGCCGATTCCATCATTAAATCAAAAAGTGTTTTTACCTGCTCTTTAAGTTCTTTAACCGCATCTTTTAGGTATAAATTCACATCAACTAAAACTTGGTCATTGCGAGAACGAGCCGTATGGATTTTCTTTCCAGCATCGCCTAATTTTACCGTTAATAAATATTCAATTTTGGAGTGAACATCTTCAAAAGAATCTTCAATTTCGAAATTTCCTTTTTCAACATCAGCGATAATATCTTCTAACGCTAACACTAAAGAAGTAGTTTCTTCAGATGTTAATAAATTAATTTGTCCCAACATTTTGGCGTGAGCAATAGAACCTAAAGCATCATATTTGGCTAAGACTAAATCTAGTTCGCGGTCGTTTCCAACAGTGAAATGTTCGATTTGTTTGTCAGTTGGTATTCCTTTTTCCCAAAGTTTCATATTTCTATTTTTTGTTTCGCAAAGATACTCAGAGGTTACTCAGAGATTTGCAAAGTTTTTTATTTCTATAATTTGACTTAGTTTCCCTAAATCCTAGCCCCGATAGTAGTGAAAATCCTTTTTGTTTTTGTTGCCAAAAACAAAAAGATTGCAACGGATAGCTGGATTAGCTCCTAAAAAAATCAGTCAATATCTTGATATATAATTCTATTCCTTCTTCGATTTCGTGGATAAATATAAATTCATCTGCCGAGTGTGACCGTAGGGATTCTCCAGGCCCTAATTTCAAAGATTGACAACTCAAAACCGATTGATCTGAAAGGGTTGGTGATCCATAAGTCGTTCTTCCTAGAGCGATTCCTGCTTGTACTAATCCGTGGGCAACTGGAATGGAAGAAGAGTTTAAGTGCAACGAGCGAGGAGTAACCTCGGCATTCACATTGGCTCTTACAGTTTCTAAAATTTCAGTATTATTGTAGCGGTCAGTTACTCGGATATCGACAACCAAATGGCATTCGGCAGGAACGACATTGTGCTGTTTTCCAGCAGTAACTTGGGTTACGGTCATTTTTACAGGACCTAAAACTTCGGATATTTTCTCGAATTGAAATGTTTTGAACCATTCAATTACGGGCATTGCATTATAAATTGGATTATCTGGATTGTTGTGTGCGGCGTGACTTGCAGTTCCTTTTACCACAACATCTAGAACCAATAAACCTTTTTCGGCTACGGCCAATTGCATTAAAGTTGGTTCGCCAACTATAGCACATTCCAATTCTGGTAAATGTTTCAAAACGCTGTTTAAACCATTCTTTCCGCTGCTTTCTTCTTCTGCGGAAGCCACAATTACAATATTGTAAGGAAGATTCTCTTGAGTATAAAAATGAGTAAACGTTGCTATCAAGGAAACCAAACATCCACCAGCATCATTACTACCTAAACCAAATAATTTTCCATCTTTTACAATCGCTTCAAATGGATCGTTCGTATAACCTTGATTTGGTTTTACCGTATCGTGATGTGAATTCAGTAAAAGTGTCGGTTTAGATTTATCAAAATGTTGATTGTAAGCCCAAATGTTATTGTTCTCTCTTTCGAAAGGAATGTTGTTTTGTGTAAACCAATTTTCGATTAAAAGCGCAGTTTTATCTTCTTCACTTGAAAAAGACGGAGTCTCAATCAGCGATTTTAATAGAGCAATGGCTTCTTGTATAAGGGTTTCTATGTTTTTCATTTATTCTTTTAATTTTATCACGAAGGTGCAAATTTTTTTACAATTGAATAGTTGTACAAACTGAATCTTCGCTTTGTAACATTTTGTGATGACCAATTCGTATTTTTTGAACGCCTTTTGACAAACTGTTAAAACAATTATCCAGTTTTGGAATCATTCCCGAGTGTATTGCCCCTTCAGTTTTTAATTGCGAATACAACTCTTGATTGATGTTTTTAATAACTGAATTTTCATCTTCAACATCTGTTAAAACTCCCGCTTTTTCAAAGCAATAATTTAAAGTTACTTCAAAGACTTCAGATGCTGCAATTGCTAATTCACTAGCAATGGTGTCGGCGTTTGTATTTAATAATTGTCCGTTTTTATCGTGAGTTATAGCACAGAAAACGGGAACAATTCCACTAGAAATCAAAGTTTCTAATAATGGAGTATTTACTTTTTGTACATCACCAACAAAACCATAATCGATAGTTGGATGGTTCCTTTTTGTCGATTGAATTAGGTTTCCATCGGCGCCAGAAAATCCCATGGCGTTAGTGTTGTTAGCTTGTAATTGTGCTACCACATTTTTGTTGATTTCACCAGCATAAATCATCACCACAACGTCAAGCATTGGTTGGTCAGTAATGCGTCGCCCTTCTATCATTTGAGGAACTAAACCAATACTTTGTGCCATTTTGGTAGCTGATTTTCCACCACCGTGAACTAGTATTTTGTTTCCTTCAATCTTAGAAAAATCACTTAGAAATTGTGATAACTCTGTTGCATCATCAATAATGTTTCCTCCGATTTTTATGATAGATAATGGTTTCTTATTTGACATTTTTCAATATTTTTTGTAAAACCAATTGAGCAGAATACGTTCTATTATTTGCTTGTTCAATAACAATTGAATTTTCGCTATCAATTACTTCGTCAGCTACAATTACATTTCTTCTTACAGGCAAACAATGCATAAATTTAGCGTTGTTTGTTAATGCCATTTTTTCAGCAGTAACTGTCCAGTTTGGATCTGTATTGGTAATTTGTCCGTATTCCTTATAATTACTCCAGTTTTTGGTGTAGATAAAATCGGCATTTTCAAAAGCTTTATTTTGATCGTGTTCTATTTTGGAATTTTTGGTAATTTCAGGATTCAGTTCGTAACCTTCGGGATGTGTAATTACAAAATCCATACTTTCTTGCTTTTGCATCATTTCTACGAAAGAATTGGCAACAGCCTGAGGTAATGCTCTTGGATGTGGAGCCCAAGTTAAAACAACTTTTGGTCTGTGTTTTGTCTTGTGTTCTGCCATTGTAATAGCATCTGCAAGTGATTGCATTGGGTGTCCAGTAGCACTTTCCATATTAACAACAGGCACAGTAGCGTATTTCAAGAAACCTGAAATTACTGTCTCAGCGTTGTCTTTTTCTTTGTCTACCAATCCTGCAAAAGCTCTGATTGCTATAATATCAGCATATTGAGAAACTACTTCTGCAGCTTCTTTAATGTGTTCTGAAGCGCCTTGATTCATAATTGCTCCATCTTCATATTCTAGTGTCCAACCTTCACTGCCAAAGTTCATCACCATCACGTTCATACCTAAATTGATGGCTGCTTTTTGGGTACTCAAACGGGTTCTCAAACTAGAATTGAAAAACAACATTACTAAGGTTTTGTTCTTTCCTAGTTTTTTATTTTTGAGTGGGTTCTTTTTGATTTTTATCGCTTCTTTCACCCATTTTTGGAGTGAATCTATGTTTTGTATGGATGTAAAGTTCATTTTGGTTATTTGTTTAATTGGTTATTTGTTTAATCGATTAACCGAATTAACGATTAACTAATCAACTTTTTATACAATTTTTGTAAACGCTATTTTATTATTCAATGCTTTCACCATAAAATTATCTTCCAGTCCATTCACAATCCAAGTTTCGATATTAGCAGCTTTGGCAATAGCCGCCGAATCAATTTTGGACTGCATTCCACCTGTTCCGTGAGACGATTTAGAATCGCCAATTTCCTTTTGCAAGAGCGATAAATCGGTTACTAGTTCTATTGTTTCTGGCACTTCATCGTTTATTGACGATTTGGTGTAAATTCCGTTGGTGTTGGTTGCAATAATCAGAATATCAACGTTTAATAAAACCGCAGTCAATGCCGCTAATTTATCATTATCTCCAAATTTTATCTCATCAGTAGCGACAGTATCATTTTCATTGATAATTGGAATATAATTATTTTTGACTAATACATTAATGGTGTTTACAATGTTAACTTTGGATTGTTGTTTTTCAAAATCAGAATAGGATAGCAGGCATTGCGAAATATGTAATCCCAAATCACTAAAATTCTCATGGTAAATGCGCATCAAGTGAGGCTGGCCAATAGATGCTAAAGCTTGCTTTACGAAAACATCTTTATCCTGATTGTCAAGCTTTACAAACTGTTTAGCAGCAGCAATAGCTCCTGAACTCACAATAATAAATTCATATTCATCGTTCAAAGCCGCAATTTGCATCCCAATATCCTCAATCTTTCCTCTCGAAATATGATTGGTTTCTTTGGTTAAGGTGTTACTTCCTAATTTTAATAATATTCTTTTTTTTGCCATTTTTTTTACCGCAAAGGGCGCAAAGTTTATATTTTGAATCTTTACAAACGCAAGGTCAAGGTTCGCAAAGCTAAATCTTAAATCGTTATTCTAAAATCTGCAATCTAAAATTATCTTATCTGTCCGTCACCATAAATATACCATTTATTGGTTACAAGATGTTGTAATCCAATTGGTCCACGTTGGTGTAATTTATCAGTGCTTATAGCTAATTCTCCACCAAGACCAAATTGTCCTCCATCGGTAAAACGAGTTGATGCATTATGATATACAGAAGAAGCATCAACATTTTCCATGAATTCTTGTGCCAAAGTTTCACTTTTAGTTATAATAGAAGCGGAGTGACCGCCACAATATTTATTGATTTTAGCAATCGCTTTTTGATTGGAATTGATGGTTCCAATAACGATTTTATAATCTAAAAACTCTTCGTACCAAATCAAATCGCTTTCAATTGCTGGAACTCCAGTTGCTTCTGCGAAAGCATTATCTCCTAAAATCGTCACTTTGAATTTCTCTAACTCAGTAACCAATTGTTTAGCAAAATCTTCCCAATTTGGCAAGTTTGTATCGATTAAAACTTTGTCCAAAGCATTACAAACTGAGATATTAGAGGTTTTTCCGTTGATGATAATGTTCATTGCTTTTTCTAAATCGGCATCGGCATTAACATAAACAAAATTATTCCCACGACCACTTACAATCACTGGGCAAGTTGCGTGTTTTTTGGTAAATTCAATTAATTTTTCGCCACCACGAGGCACGATTAAATCGACTTTTTGTGTTGGTTTTTCAAGGAATTCTTGCGTTTGAACTCTATCGTAATTCAAATATTCAACCCAATCCGTCGAAACTCCATTGTTCTCTAAAGCTTGATGCCAAAGGCTCACAATCTTTTGATTTGAAAGCAACGATTCTTTTCCGCCTTTCAAAAGGATTTTATTTCCCGATTTAAAAGCAATTCCTCCAGCTTCAACAGTTACGTCTGGGCGAGATTCGTATATGATTAAAATAGTTCCAAAAGCAGCCGTTTTGTTGCTGATTTTCATCCCGTTATCGTGAGTGAAAGTAAAACGAACCTGACCAACTGGATCTTCCTGACTGGCTAATTGCTGCAACGAAAGAATCATACCATTTACTTTGGCATCATCCACTAATAAGCGTTTTTCCATTGCCAAATCTTCACCATTATAATTGGCTAAATCCTGCTGATTTATGGTTTTTAACGCTTCTCTTTCTTGCTCTAATAAAGTCGCCATTGTGGTTAAAACAGCGTTTCTTTTTTCGATTGGAAGTATTGTATTCATAGTTTATTGGTTGTTTTTAATAGCATCAATTTCTTTTTGCATTTTTTCTCTCCAAAATTTTCCATTCCTTTTTTCAAGATATGGATTTGTGATTTTTTGATATTCTTTTTCTGCAATATCTAAATCCTTTGAAATATTACAGGTTGAAGATTTGTATAAGCCATATTTTTTATGAATGGAATCAGACTTTATGTATTTATTAAAATCATTTTCATTTTTAGGAGGCAACATTAATCCGTGACTAAAAGATTTTACACTATCCTTTTTAATATCCGTTTTTGCATCATTTTGATACCTTAATACAAGTTCATCTAATTCTTTTTTATTATTATAAAATCTATAAAAACCATTTGAAAGATTTAATATCGTTGCAAATATGTTAATGTAGATTATAGATGTTATAAACTTTCTTGAAAAATTTACCTTTCTGTATAATAAAAAACTAAAAAAAGCGGTTGTTGCAATTAAAATTAAATAAATACTTAATAATGGTTCCCATTCAACGTGTTGAGTTATAATATCAAACAATGAATAACTCTCGGGATAACAAAACAAATAGTAAACAAAAATGTTAGCTATCCAAAGAATTAAAGTACTGATAAATAACTTTTTATTCATCATTATTTCAATTCAGCCAACGATTCTTTTAAAGCAACAATAAACGTATCAATTGCTTCAGTTGTAATCGTTAACGGAGGAAGAATTCTCAATAAGTTTTTATTGTTTGCTCCACCTGTAAAAATATATTTTTCAATAATCATTTTCTTTCTCAAAGCACTCACGTCAAAGTCAAATTCAACTCCCAGCATCAATCCTCTTCCTTTCACTTTGATGATTTCTGGAACAGCTTTAATCGCTTCCATGAAATAGTCCGAAACTTTATTAGTGTTTGCAATTAGATTTAGTTTTCCCATCACATCCAAAACTGCAATTCCAGCAGCACAAGCCAAATGGCTTCCACCAAAAGTAGTTCCTAATAAGCCGTAACTCGCTTTGAATTTTGGCGAAATCAAAACTCCACCAATTGGGAAACCGTTCCCCATTCCTTTTGCAGTTGTTACAATATCAGGATTGATTCCGTGATGTTGAAAAGCAAAAAACTTTCCACTTCTTCCATAACCTGATTGTACTTCGTCTAAAATTAAAACTACATCATTTGCTTTACAAGCTTTTTCTAAACCTTGAAAGAATTCAGTTGTTCCTTGGTCTAAACCACCAACACCTTGAATAGGCTCAATGATTACAGCACAAACGTCACCTTTTTTCAATTCTGCTTCAACCAAATCAATTTGATTTAGAGGCAAAAATGTAACTACTTGTTGTGCATTAAGCGGAGCAACGATTTTTTTGTTATCAGTTACAGCAACAGCTGCAGAAGTTCTTCCGTGGAATGAATTATCAAAAGCAATTACTCTTGATTTATTCGTATGGAAAGAAGCTACTTTCAAAGCATTTTCATTCGCTTCAGCACCAGAACTACATAAGAACAAGTTGAAATCAGTCAAACCTGAAGCTTTCCCTAATTTATCAGCTAACTCTACTTGCAATGGGTTTTGAATAGCATTCGAATAAAAATTCAAATTATCCAATTGTTCTTTTACTTTTGCTACATAATCGGGTTGTGTATGTCCGATTGAAATTACTCCGTGACCAGAGTATAAATCTAAATATTCAATTCCTTTATCGTCTGTAATTGTGCAATCTAAAGCTTTTACAGGAGTAATAGGATATAATGGGTAAACGTCGAATAAGTTCATTTTTTTAGTTTTTTTGAGGAAAGAGGCAAGAAGAAAGAGGCAAGATTTAGCCTTATTGTCTTTCTTCTTGTTTCTTTCTTCTTTTATTAATCTTTTTTAAAATCCAGATGGTTTCAAATGCAATCCTGTAGTTTCGTCCAATCCAAACATTAAATTCATGTTTTGAACGGCTTGACCAGAGGCGCCTTTGAGTAAATTATCAATAATAGAAGTTATCAAAATCCGGTTTCCTTTTTTCATTAAACTAATAATACATTTGTTTGTTTGTACTACTTGTTTCATATTGATGTTTGTAGTAGTAACGGTTACAAATGGTTGGTCAGCGTAAAAAGCTTCGTATTTGGCAACCAAATCCTCTAAACTTTCTTTTGACTTTGTATATAAAGTGGCGAAAATTCCTCTTGGAAAATCTCCTCTGTTTGGTATGAAAATCAATTCATCATTATAAGAAGCTTGCAATTGATTCAAACTTTGGTTGATTTCTCCCAAATGTTGGTGTTCAAAAGCTTTATAATGCGAAAAGTTATTGTTTCTCCAGCTAAAATGTGAAGTAGCCGCTAATCCTACACCAGCTCCTGTACTTCCTGTTGTTGCATTGATGTGCACATCTTCACTTAATAATCCATCAGATGCTAATGGCAATAAAGCCAATTGAATAGCAGTTGCAAAACAACCTGGATTAGCAATGTAATTTGCATTTTTAATACTGGTTTTGTTGAGTTCAGGCAATCCGTAAATGAATTGCTTTCCTTCGAAATTAGCATCAGCTGTTAGCCTGAAATCATTTCCTAAATCAATAATTTTAGTATGATTAGCAAATTGATTTTCCTTTAGAAAAGAAATTGATTTTCCATGTCCTAAACACAAAAAAACTACGTTTACATTTGGATTCACTTCATCTGTAAAATTCATTTCGATGTCGCCCAACAAATCGTGATGCGCTATCGAAAGCGGTTTTCCAGCATTGGTTGTACTGTATACAAAATCCAATTTTGCATTCGGGTGAAACATCAATAATCTGATGAGTTCTCCCGCAGTATATCCCGAACCTCCAATTATTCCAACATTAATCATTTTTTAATTTTTTTTTTGAACCATTAAGAAATTAAGATTATTAAGTAATATGAGCTAAATGTTTCTTAATTTCTTAATGGTTAAATTTTTATATAAAACTTAAATTTTAATATTTTCTTTTTAATGAAAATTACTCGTAAGTTTCGTTGTTTACAGATGAAAATATGTTCTGTGCGTTACCTAAAATTTTAATAAATCCTTTAGCATCGTCTGATGTCCAAGCATTGTTCATTTCACCATATTGACCGAAACCAGTATTCATCAAATCATTAGCAGATTCGATTCCGTCTAATGAGAAGTGATACGGTTTCAAAGAAACAGTTACTGTTCCGTTTACAGTCTTTTGAGTATCCTCAAGGAAAGTTTCGATGTTTCTCATTACAGGATCTAAAAATTGACCTTCGTGAAATAGCATTCCGTACCAGTTTCCTAGTTGTTCTTTCCAATATTGTTGCCATTTTCCAAGTGTATGTTTCTCTAACAAATGGTGTGCTTTGATGATAATTAATGGAGCAGCAGCTTCAAAACCAACTCTTCCTTTAATTCCGATGATAGTATCACCTACGTGAATATCCCTACCGATTGCATACGCATTAGCTAATTTTTCCAACACAACAATGTTGTTAGATGGTTTGTCTGCTACTCCGTTTACGGCAACTAATTCACCTTTTTTGAACTCCAAAGTTACTTTCTCTTCACCTTCTTTTGTTAATTGAGAAGGATATGCTTCGCTTGGTAATGGTTTATCAGAAGTTAAAGTTTCTTTTCCTCCAACACTAGTTCCCCAAAGTCCTTTGTTGATAGAATATTGTGCTTTTTCCCAAGAATAGTGTACTCCGTTTTTAGCCAAATAATCTACTTCTTCTTGTCTTGATAATTTCAAGTCACGAATAGGAGTAATGATTTCGATTTCTGGAGCGATAGTTTGGAAAATTAAATCAAAACGAATTTGATCATTTCCTGCACCAGTACTTCCGTGAGCGATAGCAGTTGCACCAACAGATTTAGCATATTTAATTGCTTCAATTGCCTGAAAAACTCTTTCAGCGCTTACAGATAAAGGATAAGTATTGTTTTTTAATACATTTCCATAAATCAAATATTTAATAGCTTTATCGTAATATTTATCTAAAATGGTAAGACTAGCGTGTTTTGCACTACCTAATTCATAAGCTCTGTCTTCGATTGCTTTTAATTCAGCGTCATCAAAACCACCTGTATTGATTAATACAGTGTGAACTTCAAATCCTTGTTCATTTTTTAAATATTTAAGACAATAAGAAGTGTCTAATCCTCCGCTATATGCTAATACTACTTTTTTCATTTTATTTGAACTATTATGGGCTATCTGCTATTGGTTTAAAACGACTAGCTTTTAGCTATTTATATTAATTATTTCTTATCTAAGAAAGTTTGTTTAATTTCTTTCAATCTATTCCAAATCCTAACATTAAAAGGGTGTTTAGGTGGATCTTTTGGTTTCTCTGCTGGATCATATAGCATTCCTGTACACAAACACATTTTGTAATCTTTGCTTTTTAAGATTTCAAAGTTGGTGCAGGTTTGACAGCCTTTCCAAAAACTTGGGTCATTTGTAAGTTCAGAAAATGGTACTGGTTTGTAACCCAAATCAGAATTGATTTTCATTACCGCCAATCCAGTTGTGATTCCAAAAACTTTTGCTTCTGGATATTTTTTTAACGAATAATCAAATACAAACGATTTTATTTTTTTGGCAAGCCCCAAATTTCTATAATCAGGATGTACAATTAATCCTGAGTGTGCTACATACTGACCGTGTTGCCAGCTTTCTATGTAGCAAAAACCAGCAAAAATCCCGTTGTTAAGAGCAATAACAGCATCTCCTTTTTCCATCTTTTTTTGGATGTATTCTGGTGTTCTTTTGGCAATACCAGTACCTCTCAACAGGGCAGACGATTCTATTGTGTCACATATTTCTTGTGCATATTTATAGTGTTCTTCCTGAGTTACTACTATAGAAATGTTCATTTCAAGAGTTAAATTTTAGGTTAAAAAATGTACTGCAATTGATATTGAAATGTTCTGATTTTGTACTGTCAAATATAGAATAAATGAAGCAAAGAACAATCCAATATATTGAATTACAGATAGATAAATTTTGTTTGGTAATTTCTTTAGGATGTATTAATCCAAATAAATATGGAAATAATTTCAAAACGATAAAATAAGAAATGAATAAATATATTACTAGAACACTATGGAAGCTATAATTATAGCATCCGTACTTCGGGAGAAGTAGTAGGTGTTATTATCCGAGAGATAAATGTTATATATGTTTCTATTTTTTTCATTAGTGCAAAATTACAACTATTTTTTTAACCAAAGGATAAATTTTTTGTAAAAGTCAAATTTTTAACAAATCGAACGTTATTTGTTTGGAAAAGAAAATAATTGATTCAAATGACTGTTTTTTAATGATTCTTTTCTTTTTTAAAAACACTAATCGAGTCAAAAAATAAATCAAGTTTTTGAAAAATATTCATAAAAGAAGAATAAATTTTGCAATAGAAGAAAGAGTGAGGTAAATGTTGACTCCTAATTATTGGTTGTAAAGCATATTGTTTATATTTGAAATATTGAATAAAGGCACCCAATTTTTTAAGAATTTTTAAAAACCAATATCTGAACATGGAAGAGAAAAGAAGAAAAAACAAAATACTCATTCGAAAAGTAATTAAAATCGTTTTTGTTCTGGTTTTGATATTTTTGGTGCAACATTTTTATGTTAAAAATAAAATGATTGGGGATGAAATCACTCCAATGATAACTAATTATAATAGGGCATGTCCAATGATGATCAGTGATGACATTCGTATGGAGAGTGTGAATTCTTTACCTGAAAATACAGTCCAATATGATTTTACTTTAGTACGTGTTCAAAAAGAAAATATAGATGTTAAGGTTTTAAAAACATCAGTAGAAAAAGAAATTTTAAGTACTTCAAAAACAAATCCAAGCCTTGAAGCTTTTAGAAATAATAATTCAACAGTAGTTTATGTTTATAGAGATACTAATCAGAAAATGCTGTTTAAAGTTGTATTGACTCCAGAATTGTATCAATAAATGTAGCTGATTTGTCATGATTAAAGACGGTTTAATTTAGTTATTAATTCCTTCAAAGAAATTAAAAAAAAAGACTTCGCTTAAATCTAAGTGTGGTTGTTTTGTTATGAAATCTACTTACCTAATAAAGTAGATATTTCTCTCTTTTTCTCTGCTAATTTTTCTAAAATTAATGCATCAAATATGATATATATCAGTATTTTCATGTATTGATGTTTCTAATTTTGCAACTTCATTGACAAGAATAAGTTCGTCTTAATGTTTTGATAAACTTAGGTTTGTTGCTAAATAGAAATACGATTATGTATAAAAAAGGACTGCTTTATCTGCTATTTATAAGCGCATTTTTAGCTTGTAATTCCACTGAAAACACAAAACTCACGCCAATTCAAAAACTGGAAGAAGGAAACAAACGATTTACTACAGGGAAATCAATGCATCCAGATGAAACTCTTGAAAGAATTCGAGAACTTAAAAAAGGACAACATCCCTTTGCGATTGTTGTAAGCTGTTCAGATTCGAGAGTGCCTTCAGAACTTATTTTTGACCAAGGTTTAGGTGATATTTTTTCTATTCGTACTGCTGGAAATGTTATTGGAGACTATGAATTAGGAAGCATAGAATATGCGGTGGAACATTTGGATTGCAAATTGATTGTAGTTATGGGGCACAAAGGATGTGGCGCTGTAAAGGCGTTTATTGATTCAAAAGGGCATTATGGTTATCCAGATCATATTAAAAGTATTGTTGAATATATTCAAAATGAAGACGAGGAAAAACAATTAATGAATTCTAATGGACTAACTTATGATAAATCAGTTGATGCCAATATAGTACATGGAGTTACTTTTTTAAAAACAGCTGAACCTATTTTAAAAGGATGTTTTGATTTAAACAAAGTTTCAATTATTGGCGCTTTGTATGATATTGAAACAGGTAAAGTGATTTTTAAAAATCTAAAATAGATTAAATAACACACTATTGTTATATGATGATTTTAATTCATTTATAGTAAATAATAAATACCACTTGATGAAAAAGCACTTTATATATTGGATACTTATCTTATTGCCTGTTTTTTCTTTTGGGCAAATAAAATCGCTTGAAGAAAATACTGGACAGCAACCATTGATCCCCACACCCAAATTAGCATTGTTAAAAGATGTTGATATAATTTTTAATACCCGAATGGCTTTTGATAATTATTTTGTTGATGGAAATCATACGAATTCTCTTTTTTCTATGAATCAATTTCGATTGGAAGTAAAAGGGAAGATTCATGACAAAATTTTCTTCAGATTTAGAAATAGATATACCAAAATTCCTGATCCAAATACTGCTGATAATATTAATCGTTCTGTTGATATGGCATATTTGGTTTTTGATGTAACGCCTCAAGCAAAATTTAGTTTTGGAAAAATGATTGGTGATTGGGGAGGGTATGAACTTTTGACCAATCCAATTGAAATATTATCCTATAATACAATCAATAATACTGCGGATAATTTTTTGGTAGGGGCTGCTTTTTCTTTTGCATTGGAAGACAAAAAAAATATTTTCAATATTCAAGTGTTGAATTCCAGAACCAAAACATTTCAGGATCAATATGCAGCAAATTTGCCTTCAGGAATTGAATTGTCTGAAATGCCGCTTGTAGCAGTGGTTAATTGGAAAGGTCATTTGTTTGATAATAAATTGGAGACGACTTATAGTTACAGTTTTTTTAATGATGCTAAAAATGCCAAAGGAAATTATGTGTCTTTGGGGAATAAATTCAAAGCCAACAAGTTAGTGCTGTATTATGATTTTCAGTATAGCAAAGAAGATTTGGATCGCAAGTTTATAGTTACTAATATCATTAAGAGTAAGTATGCTTATGCCGCAGAAGATGTTAGTTATGTTGAAAACTGGATTAGAGCAGAGTATATGATTCGTCCAAAAGTAAATCTTTTGCTTACTATAATGAATAGTTGTGCGTATTGGAATGGAAATCCTGATACTAATCACAAAAGTAATTTATTGAAATCTTATGGTGTTATTCCAACAATAGAATATTCTCCGTTTTCAGATATTAATTTGAAGTTTTACGCTGGTTATATTGCTAAGAAAAACAATTATTCTAATTATGCTCAGAACACATTCAATGCAGTTGATGGAACAACAGGACAGATCAGTTTTGGTATAATTGCACCATTATTGGTTTTGTAATTTAATTAATAAATATTTTTGTTAATTCTAAATGAAAAAGCAACTCAAACGAGTTGCTTTTTTTGATTTGTAAAATTGTTTATTTTTTAAACTGATTGCGGGTAATAACCTCATTGATTTTGGCTTTCAAATCTTCGCCAGTGTCATAAACCATTTGTTCGCTAGTAGGGAATGGAACTGTTTTTTTGTCAAAATTACTATAATAATTATCGTCTGCAGCGCGTCGATCTCCTTTGTAAGTAGAGTAAATGTTTTCAAATACAAATTCGCTTGCAATTGGAAAAGATTCTAGTGGTTGATTTGTGTTTTTGTCAAAGTAGTCTACTTTGGCAGTAATTTGACAGGATTTAAATTGTTTAACTTCGTAAATTCTCACAGATGCATTGACAAGATTGTCTATCATTACCGGTTTTCCTTGTCTATCAACTACTACTTTTCCGTTTGTGTCAACTTGTTTTTTCTGCCCATCAACTATTTGACGTTCCTTTATAAACTCTCTTTCTTTTATTTGCTCAGGAGAAATAAAAATTGATTTAAAATTGATGAGCATTCCGTAATCATATTGAGTGCCCTTTTGTTTTACACTATGATAAATAGTCCATTTGTCATTCAATTTATAGCTTTTAAAGTCTAGTAAATCATTTTGCAACTGAACAGGAATAATCATATTGGTTTCGTTTTGAGTATGTACAATTACAAAATCAGTTCCTTTGAATTGTGCCTCAGCCATGATTTTTGCAACATCTTTATAGTTAGGATTTATTTTATCTAAATAAGCTAAATCATCATATACTCTGCGATAATTCATTTTGCTTTTGGTAAGCATTAAAGCTTTAGCATTGGTGTATAAATAGTTTGACAAGGCATTTTTACTACTAATAATCCCGTCGTTGTAATTGTCAAGAGGGAAAATTGCATCTCGTCCTTCTTTGATTAATTTTAGCGGAAGTAATGGTCTGATTTTTTCTTGACGATCATTTAGAGTCAAATAAGTATTGTATATTTTCTCCAGATTGTTTGGGTTATTTTCTTTGTTTAAAAAACTGATGCTGTTTAGATCTCTCTCTTTAGCTTTAGCGAAAGCCTCCTCAAGCAAATAGATATAATCTTGCTTCCCTTTTTTGTCTTTGTTAGAACGTAAATTTGAAACAGCAATATCAATTGCGGCATCATAATTCCCAGAGGATAAATTGTTTTGGGTTTGTTTTACACCACAAGATGTAATTAGGGTAAAAAATGCAATTATAAAAGTAATTTTTTTCATTTTATGGGGTAATGAATTATATGAATGGTAAGCTTTTAAAATAATTGTTGCAAACTTACTATTCATTTTAGAGTATTTGCTTAAAACGTGTCAAAAAAAAACCGACAAGTATAAATTGTCGGTTTGTATAAAAAAAATGTTTTTATTGTCTTACAAATGGTGGTAGTAATTTACTAGAACATTCACCAAAACCAATACGCACTTGTCCGTTTTGACTGTATCCTTTCATTATTACAGTATCACCGTCGTTTATAAATTTACGTTCGCTACCGTCATTTAGATGTATAGGATTTTTTCCGCCCCAACTCAATTCTAACATTGATCCATAACTATCTGGTGTAGGGCCTGAAATGGTCCCTGAGCCCATCATATCACCTGAATTAACACGACATCCATTTGAGGTGTGATGTGCTAATTGTTGGCTCATAGTCCAATACATGTATTTAAAGTTGGTTCTTGAAACAACAGTTGGTTCAGTATTTTCTGGAGCAATAGCTACCTCAAGATTAATATCGAATGTATGTTTTCCTTTTTGTTGTAAATAAGGAAAAGGTGTTGGTTCTTGCTTAGGTCCTTTGGTTCTAAAAGGTTCCAAGGCATCCATAGTGATGATCCAAGGAGAAATAGACGTAGCAAAATTTTTGGCTAGGAACGGACCTAGTGGTACATATTCCCATTTTTGAATGTCCCGAGCACTCCAGTCATTCATTAAAACCATTCCGAAAATATAATCTTCTGTTTCTGCAATAGGAATCGTTTCTCCCATAATGTTGCAATCTGTAGTGATGAACGCTGTTTCCAATTCAAAATCAACTGATCTCGATGGTCCGAAAACAGGAGAAGTTTCACCATTTGGCAGGATTTGTCCCATTGGTCTGTGTACTGGAATTCCTGATGGAATAATAGATGAGCTTCTTCCGTGATATCCTACTGGAACATGTAGCCAGTTTGGTAATAAAGCATTTTCGGGATCACGAAACATTTTACCTACATTGGTAGCATGTTCTCTACTGGAATAAAAATCAGTATAATCTCCTATTAGAACAGGAAGTTGCATTTCTACATCTTCCATGTTAAAAATTACGATATTTATATGTTTTGGATTATCTCTTAATTCAGGATTTGTTGCATCAAAAATTTCGGCAATTCTATTTCGAACCAATCTCCATGTTTTTTGTCCATCTGAAATAAAATCATTCAAGGTGTCTTGCATGAACATATCGTCAGTCAATTCGATACCTTCAAAATAATTTAATTGTTGTAAAGCACCTAAATCTATTGCGAAATCACCAATTCGAGTCCCTACTGTAACGATATTTTCTTTGGTAAGAAAAACTCCGAACGGAATGTTTTGAATAGGAAAGTCACTATCAGAAGGTACTTCTAACCATGATTTTCTTGTAGTATCGTTTGCTGTTATTGGCATGATAATGTTATTGTTTGTTGAAAAATTACTTGTCAAATATATTATAATCTAATTGTTTACCAAACGTTTTTTTGTATTTTTGCATCGAATTAACGAAAATCAAAGAAATGCAACGCGACAAACAAATTTTTGACCTTATTTTAGAAGAACAAGACAGACAAATTCACGGGCTAGAACTTATTGCTTCAGAGAATTTTGTAAGTGACGAAGTAATAGAAGCAGCTGGTTCTATTTTAACAAACAAATATGCTGAAGGATATCCTGGCAAAAGATACTATGGAGGTTGTGAAGTAGTGGATGTTGTTGAGCAAATTGCTATAGACAGAGCTAAAGAATTGTTTGGTGCTGAATATGCAAACGTTCAACCACACTCTGGTTCTCAGGCTAATGCTTCTGTATACCATGCTTGTTTGACTCCTGGGGATAAAATATTAGGATTCGATTTGTCTCACGGTGGTCACTTGACTCACGGTTCCCCTGTAAACTTTTCAGGACGTGTTTACAACCCGGTTTTCTACGGAGTAGATAAAGAAACTGGAAGATTAGATTATGATAAAATTCAAGAAATAGCTACTAAAGAACAACCAAAATTAATTGTTGCAGGTGCTTCGGCATATTCTCGTGACATGGATTTTGAGCGTTTCAGAGTAATCGCTGATAGCGTTGGAGCAATTTTGATGGCTGATATTTCTCATCCAGCTGGGCTTATCGCAAAAGGTTTAATGAATGACCCAATTCCTCACTGTCATATCGTAACAACTACTACTCACAAAACATTGCGTGGGCCAAGAGGTGGTTTGATTTTGATGGGTAAAGATTTTGAAAATCCTTGGGGATTAAAAACTCCAAAAGGTGAAATCAGAATGATGTCTTCTTTATTAGACTTAGCTGTTTTTCCAGGAAATCAAGGTGGACCTTTGATGCATATTATTGCTGCTAAAGCTGTAGCTTTTGGAGAGGCTTTACAGGATGAGTTCTTTACTTATGCTATGCAATTGCAAAAAAATGCAAACGCAATGGCTGATGCTTTTGTAAAAAGAGGATACAATATTATTTCTGGAGGTACAGACAATCACATGATGTTGATTGACCTTAGAAATAAAGGAATTTCTGGTAAAGAAGCTGAAAATGCTTTAGTAAAAGCAGAGATCACTGTAAATAAAAACATGGTTCCTTTTGATGATAAATCACCATTTGTAACTTCTGGTATTCGTGTGGGTACTGCGGCAATCACAACTCGTGGTCTTGTTGAAGAAGATATGGATACTATCGTTGATTTGATCGATAGAGTATTAACAGATCATACTAACGAAGACGTTATTGAAGCTGTAGCCAGTGAAGTTGACGAAATGATGAGCGAAAGAGCTATTTTCGTTTTCTAATAAAAATAATTTCAAAAGTTTTTAAAATCGAAAGTCAAAAATTTTATTTTGACTTTCGATTTTTGCTTTATGACTTTTGATTTTCTAACTTTTAGACTAAAAAAAATGGGTGTATTACGATTACAACTGCCAACCGATCCTAGATGGGTAAATATTGTAGAGAAAAATATAGAAGAGATTCTTACTGATCATGCTTGGTGTGAGCAAAAAGCTGCTACTAATGCGATAACGATTATTACCAATAATTCGGAGCATCAGGATTTGGTAAAGGATTTATTGGCTCTAGCCAAAGAAGAAATTGACCATTTTGAGCAAGTGCATAATATAATCATCAAGCGTGGATTGAAATTAGGTCGTGAGCGCAAAGATGATTATGTAAATGAATTGTATTTGTATATGAAAAAAAGCGGTGATGGAAGCCGAGTTTCTGGTTTGGTTGAACGTTTATTATTTTCGGCTATGATTGAAGCTAGAAGCTGTGAGCGTTTTAAAGTTTTATCTGAAAATATTCAAGATGAAGAATTGGCAATTTTTTACAGAGAATTGATGGAAAGTGAAGCGGGACATTACACAACATTCATAACGTATGCAAGAAAATATGGTGTTGGAATCGATGTAGAAAAGCGTTGGAGAGAATGGCTTGCTTACGAAGAATCTATCATTGCTAATTACGGTAAAGGAGAAACAATTCACGGATAGATTTTAGTACTCAGTGTTTAGGTGGCAGTTTTTAGTCTTTGAGAGGAACAGGCGCCATCACACTAAAATGAGTTTTTAGTTTAAATTCTAAAATCAATATCTGAAATTATATTTGTTGATAAAAGGATAATTAGTTTTTATGAGCTTTTAATGAGTTCGCTTTCAAAAATCTTATATTTGAAAGTAACCAAAATATAAAGCCATGAGAATAGAAACTGATTTGAAGTTAGGGTTTAAAGATGTAATGATCAGACCCAAAAGATCCACTTTGAAAAGCAGATCCGAAGTCTCTTTGGAACAGAATTTTAAATTTTTGCACAGTACGTCTGTCTGGACTGGAATTCCAATTATGGCGGCCAATATGGATACAGTTGGGACTTTTGAAATGGCAACAGTTTTGGCCAAAGAGAAATTATTTACAGCAATCCATAAACATTATTCCCCTCAGGAATGGAATGATTTTCTGCAAAAAGTTTCTCCAGATTTTTATAATTATATCGCAATAAGTACAGGAACAGGAAAAGAAGATTCTGTAAAAATTGCTACTATTATAAAGGTAAATCCATTGATTCGATTTATCTGCATTGATGTTGCCAATGGGTATTCAGAACACTTTGTTCAGTTTTTGAAGCAAACCCGCAAACAATACCCCGATAAAGTTATCATTGCTGGCAATGTCGTTACAGGCGAAATGGTTGAAGAACTTTTATTAGCCGGAGCCGATATTGTAAAAGTTGGAATAGGACCTGGTTCTGTTTGTACCACTCGTGTAAAAACGGGAGTTGGATATCCGCAGCTTTCTGCAATTATAGAATGTGCTGATGCTGCTCACGGTTTAGGAGGGCATATTATTAGCGATGGAGGCTGTTCGACGCCTGGAGATGTTGCTAAAGCTTTTGGGGCAGGTTCAGATTTTGTGATGTTGGGAGGAATGCTAGCAGGACATACCGAAAGTGGGGGAGAACTAATCGAAATTAGCGGGCAAAAATTCAAGCAATTTTACGGAATGAGTTCTACAACCGCAATGGATAAACATGTTGGTGGTGTTGCCGAATATAGAGCAAGCGAAGGAAAAACAGTTCAGGTCCCTTTTAAAGGTTTGGTTATAAATACCCTATTGGATATTTTAGGAGGTTTACGAAGTACGTGTACTTATGTCGGCGCTTCAAGATTAAAAGAACTAACTAAAAGAACCACATTTATAAGAGTAAGTGAACAAGAAAATCAGGTTTTTACCAAATAATTTTTTAAAAATAATAAATGATTACAATTTTAGAAGCAACTAGCAACGATATTAAAACAATTCAGGATATAGTTTATACTACTTGGCCACTAACGTATGGTGAAATTTTATCTTTAGAGCAACTGCAATACATGTTAGATTTGTTTTATTCTGAGGATGTTTTAAAGAAACAAATGGTTGAAAAAGAGCAACTGTTTTATTTGATTCAAGATGACAACGACTCAGTATTAGGGTTTATTGGAATTGAACATAATTATCAGAACAAGGCATTCACAAAAATTCATAAAATATATCTTTTAACAGAAACTCAAGGCAAAGGAATTGGAAAATTAACTATTGAAACCATTGGAAAATTAGCGAGAGAAAATAAATCTACTTCACTTTTATTAAATGTAAATCGATTTAATAAAGCTTTACATTTCTATGAAAAAATTGGCTTTAAAGTTATTGATGAAGTTAATATCGAAATTGGAAATGGTTTTCTGATGGAGGATTATATTATGGAGAAACTAATTTAGTTGGTTTTAGATATAATAGATTTAGAATTATTTTTTATTTCAAATAGTGCAATTATTTTTTTGGCTTTTGATGAATTACTATTACTTGTAGTTTTATATATGACTTAGTTTTACAATAAAAGTAAACTACTAATTAATAACCTACTATGAAACCACATACTATTTATCGTTTATTTAAAAATTGTTATTTGCTTTTAGTAGCAACCTCATTGTTTTCTTGCTCAAAAGATAATGGTAACGAATCTGAAAGCACTCCAACACCAACACCAGAAGAAGTAATTGTAAAACCAATTGATCCAGGGGTTGCCAGTACTGTTGGTTTCTTTTTAGATAATTGGAAAGCTAAAGTTTATGCTGCACCAGCATATACTGTTGCGACTTTACCTGCTTCAATATCTGCGACCGTTACCGTCGATGCATCAAAAATAATTGCTAAAGTTCCGACTTCAATTTTTGGACAGAATGCTAACAATTGGTCTGGAAAATTAAATGAGTCCAGTTTTGTAACCGATATGACAAATTTAGAACCACATATAGTAAGATTGCCAGGAGGAAGCGGCAGTGATTGTTATTTTTGGAATGCTGTAGATGCTGCCTCTCCAGGTGTTCCAGATGGCTATATTGACAAGGATGGAAACAAACAAGGATTTACATTTGGTAAAACAAACGAAAATTGGAGACCTACTATAGATGATTATTATACAATGTTATCTAATACAAAAAATAGAGGAATTATAACTTGTAATTATGGTTATGCTAGATACGGTACAGGCAAAGACCCCGTAATGGATGCTGCTAAATTAGCTGCAGATTGGGTAACTTATGATAATGGCAGAACAGAGTATTGGGAAATTGGGAATGAAAATTATGCTGATTGGGAAGCAGGATATCGTATTGATATTTCAAGAAATAAAGATGGACAGCCAGAGATTTTAACGGGAAAGCTTTATGCACAGCATTTTAAGGTGTTTGCAAGAGAAATGCGAAAAGCGGCCAAAGCAATTGGGAAAATAATTAAAATTGGAGCTGTTATGCAGGAATCTCCAACTCAGTCTTATCAAGTTGAAAATACAAAGACTTGGAATGCTAAGATGTTGCCTGAAATTAATTCAGATTCGGAAACTGCTCCTGATTATTATATTGTACACAATTATATAACGCCTTACAACGAAAATTCTACAGCAGCAACCATTATTAAAGCTGCTTCTACAGTACCTTCAGAAATGATGACGTTTGTAAGTAATGAATTGAAAATTAATAATGCAGTTTCAAAACCTTTTGCATTTACAGAATGGAATATGTGGGCTAAAGACCAGAAGCAACAGGTTTCAAACGTGAGTGGTCTTTTTGCAGTAATTGTGCAGGCTGAAGCTATAAAAAACAAATATGGATTAGCTGCCAGATGGGATCTAGCAAATGGATGGGATAATGGAAATGATCACGGACTATTTAGTAGAGGAGAACCTGGAATAGCAGATTGGACACCCAGACCCTCTTTTTATCATATGTATTTCTTTCAAAAGTATTTGGGAGATAAGTTGGTTCCAACTACAGTTTCAGGAAATCAAGACATTAAGGCTTATGGTTCTGTATATGATACAGGACAATCGAATGTTACTTTGATAAATGCTTCTGCTACAGCTCAGAATGTAGAAATTAAGACTAAAAATATTTCAGTGGGATCCCGTTTTTACTGGTATACTTTATCTGGAGAAAGTGATAACGGAGAATTTTCTAGAAAAGTAAAAGTTAACGATCAGGGAACAACTAATATTGCCGGAGGGCCAAAGGATTATAAGACTATAAAGGCAAAATCTGCAACTACAGATAAAGGTATAAAAGTTACAATTCCTGCATGGTCAAGTGTATTTTTAGTCATTGATAAAAAATAAAAATTATATTTTTCTTCGAATATAAAAGTAAAAGAAGTGATATAGTTAATTAAAAATAAAAAACCGAAGCAAATGTGTTTCGGTTTTTTTATGCTGACAAGGAAGCAATATGTTTGTGTTTAGCCCTGATCGCTCAATTGCCTTTCCTTTTTTTCTTTAGAAAAGGAAAGATTTAGTGTAGAGCAGGATCAACGTTTCTAAATATTCCTAATGTTAATGCTACTGAAATTAAGTATTAAATTTAAGTTATAGTGTTGTTTTACAGGTGTGTAATTTGTTTTTTTTAGTAATTTTAAATATCACTTTTATTAAAAATTTTTAAATCAGAACATTATGGAAACTTCACATATTTATCCAAGCGCACATACATTAAATGCTTACATAACAATTAAAGGATGTATTGATGCTTTAGAATTTTATAAAAATGCATTTGGCGCGACAGAACATGGCAAATTAATGATGCCAGATGGAAGTATTGGTCACGCAGAAATACTAATCGAAGGATCATTGTTGATGCTTGCTGAAGAAAATGAGGAATGGGGAAATTTAAGTCCTAAAACCATTGGTGGAAATCCAGTGAGTTTGATTTTATACGTTAAAGATGTCGATGTGGTGTTTCAAAAAGCTGTTGATACAGGAGCCACTATTTTGATGGCTATAGAAAATACATTTTACGGAGATAGAGTGGGGCAGGTTTTGGATCCATTTGGTTATAAATGGTCGATTGCAACTCATAAAGAGGATATGAGTTTTGAGGAAATGCAAAAACGACTTGATAAAATGTAATGGATAAGATTCAAATACTATATTTTAATTAAAACGACAATATTATCTTCTGAGATAGAAGTAAAATTGAAAGTATTTTAGTGTATTCATAATGTTAATTAAGGTAATCTTAGCAGCTTTAAATCGTAACTTTACTAAGGATAGTAAGATATAGAATAGTGTTGAAATTAACTTAAAAACGGATATGTTATGAAATCACAAATTGCTATTTATGATACCCACGAAAAAGCGGTTGATGCTATAAAAAAATTAAGTCATGAAAATTTTTCTATGGATCATGTTTCTCTATTAGGTAAAGCAGAAGTAGTAGAAAACCACATTCATATTAAATCTTTAGATACCATAAGAAAAACACCCGCAGTTATCGGTATGGGAGCAGGAACACTGCTCGGATTACTTAGTGGTATTGGTGTTTTTGCTATTCCTGGATTTGGTTTTTTATACGGTAGTGGAGCTCTTGTTGGAATTATAACTGGACTTAATATAGGTCTAGTTGTGGGTGGTTTGGTTTCACTTTTATCTTTTAATGGAATAAAAGAAGAAGAAGTGGTAAAATGCGAAGAACATATAAAATATGGAAAATTTATTGTAATTGTTAAGGGTGCAATTCAAGAAATTGAAAGAGCTAAACAGATTTTAGATACAGAAGGAAAACATTTGGAAATTATTGGTTAAATGTTTTTTAGGTATTAGTTTACGATAATTTCGTGTTTATAAAGCAAACCTTTTAATCCTTGTAAAGAAAAAATAGCTTTCTTCAATTTAGTTGTTTTTGGATCAATCGTATAATTAAAGCTGGTTTTAAAATTGGTTTTATTGGCAATTGCTTTTGCAAATTCAGCACGATATAAATCACAATTTTCAAAAACTACTTCCGTCAAATCGGTGGCCATAAAATCGACTGCGATTAAGCTACAATTGATAAAAGGGGTCCCCTTTATTTTTAGGGTATAAAATTTTGAAAAATCAAGAATACAATCGTAAAAATGTACTTCAAAAATAAGTTTGCTACACATGGCAAAATTAACTTCTTTTATTTTGCATCTATTGAATGTTACAGTTCTCAAACCGACATGATTGATTTTAGCTTCGTTAAAAATACAATCATTAAATACACAATCGATAAAGATGATATCCATGAAGTTACAGGCAGAAAATGTGCAATGATTAAATATACAACGCTCAAATTCTTTGAAATTGATTTCATTCACATCATATATGTGATTGTTGTATTCTAAATCGAAGAAATATTCTGGCATGAAGAAATTTTAGTTGTTCATTTCGACAAAGAAACGAATTTCTATTGCTTAAAATAAAGAGGGTGCTAATAATTTTTTTGGATAATTAGAACCATTTTATTGAAAATACATTAGTATTTGTAAGTTAATACTTTTTTTTATTCTTAAAATAGTGCTTGAATTTATAAAAAATGATCCTATAAAGTTTGTTTTATAGTATATTTAGTACTAAAATATGAAATGTATATGTTAACAAAGTATGAATATTGCTAAATATATATTAAAGAAAACGTTTTCGCTTTTATTTTTACATTTAAATACTGAAAAAAGGTTTTTTTGTTTCAATCTTTTATTAATTTTGGCAACAATATGAAAAGAGTAATTGTATATTTTATGTATTTATGGATTCTGCTACTAGGTGGTGGACAATTGATGCATGCAACTACATTACCTAAAAATATATGTGAATCTCCTTCTTGGGATTTTGTCAAAAAACATCAAATAAAATATAAAACACTAGAATCAAGCAGTGTTTTAATAGAGGATGCTGATATAGATTTAGACGAAGAGTTTCATAGTGGTGATAATCTTAATAATGGTCCATTCAATAATTTTGTTGCAAGTAAACAAAGTTTATTAGACAATTGGTATTTGTCATTTTCAAGTCAATTCATTTTCAAGGATTACACTAAAAATAATAAAATTTCAGCCACACCTTGTGGTTATTCAAACCCTATTTATCTTTCAATAGGAGTTTTAAGAATTTGATTCTATTTCACATCAATTACTAAAGATGTGATTTATAGATGTCCAATGTTTTTTTATGTTAATGTTGGTTTGTTAATCATTTTTCATCTTCGACAACTTAGATTTCATCTTGGTAGCTGATGGTCATTTCTTGACTTAAGGAATTTCTGTATTCCTAATTTTCAATAGCTTAATTACCAATTTTTATATTATGAAGAGAATAATCATGTTCACTGGCATACTTGCCGTGCTGTCACTTGCTAGCTGTGCAGACAAGAAAGAAGAAAAAGAAGAAGTTGAAACTTTTGCAGTTACCAATCCTGTAAAAATTGATACTGTGTTTACTAAACAATATGTGGCACAAATAAAGTCATTCCGGAATATTGAGATTCGGGCTCAAGAAAAAGGTTTTTTGCAAAATATTTATGTTGATGAAGGTCAGTTTGTAAAAGCAGGCCAAGTGTTATTCCGAATTATGCCAAAAGTGTATGAGGCTGAATTATTAGGAGCACAAGCTGAAGAAAAAGCGGCTGAAATTGAATTAAAAAATGCTAAAACTTTGGCAGACAAAAATATAGTTTCTAAAAATGAACAGGCTGTAGCTCAAGCTAAATTAGACCAAGCTAAAGCTGAAGTTGCTCTTGCTAAAGTGCATTTGTCATTCACTGAAATCAGAGCTCCGTTTGATGGAACTATTGACAGAATCCCAAAAAAACTAGGTAGTCTTATTGATGAAGGAGAGTTACTTACGAGTCTTTCTGATAACAGCCAAATGTTTGCTTACTTTAATGTTTCTGAGCCTGAGTATTTAGACTATGAAACCAATGTTAAAGGTAGAGCTCAAACCAAGGTAGGTTTACTTTTAGCTAATGGCAACACATTTAAAGACAAAGGAAATGTAGAAGTTATTGAAAGTGAATTTGATAATGAAACAGGAAATATCGCCTTTAGAGCGCGATTCCCTAATCCAGGTAAATTATTGAAACATGGAGAAACAGGAAAAGTGTTGATGGATGTTCCTCTTCCTAACGTAATTGTGATTCCACAAAAAGCTACTTACGAAATTCAAGATAAAAAATATGTTTTTGTAGTTGATAAAAATAATGTAGTAAGTTCTAGAGAAATTACGATTAAAGGAGAAATACCTGATTTGTATATGATTGATAGTGGAATATCTGTAGACGACAAAATCTTATTAGAGGGTGTTCAGAAGGTTAAAGACAATGATAAAATTAAATTTAACTACATAAAACCTCAAGAAGTTATTACTCATTTGCGATTAAAAGCAGAGTAGTTTCAAGTTTGGTATAATCATTAAAAAATAGAAACAAATGTTTGATAAATTTATACAAAGACCTGTTATGGCGATAGTTATATCGCTTATGATTGTCTTTTTAGGGGTGTTGTCGGTGATGAATTTGCCAATCACCCAGTTTCCGTCCATATCACCACCAATGGTGAATATTACTGCAGATTATCCTGGTGCTAACGGTGAATTAATGATCAAATCGGTTGTTATTCCTTTAGAAAGAGCTTTGAATGGAGTTCCAGGAATGAAATACATGACTTCTGATGCAGGAAATGATGGTGAAGCAAGTATTCAAGTTGTATTTAACTTAGGTACAGATCCTAATCAAGCTGCGATTAACGTTCAAAACCGTGTAGCATCTGTTACCAATAAGTTGCCTCCATTAGTAGTAAGAGAGGGTGTAAAGATTACTCGTGAAGTTCCAAGTATGTTGATGTACGTTAACCTTTTTAGTACGGATAAAAATACGGACCAAAAGTTCCTATATAATTATGCCGATATCAATGTTTTATCTGAATTAAAAAGGGTAAACGGGATTGGATCTGGAGATATTTTAGGAACTCGTGAATATGCTATGCGTATTTGGTTAAAACCAGATCGTATGTTAGCATATAAAATTTCTGCTGATGAGGTAATGGAAGCATTATCAAGTCAAAGTTTGGAAGCTTCACCAGGAAAAACAGGAGAAGCATCTGGAAAACGTTCTCAGTCATTTGAGTATGTACTGAAATATTCTGGAAGGTTTACCACCAAAGAGCAGTATGCTAATATTATATTGAAATCCAATCCAAACGGTGAAATTTTGCGTTTGAAGGATGTTGCCAATATAGAGTTTGGTAGTTCGATGTATGATATTTATTCGAATTTGAATGGGAAACCATCTGCCGCAATTGTATTAAAACAATCTTTTGGTAGTAATGCAAATCAAGTTATTGAAGATTTAAAGGCTAAATTAGAAACTATCAAGAAAAAATTCCCAAAAGGAATGGATTACGAAATTTCATATGACGTTTCTAAATTCTTAGATGCTTCTATCGAAAAAGTTATCCATACTTTGATTGAAGCTTTTATTTTGGTAGGATTGGTAGTGTTTCTTTTCTTAGGTGATTGGCGTTCTACGATAATCCCAGCCATTGCGGTACCCGTTTCGTTAATTGGAACGTTCGCGTTCATGCAGTTTTTTGATATTTCATTAAACTTAATTACGTTGTTTGCATTGGTTTTGGCAATTGGAATTGTCGTCGATGATGCCATCGTGGTTATTGAGGCTGTCCATGCCAAGATGGAAGAAAAGCATCTTTCGGCCTTAAATGCGACTAAAGAAGCTATGCACGAGATTTCAGGTGCTATTATCGCGATTACTTTCTTGATGGTAGCTGTGTTTATTCCTGTTACATTTATGTCTGGTCCTGTTGGGATGTTTTATAGACAATTCTCGATTACAATGGTAACTGCAATTGTTCTTTCAGGGGTTGTGGCATTGACATTAACACCAGCACTTTGTGCAATGATGTTAACAAATAATCATGGTAAACCTCAAAAGAAAACACCTATAAATAAATTTATAGATGGTTTTAATAATTTCTTTAACCTTACACAAACTAAATATCAAAATGTACTTGCAAAAATAGTAAACAGAAGAGCGGTTACTATTGTAGTGCTTTTAGGATTTTGTGCAGGAACTTGGTTGATTAGTAGTACAGTTCCTTCTGGATTTATTCCAAATGAGGATCAAGGAATGTTTTATGCCATTATTCAAACACCTCCAGGTTCTTCATTAGAAAGAACAAATGATATTTCGTTGAAATTGCAAAAAATTGCCGAAGGTATGGATGGAGTAAAATCCGTTTCTTCATTAGCGGGTTATGAAATTTTGACTGAAGGGACTGGATCTAATTCAGGAACATGTTTGATTAATCTAAAGGATTGGAATGATAGAAAGCAATCTGTTCAAGAGATTATGACAGAATTGGAAGAGAAATCTAAAGTTATTCCAGGTGCTAATATCGAATTTTTCCAACCGCCAGCAGTACCAGGATATGGAGCAGCAGGAGGATTTGAGCTTCGTTTATTGGATAAAACGGGTTCAGGGGATTACAAAAAAATGGAAAAGATTAATTCTGATTTTGTAAAAGAATTGAACAAACGTAAAGAATTATCTAATGTCTTTAGTTTCTACAGTGCAAGTTTCCCTCAGTATATGATGAAAGTGGATAATGACTTAGCACAACAAAAAGGGGTATCTATTGAGAATGCGATGAATACTTTATCTACGTTGGTGGGAAGTAACTACGAAATTAGTTTTATTAAATACGGAATTAATTATAAAGTTATTGTTCAGGCTGCTCCAGAATATCGTGCTTTACCAGAGGATATTTTAAAACTTTATGTAAAAAATAGCCGCGATGAAATGGTACCTTTTTCTGCCTTTATGAAATTAGAAAAAGTGTATGGACTGTCTGAAATTACAAGACATAATATGTACACTTCTACTGAGATTAGTGGTGCTGCGGCTCCAGGATATAGTTCTGGTACTGCCATTAAAGTAATTCAAGAAGTTGCTGCCGAAAAATTACCTAGAGGATATGATATTGACTGGGCGGGCATTTCTGCTGATGAGGTTGCACAAGGTAATCAAGCTATTTGGGTTTTCCTTATCTGTTTAGGATTTGTTTACTTGGTTTTAGCTGCTCAATACGAAAGTTTTATATTGCCTTTTTCTGTGATCTTATCATTACCAGCGGGTATATTTGGAGCTTTCCTTTTACTTAAATGTACAGGTTTAGAGAACAATATCTATGCTCAGGTTGCCATGGTAATGCTTATTGGTTTGCTAGGTAAGAATGCCGTATTGATTGTAGAGTTTGCAATTCAGCGTCATGCCGCAGGAAAATCGGTGTTAGAGGCAGCAATGGAAGGCGCAAAAGCCAGGTTCCGTCCTATTTTAATGACTTCATTTGCTTTTATTGCAGGTTTACTTCCGTTGGCGTTTGCAACAGGACCAGGTAAAATTGGTAACAGAACTATTGGTACTGCAGCTGCAGGGGGAATGTTGATAGGAACTATATGTGGTGTATTTATTATTCCCGGATTGTATTATGTTTTCGGAAAAATTTCTGAAAGATTTAAATATACAAATGAACAAAAAGAGAATCCATTAACTGAAGAATTTGACGATCATCATGCTGTATAAAAAAATGTCTTATAAATATATTGTTCCGCTAGGTATTTGCCTGGCGGTGGCAAGTTGTACACCAGCTTTAGCACCATTGGCAGAAACTAAAGCAGTTCCAGAATCTTTCGGTAAAACTGCCGATACGATGAACACATCAAATACCTCTTGGCGTACTTATTTTAAGGATCCAAATTTGGTAAATTTGATTGATACTGCCTTGAAAAATAATCAGGAGTTGCAAATCACTTTGCAGGAAATCGAAATCGCAAAGAACGATATCCGAGTAAAAAAAGGGTTACTATTGCCATCTGTTGGGATTGGAGCAGGTGCAGGAGTAGAAAAAGTGGGAAGATATACAAGTCAAGGTGCTGGTGATGCTACTACAGAAATAAAACCCGGCATTGAAACTCCAGATCCACTAGGTGATTTTAAAATTGCAGCTTATGCACATTGGGAAGTAGATATCTGGAAAAAATTACGCAATTCGAAGAAAGCTGCCGTAAGCCGATATTTAGCTACTGTTGAAGGTAAAAACTTTGTAATAACGAATCTTATTTCGGAGGTTGCTGAATCGTATTACGAATTGTTAGCTTTGGATAGTCAATTGGATATCGTAAAACAGAATATCACTTTACAAAGTAACGCTTTGGAAATTGTAAAAATTCAAAAAGAAGCGTCAAGAGCAACTGAATTGGCTGTTCAAAAATTTCAGGCTGAAGTTATGGCTTCTAAAAGTATGGAGTTCGATATTCTTCAAAGCATAAAAGAAACGGAGAATAAAATTAACTTTTTACTAGGTCAATATCCACAGGAAATTAAGAGAGATAAATCTAATTTTATGGATTTGTTGCCTTCTGAAGTTAATTCTGGGATTCCTTCTCAACTTTTAGCGAATCGTCCAGACGTTAAGCAAGCTGAATTAGAGTTGGAAGCTGCAAAGCTAGATGTTAAAACAGCACGTGCTGAATTTTATCCATCACTTGATATTACAGCTTCGGTAGGACTTAACGCTTTCAAACCTGCTTATTTGTTTACGCTTCCTGAGTCATTATTGTATTCATTAGCGGGAGATATTGCGGCTCCTTTGATAAACAGAAATGCTATTAAAGCGGAGTATAGTTCGGCAAACGCAAGACAAATTCAAGCTTTGTATAATTATGAACGTACTATTTTAAATGCTTATATAGAAGTTTCAAATCAGCTTTCTAAAATCAGTAATTTAGAAAAAAGCTATGATTTAAAATCTCAACAAGTATCGGCTTTGAATCGTTCGATTGATGTCGCAGGAGATTTATTTAAATCTGCCAGAGTTGATTATTTTGAAGTTTTGATGACCCAACGGGATGCTTTAGAATCTAAACTTGAATTAATAGATACCAAAAAAGAACAACTTGATGCCTCAGTCTTTGTTTACAGAGACCTAGGTGGAGGTTGGAAATAATACTATTTTTTTTTTTTACTAAGAAGTCTTAAACATTACAAAGTGTTTAGGGCTTTTTTTTTGTGGTTAAACTAATTATTTTTTAGGAGCAGAACATTCTAGCTAGTAGCAACAGTTGTCCCGCTGTCCATTATATCTTTTTATCCCGATGAAAAAATCGGGACAAAAAGGATGCCATTTCCATCGGGGCTAGGCGAGAACAATCCGTTTTTTTAGAAAGTTTTGTTTTGTTTTTCAATTTGCTTTTACTTTTTTACAAACCACAAAATATTAACCCTTTAATAAATCCAAAATTTTATCCACATTTACTTCACTATAATCGTTGATATAAAAGTGACATGGCGGTAATTCTTCTTTTGTATGCGAACTCAATACACCAACTACTTTCATTCCGGCATTAAGACCAGCAGTAACACCCGAAAACGAATCTTCGAAAACAACACAGTCAGCTGGATCAGCACCAACACGCTCTGCAGATTTTAAATAAACTTCTGGATTTGGTTTATGAGACGTTACATCTTCGCTTGCCATCATAGAATCCATTTTATCGGCGATTTGTAAAGCACCAATAATCAGGTCAAGATTAGCGCGTGGAGCAGAGGTAGCAACAGCTGTTTTAAAATTTCGGGATTTCAATGCTGACAAAAACTTCAAATAATGTGGAATAGTTTCTACTTTATCTTTGTAAACCTCACGAAACATTGATTCTTTTTCGTCTTCCAACTTTTTAAGTTCCTCTCCGGTAACAGAACGCTTAAAGAAATGCGTCATGATATAACCATTATGTTTTCCGTACATATGCTCTTCAAATTCTTTTTCTGAGTGTGGAATTTGGTATTTATCGAAAAATGCTTCGAAAGCTTTTGCATGATGTGGATTTGTGTGACAAATCACGCCATCCATATCAAAAATAACACATTGTTGTTTCATTGTAAATTTTATTTTTTAATGGTTGCAAGATACAATCATTTATATTGTTTTGCAGAATTTAGAAACTGATTTTGACTTTTAGGAGCTTATTTTACTTAGTTATATTTCTTTAGAGAGATTAGATATTGTAAAGTATTCAGGGTTTTTTATCGATGAAATTTTAAAATTATCAGAACCTTAACAACAAATACAGATCAGAATCAGTATTTTCATAGATTATGAAAAATCTAGTTCCAAATTGAAATATTCTTAATTTATGACAACTACTAAATTACAAACGTTTATTCCTCTTTTTTATATTGTATGGTCTGATGATTTACTGACTGAAAAAGAGTTTGTGACTTTACAAGGATTTATTGATTCGCAGGATTGGCTTTCGCCAGATGAAAAACAACTATTGCTTTCTAAAATAAGTATTTCAAATCCGCCTTCTCGTCAGGATATTGCTGATTGGAAAAGCAAAATTGAGCAGACTATTCAGCAAAATCCTGCCATAAAATCTATTTTTGAAATTGCTGTTGCACTTTCAGAAAAAGATGCTTCTATTCAAAAATTAGAAACTTCTTTTGTAAAACTCGAAAATGATTTGGGAATTCTAGGAGAAGAAGCCATTAGTAATTTCAAAACAAAAGCAAAAACTTTTACAGTTACACACCAAACGGAGGCTAGTTTTGATATCCAAAAAATAACCGACGTTTTAGATGGAAATCAAGCTCCGATTATCAATAAAGTAAAATCCATTATTTCTGGACCTGAATTTAAATTAGAAACCATAACAAATGTTGAAGCATATCGCCAAAAAGTATACGATTGGTGCAAAATTTTAGCGAAGGAAAACCTAGGGAATATGGCATATCCAAAGCAATACGGAGGCGGTGAAAATCCATCTGATTATTTTGCTATTATGGAGACGCTGAGTTATCATGATCTGAGTCTGGTTATCAAATTTGGAGTGCAATTTGGACTTTGGGGAACGAGTGTCATGTCACTTGGAACTGAAAAGCATTACATCAAATATTTAAAAGGCATTGGTACTCTGAAAATACCAGGATGTTTTGCGATGACCGAAACACATCACGGTTCTAATGTAAAAGGATTGGAAACAACTGCGACTTATAATCGCGAAAACCAAACGTTTACGATTCATACGCCACACGAAAAAGCACAAAAAGAATATATTGGAAATGCGGCACTGCATGGACAAATGGCAACTGTTTTTGCCAAACTGATTATTGCAGGACATGATTATGGTGTGAATGCTTTTATTGTACCGTTACGTGATGAAAACGGTACTGTTTTAAAAGGGATTACGATTGGAGATTGTGGTCATAAAATGGGACTGAATGGCGTGGATAATGGTACAATTCGTTTTGATAACGTTAATATTCCAAAGGAAAATATGCTGGATCGTTTTGCTTCGGTAAATGATAAAGGTGAATTCGAAAGCCCTATTCCAAGTGATAACAGACGTTTTTTTACAATGCTAGGAACCTTGGTAGGAGGCAGAATTGGAATTCCGCGTTCGGCTCTGGCTGCTGCCAAAACAGGACTCACCATTGCCATAAAATACAGTGACCAGCGGAAACAATTTGGACCAGAAGAAGGTTCAGAAGTTCCCATTTTGAATTATCGCATGCACCAGCGAAGATTATTAATTCCATTAGCCAAAACATATGCGGTACATTTTGCATTGCAATATTTAACCAAGCGGTTTTTGAATAAAACGGAAGCAGAAATGCAGGAAATAGAAGCTTTAGCGGCAGGTTTAAAATCGTATTCTACATGGAGTACTACGGCAATTTTACAGGAATGTCGTGAAGCTTGTGGCGGAAAAGGCTATTTATCCGAAAACAGAATAGACGCTTTGAAAAATGATACTGAAATTTACACCACTTTTGAAGGTGATAATACCGTTTTGATGCAGTTAGTAGCCAAAAATCGTTTGTCAGAATTTAGAAAATCATTTGGTGAAATGGGTTCTTTTGGAATTATCAATTATGTCTATGAAAATGCCAAATCGGCTGTAGCTCAAAAAAATCCAATCGCAATCCGAAAAACAGACGAAGTACATTTACTGGATAGTGAATTTCATTTGCAGGCTTTTGAACATAGGGAAAAAACAATTTTAGCTTCGGCTGCCAAGCGTATCAAAAAATTAATTGATAGCGGTATGGATGCCTATGATGCTTTCAATGTGGTGCAGCACCAAATGATAGATATGGCTCAAGCGTATTTAGAAAGAGTAGTTTTGGAACAATTCCAAATGGCTATTGCAAGTGTTGAAGATAAAAACAGCAGAACTATTTTGACTAAACTGTGCCAATTATACGCGCTTTCGCAAATAGAAAAAAACAAAGCTTGGTATTTAGAAGATAATTATATGGAAGCTATAAAAACAAAAGCTATTCGGACAATTGTTAATCAGCTCTGTTGGGATATTAGACCAGATGCTGTTGCTTTGGTAAATGCTTTTGCTATTCCAGATTCTTGTTTAGGAGAGTTGGTTTAGTTTCTTGATATACCTACAACTGTTATTGTAATTTTTATTGGTTCAGAATCATTAATATTGCTAATATCCCGATAATTAAACATAACGGTGAATAATATTTTGTATCATTTTTGCCAAATTGAGTGTGTTTGATTTTCTTAAAAAAACCCAAATAATTGAATTCTCCAATAGCTCGGACAATAAAAATTCCTGCAATAACCCATAATCCATATTTGTCAAGCCAAGTAGGAATCAAGAAGTTTAGAATAGCACCTTTTTGTAAAATAAAAAGACAAATCACTAATAGTCCAAAAGCAACAATCAAAGTAGGTATAATTCCAGGCATTTGTAGTTTTATGCTATCGTCTTTTGTGGGGAAAACGGCTTGGCTTCCCCAACGCCCGCCAAATCCCCAATAAAAATGAATTGCTGACAAAAAAGCAAAAATGAGGAATAGAATTGCTGAAATTATAGTTGTCATTATTTGTAATTAATTATTGTTAGTTTTACATTTTTTGGCTGATTTTAGCTTTTTTCATTATTAAAATTTTTAATTTTTTTGAATTACAAAACAATATTAAATTCAGCCTATAATTTCATTTTAGTTTTATTTTTTTGATTGCCAAAATCGATCTTTGCCTTCTGCTATCCATTCTAGAGACTGATCAATTCGTTTTTGCAGTGTGCCTTCCGTTTTTGCATCTGCAAGCCAAATGATATAGTTCTTGCGAAATGAAGGCGATTTGCTTTCGAAAATTTCGGTTGCTTTTTTGTCATTTTTTAATGCATCAAGAAATGCTTTTGGCGCAGTAACTTCAACTGTTGATTTCTCTTTTATAGGTTTAGGTTTTGCAATACTGTTAGCATTTAGTTCCATTGCTTCTCTGATATATGTAACTAATATTTTCTCGTTGGGCAATTCAGTTATGTCTTTTAATTTGTCCATGTATCCAAACTTTTTTCCTGCTTTTACGCTATCTTGAATGGTTTTATCTTTCATTAATTCTGCTTTATAAAGACTAAACGAACAATGTTGCTTAAAACCTCCCATCATACACAAATGGTCACCTTTGTATGAATAATGAGGTGTTCCCCATTTTATACTTTCTTGCACATCAGGACAGGTGCTATATATTATTTCTCTTAAGCGGTTAAGTATAGGCTTTGCAAAATCTGCCATTTTATCGATATAGGCAGTAACTTCTTTATTGTAATTTTCCATTGTATAAGGGATTTAATTTATGGTAAGAAAGACTAAAACTTCTGTTAGCGGTTCGTTATTTTTTATTCCACCAACTCTTGATAAACTCCTCTTTCAAGTTTTATATTTAGGCGTTGATAAAATTCAGTAGGATTGAAATGTGCTCTTTTGAATTCAGCTTGAATCATTGATTTTGCATTGTCCAAGTATTCTTGATTCTCCCAAGTCGCGATGGTTAGTATTGTCAAGTTGCCTAATGTGTCAGTTTGTTCAAAGGCTTCTCCGTTTATATAACCTGCAAGTGTTTTGATAAAAGTTCTGTTATAATTCGCTTTTTGTTTGAACTCATTGACAGAGCTTTTGGGAACATAAAATTTGTCGATAAAATAAACTGTGTTTGTTGTTGTATCTTGGTTTTCCATTTCGGTTGCATTTGATTTTTTTACGCTAGTTTTTTCTTTTTGTCCATAGATTTTAGATTGTGTAAAGAGCAATACCAGAACTATGATAAATGATAAGTTGCAATATGATTTCATTGTCTTAATTTTTTTGATTATTACTATTGTAAAATTCTCAAAATCAAAAACTAAATCCTTGTAAAAAATCATTGAATTACCAAAAGGAATTTATTTTATAAAAATCAGTTGGACTTTGCCCAGTAAATAATTTAAAATCTTTATTAAAATGGGGTTGGTCATAATATCCAGTTTCAAAAACCCTTTCAAGTAAATTTATATCACCTTGTTTTGCGAGCGAAGATAACTTTACAATTGTCGAATATTTTTTTGGTGTTGTTCCAACAGTTTTTCTGAACCTTTTTTCAAATGCATCATTACTTATGTATAATGATTTTGCCAGTTCAGTAATTTTCAAACTTCCTTTTGTAGAATTGATTTTGTCAATTGCTGCTGTTATTAAGTCATCTCTTCCTTTTACTTCTAGTTTTGATAATAGAAAATTTTCGATTATTGAAATTTTTTGTTCAATTCCTTGATTTTCAAATAACAGAGATTCAATCTGATGAATTTCTTTCTGATTGAAAAAATTGTCAAGCGAAACCGTTTTTTCGAATAATTCGTGAGCCGGCATTTTTGAAAAAGCAGAAATTCCTGTTTCCGTAAATAATATAATAATGGCAGAAGTATTTTCAGAATAATTGATAAGTCTTACAGATTTTCTTAATCCTGAAATTGTAGATGATGGTAAGGACTCACAATTATTATCGGATATATAACTTATCTGCCCATTAATTCGAAACGAAATTGCAAGAGAAGTCATCGGTAAGACCCTATTTATTATTTCATTCCCGCTTTCAATAAGTCTGAATGTTTTTATATAAGGTCTTAAAATTACTTTTGGTTTATAGTCTGTAACTTTCATTATATAAAGGGTTTATAACGTATTGTAATTTGCAGTGACGCCTAATTCGTGTATATTCCGATATCATAAAAGGCGTCTTTAATATTCAAAAATTAGGGTAACGTTCTATTATTTTGCTAAATTATAAATAAATAATTACAAATTATTAAATAGTTTTTTGATTTGTTTGATGTAGAATATTTTAAATCAGATGTTTAAAAAAAACTTCAAAAAAATTGCGAAACCGAAAAGTTGCATGTATATTTGCAACCAATTGGTTTCGTAAAAAAAAGAAAAGGAAATGAGGAGAGATATATTTCAGGCGATAGCCGATCCCACAAGGAGAGCAATTATTACGCTCATTGCATTACAGGCTATGACGCCAAATGCGATTGCAGAACATTTTGATACAACACGACAGGCAGTTTCAAAACATTTAAAAATATTAGCAGAATGCGAGCTGGTAAAACAAGAACAGCAAGGACGAGAAATTTATTATAGTCTTGAAATAGACAAAATGAAGGAAATAGACAAATGGTTGGAGCAATTCAAAAAGATTTGGGAAACTCGTTTTAACCAATTGGATGATTTATTATTAACAATTAAAAACACGAAAAAGTGATGAACAGCAATTTACAATTCGACTTTCTTGTAGACAAGGAGAAGAATACGATTACAGTAAGAAGAGAATTCCTTGCCGACCAACAATTAGTTTGGGATTGTTATACAAAAAAGGAACTCCTGGATCAATGGTTTGCACCAAAACCACTAACGACCAAAACCAAAGTAATGGACTTTAGTAATGGTGGTCAATGGCATTATGCAATGATAGAACCTAATGGAACTGAATATTGGGGTTTGACTACCTATCTTGAAATAAAGCCAATTGAATATTACAAAGCATTAGATGCATTTTGTAATGAAGCTGGGGAAATTAATTCTGATTTTCCACAGGCAAAGTGGCTGGTTAGCTTTGCAAGTAAAAAAGAAAACACAGTTGTTGAAACTATTGTTACCTACGATTCACTTCAAGATTTAGAAGCAGTGATCCAAATGGGAATGAAAGACGGATTGACTTCAACACTTGAAAGATTAGACGATTTATTATTAACTTTAAAATAAAAGTAATGAATACTAATCTGACATTCGATTTTACTGTGAACAAAGAAACGAATACAGTTCATGTAAAAAAAGAATTCGCAGCTGGTTTGGCGTTGGTTTGGGACGCTTATACCAAACCAGAATTGCTTGATCAATGGTGGGGGCCAAAACCTTGGTTTACCAAAACCAAATCAATGGAATTCATAGAAGGTGGGCGAAGGTTATATGCTATGTGTGGACCAGAAGGGCAAGAACATTGGGCATTGGCCGATTTTACTTCTATCTCTCCTAAAACTAATTTTAAGTTTTTGAGTGGTTTTTGTGATAAAGACGGTAATATAAATAAAGAAATGCCACGTTCTGTGTGGAATATTGATTTTGTTGATAAAGAAAATACTACTTTTGTAGATATTGCGATTAAACACGAAACATTAGCCAATTTGGAACAACTACTTGTTATGGGCTTCAAAGAAGGATTTACCATAGCTTTAAATGGATTGGATAAATTATTTGCTAACACTTAAAAATCAGATACTAATGAAAAACAAAATCTTCTTCGTTTTGAGTCTTTTATTCGGACTTCTATTTATCAATGCAGGACTCAACAAGTTCTTTTATTATATGCCAATGCCAGCGAATTTGCCTGAAAAAATGCAAAAAGCAATGGCTGCATTTACCGAAATAGGTTGGATTATGCCACTTACTGGTGCGGTCGAAGTTTTGGGAGGATTGTTAATTATCATTCCAAAGACTAGAGCATTAGGAGCTATCATGATATTACCAGTTATGGTTGGAATTCTTTTAACGAATATTGTGCAGGACACTAGCGGTTTGCCTTTTGCTGCGGTCTTATTTATTATTTTGATTTCAATAATGCTTCAAAATAAAGAAAAGTATTCGCCTTTGTTTAAATAGAAATCAATTTAAAAATGCCATAAGAAAGCCCTAAACATTATAAAAAATGTTTAGGGCTTTTTATTTTATTGACTACCAATGTGAAAATTATATAATTAATTCTAAAAGTTTTATAAAATAGTAAAATAGGGGATTTATAAATTTGGAATATCATTAAAACGCAAGTTGAAATTAGTAAAATGCATTTTATAATTTAAAATAAAGTAGTATGCCTTGGTCCTATAAAGATTATCCGCCAGCGATGAAAAATCTTCCAACCAAAGTTCGTCACAAAGCTATTGAAATAGCCAATGCAATATTAGTAGATGGAAAATTGGACGAAGGTGCTGCTATAGCTATCGGTATTAGCAAAGCTAATGACGTGATGACTGATGGAACAAAGAAAAAGTGATTTCAAAAAATAAATTCTAAAATAAATCTAAAAGATATGGGGGGTATCTATGATTAATTGCATCTAGGAATTTATGAATTGAAATGGCTAAATACCATCAATAATCAAAGCCAAGTAGGTATGGCTTTGATTAGGATGCAAAATGATGACTTGTACTTAACAAGTCAATAAAAAAGGGTTAGAGTATTATATTCTAACCCTTTTTACTATTAAAAATTTTAAGTAATCGAATTGTTGAGATTTGGTTTGTACTAAAATTATAAAAATTATGAAACTTTATACAAAAATTATATAACGCTATTTGTGAGTGTATTACGAAATTTGAATATGTCAAAAATGAAAAATAAAATCATTTTATAATTCCTTTTAAGAGTGAAAAAAACTGAGATCTATTCTAAAATCCATTAAAAATGAAAAGTATATACTTGAAGGCTGGAAAAACACAAGATGTTTTTAATGATTTGAAAGATAATTTCAATGGTATATTAACACTATGTAATGATGAATTCAATTTGGTAGTAGAGTCTTACTTTGCCAGAGGAAACATTAAGGGAATAACATTTCCTGATGGAATGACCTTTCTAGAATTTGATATGATTTTTCATGATGATGTTAGACTAAGTATGGAATTATTGAAAACATCACCTATTTTCTTTGCATACTGTTCTCAAGGAACTATTCAACATAGTTTTGGTGAGCAAGGGGAAAGAAAAAGCATTAAGAAACAGCATACAGGTATTCTTAAGAGTGCATCTAGTGTTAATAGTATACTACATTTTGCAAAACATACTCCGACTAAATTTTATGTAATTGAAATAGGTATTGATGTTGTTAATAGTCAAAATGCAGAATTAATTAAGAAATTAAAAAATACATTTTTCCAAACAAAAGAGAATTATTTGGATATAAGCTATCAAAGTCTAAAAATCACTCAGAAAATTGAAGAATTGAATATGTTGATTCAAAAAGGTAATGTTGGGAAATTATTAAAAAATCAAATCCTGGAGGATATTATAGAATTGGAAATAGGGAAAAATACGGATGTATTTACTGAAGTAGCGCAGAGAATAAACTCTTTTAGATTAAAACAAATTGATGAAATAGAAAGAGTATTAAATTTTGTTATAGATGTTACTTTTGAATTATTCACCAGTGATTTTATTATCCAAAAAGCAAGATTATTTGTAAATAATATGCAAAAAGAATTCAAATTGATATTTAATAGAACAGTACATCATTTTCTAATTTATTTCAGAATTGAAAGAGGAAGAATTTAATTTGAGTTAGCTGGAACAGCACGAAATATATAGAGAAAACAGCTTCTTCAAGCTGTTTTTTTATTTTTATGAAACACAGTAATAACTCGATTTTAATAAAAGAGAGGATTATGCGAACTGTAGAATCAATATTTTTAACAAGACTAAATATTTTCCTTAAAAAATAATTAAACTCAAATTCAACTAAATTATTTTAAAAATCAGAATTAATTCAAAATTGATTCTGTAATTTGGATTGGTTTTTAAATAATTAAAAATGAAATGTCTTAATCTCTTTGGTATATTTTTATTTGCCCAATGTGTAATAGCTCAAAACAATGTATCCGATACTATTGTTTTAAAAGATACGGTACAAAATTTAAAGTTTAATTACAAACAATTAATTATTCCGACTGTATTAATTGGTTATGGATTTATTGGTCTTAATAGTGATCAGCTCAAGAGTTTTAATTCCGAGGTTAAAGAAGAGGTTAATGAGCATATTGACGAAAAAGTTACGATTGATGATTTTATGCAATATGCTCCAGCTGCTTCGGTTTATGTTTTAAATGCTTGTGGTGATGCGGGAAAAAATAATCTTAAAGACAGATCGATTATTTTGGCTAGTTCTTATCTTATGATGAGTGTTGCAGTTCTAGCTTTAAAAGATATTACTAAAGAAGAAAGGCCAGATGGCTCTTCCAACAATTCTTTTCCTTCGGGACATACGGCAACTGCTTTTGCTGGAGCCGAGTTTCTTTGGCAGGAATACAAAGACAAATCTATTTGGTACGGAGTAAGCGGTTATATTGTGGCTACAGCAACAGGTGTTTTTAGAGTTGTAAATAATAGGCATTGGGTTACAGATGTGGTTGCAGGAGCAGGAATTGGAATTCTAAGTACTAAGGTTGCTTATTGGATTTATCCTTATGTAAACAGAAAAATTTTTACTTCTAATAAAACTAAAGAAAATAAAGTTTCTTCGATGATTATGCCGTATTACAATGGTAAACAAATGGGATGCGGGTTAGTAATGCAATTTTAAAAGTGCATATAATTTCCTTTATTCTGTAAATGATATCATTTTATAGGATATGATATGATGTTAAAACATATAAGTCATGTAAGTTTTTAATTTGGATAAAATCAAATAAAAACATAGTTCATTTAAGTAAAACCAATAGCTTTATAAAGAGAGTTACTAACTTATATCCTCTTTTAATTACTATTTGATAATCTACTTCCTTTTTTAGCTTATATGACTTATATGTTTAAAATTATAGCTCTAAATCAAAATGCATAAAGTGTTTTTCATTTTTATAAATCAAAGCCAATAAAGTTGGTAATACGATTAAGAGCAAAGGAAGAGCAATAATAAAACCTCCAATAACTGCTATCGCAAGTGGTTGATGCAATTCAGAGCCAGTTCCCATTCCAATAGCCAAAGGCAACAAGGCAATTATAGCTCCTAAAGCTGTCATTAATTTGGGTCTCAATCGGGTGGAAATCGAATAGATTATAGATTCGTTTACATTTCTGGTCAATTTAAAGGTTTCTCTAAATTGTAAAAAGGTAAATATGGCATTTTCGCTTATAATTCCAACAATCATAATAATTCCTGTGTAGCTTCCCACGTTTAAAGGAGTCTGAGTTATAAAAAGTAAAAGATAACTACCAGAAATTCCTAAAATCGAAATCAAAAGAATCACCAAAGCAATACGAACATCTCGGAATAGAAATAAAATCACACCAAAAACCAATAAAGAAGAACTAATTAAAATTATCAACAATTCTTTAAAGGATTGTTGCTGTTCTTTGTAAGCTCCAGCATATTCGACATAATAACCACTTGGTAAATGAATCTCATCAGTTACCTTTTGCTGAATTTCCTGCATTACACTTCCTAAATCTCTATTGTCCAACCTCCCAGTAATCACTCCCATCATTTGTAAATTTTCACGCTGAATTTCAGCAATTCCTTTTTGAACAGAAATATCAACCAAACTGGAAATCGGTACAACTTGTCCATTAGGTAAGAACAATTGCAATTTTTTTATATCAGCCAATGTTCGGTTTTTAGAATTTGTATAGATCAATCTTATGGGAGTTGTTTGCTCATTTTCTAACAAACTACCCACAACATTTCCTTCGAGTGCCGTTTGCATTTGAAATTGTAAATCAGTAGGTGTAATTCCGAATTGTGCCAATTTTGTATAATTGGGTTCAATATTTATTGCAGGTCCCGCCAAAACGATTCCATCAAAAACGTCTGCGGTTCCTTCTACATTTTCAACAATTGCATTTACTTTTTTTGCTATTTTTTGTAATTCTGCCTGACTCGTTCCATAAATTTTCACTTCAATTGGCGAAACAGAACTCATCAAATCGCCAAGCATATCTCCAATTACCTGACCGAAATCAATTCGCAAAGCAGGTTGTGTAGCTTCAACTTTTTGACGAATTTCATCTATAACATCATTACTGGTTTTTGTTCTCTCTTTCTTTAATTGAATTAAATAATCACCGCTATTTGGTTCGGTAATAAAAAATCCCATTTGAGTTCCTGTTCGGCGACTATAGGCTTCCACTTCTGGAATTTGTACTATGATTTTTTCTACTTCTTTCAGCATTCTGTCGGTTTCTTCCAATGAAGTCCCTGGTGGACTCTCATAATCCAAAACAATGCTGCCTTCATCCATTTCGGGTAAAAAACCAGTTTCAAGATTGGGAAGAATTAGTATAATAGAAAGAATCAAAATGAGACAAAATCCAATACTGATAATGGGTTTGGCTATAAAATAAGCCACCCAATTCTGAGTTTTTACTTCATGAATTGGTTCTGTCTCTTTAGTAATAGTTGATTTTTTTTCATTTTTAGAAAGCACTAAATAAACAACAGGTAACAATAACCAGGTAACAAAAAAAGAACATACCAAAGTAATTATCATTGTATCTGTAAGTACTTTGAAATAAGAGCCTGCCACGCCACTCATCAATACAAAAGGAATAAAAATAACGATGGTACTTATTGATGAACCAACCATTGCCAGAAATAAATACCGAATTGCCTTTTGCAAAAGCGAAGTTGTTGGTTCTTCTGGATGTTCTTCGTGCGTTCTGTGAATTTGTTCGACAACAACAATCGCATCGTCAATAATTAAACCCAAAGCAGCAGCAATTGCTCCCAAAGTCATGATGTTAAACGTTTGCCCAGTCAGGTACAAAACAATAAGTGTTAATCCCAAAGTAACTGGGATAATAATTAAAATTGTGACACTGGCTTTTGCTGATTTCAAAAATAAAACAGCTACAATTATCGCTAATAATAACCCGATGAGTAAACTATCTGTGACACTTTTTACAGCATCATTTACAAAACTAGCTTGTTCATAATAAGGTTTAATTTTGATGGTTGACGGCAGAATTTTTTTTAAAGCTTCCACTTTTTTATTCATCTCATCGGTAAGAGTAATCAAATTCGAATTTGGTTGTTTGATCACCGCAATTAGTATGCTTTCTTTACCATTTGCATTGACTTTTATGTATTCTTTAGCTTCCCGAATTTCAACGCTGCAAATATCTTTTAGCGTTACAATTCCTTTACCATTATTGAGAATAACAAGGTTTTCGAGTTCTTCTTTTTTATCAACCTGAGCATTGGTAATGGTGAGATACAAATAGCGATAGTCTGATAAATACCCATTTGATTTTATAAAATTGGTTTGACTCATCACTTGAGTAATTGTATTTGGACTAATGCCAAGTGTTCTCATTTTATCAAAATCCAAAGACAACCAATATTCCTTTTCTTTACCACCAATTATTCTAATTTCGGAAACACCGCCAATCTGAGAAAGGAATGGTTTGATAGTATAATTGGCAATTTTCTTGAGTTCAATCGCCGACATTCCTTTTCCCTCCATAGCATAACCAATAACAGGAAGGATGGAAGGATTCATTTTTTCGACCGTAATTTGCGTATCAGGTGGAAGATCATTTTTTATTTGTTCGATTTGTTCTGCAATTCGGGTTTTTGCCAAATCAATGTCAGAATTCCAGTCCATAAAAGCCGATATTTCGCAACTTCCTCTACTTGTTGTACTACGAATATTTTGTAAATCAGGAACTTTTTTGATCACATTTTCTAGCGGTTTGGTAACCATAATCATCATTTTGTCGACAGGTTGTTGTCCTGCATCGGCTATGATTTTTATTTTAGGAAAAGTTATTTCTGGAAATAAACTCGTTTGCATTTTTGAATAAGCAAAAAAACCACCCAAAATAATTAGGAAGATAATAGTGCTTAAACCATGCTTATGTCGAACAAAAAAGTTTTTCATGTATAATTATTTTGCTATCACTTTAACCTGAATAGTATCTTCAACGCCATAATTCCCAGTAAGTAAAATTTTATCATCATGAGTCAAAATTGGCGAAACAATCTCCACTCTGTCTAGAGTTTCAATTCCTTTTTTGATTGGAATTTTTATGGCTGTCGATTCGTTGATCAATTCCATAATCCAAAAATCAGTTTCCGTTTCATCAGTCAAAACAGCAGCTTTTGGCAGCGAAATTGTTTTTGTATTTGAACTTTTATGAATCCTAACTTTTACAATCAAATTCTCGGGTATATTTTGTTTGGCATTAATTTTTAAAACCACATTTTGGGTTTGAGACGTGGCATCAACAGTTGGCATAAATTTTTGAACGCTTGCTTTTATTGATGAATTGTCTGGAAGCAACACTTCCAATTGGTTTCCGATAGCAATATATTTTTTTAATTCATAAGGTAAACTCAAAACTATAGCAAAGCTTTTGACATCATTTATTGTTACCAAAGCATCTCCATCCTGAACGTAATCTCCTTGCTGAACATTTACAGAAGTAACATAACCAGTTGTATTTGCTCTAACTTTTAGTGCTTCACCAAAATGTAAACTTGGGTCAATATTATTTACTGTATTTCCTAAAACTTTTGATTCTCTAGTTTTTATCGAAAATAGAACAGCTCCCTTTGAAACAAAATCATTGGTTGCAACATTTACAGAATTTAAATAACCAGTGGCGTTTGCTTTAATTACATTTTTTACCAAATAAGTAGCAGTTGCATTCAAATCAGTATAACTAACAATTGCCGTTGTATCAATCGTAGTTAAAGTAACTGGAATCTTTTTCTCAACTTCTTTTTCGGCTTGAGGTGTTTCTTTACATCCAATAAAAAAGGGGAGTATTAGGGTTAAAAGCAATGTTTTTTTTTTCATATTATTAGTCATTAAAACTCCAATAATTAATTTCATTAATAATTTGAAGTTTGTTGATGTAATTTTGAGTGATAGCACTTTTAATAGAAAGTAAATTCCCAACGGCAATAATATACTCGGTGATTTGTGCATCGCCAGTAACAAATAACTTTTTGTCGGCTTCTATTAGGGCATCAGCTATTTTGAGTTGTACTTGTAGTTGCTTTTCGACGTCATTAACTTGATTTAATTTCTGATTCAAAATCAATAGTTGTTGCCTAAATTGTTTGTTAAAATTGTTTTTGTAAGCCAAATTGGTAGCCAAAGCCGTTTCGTTTTTCTGATGTTGCAAACTGCGTTGATTGCCATCATAAATAGGAATTGATAATCCAGCGCCAACACTGAAGCCAAAATTTTTATATGGTTGATAATAAAGACTTGATAAATATCCCGCATCAGCAAGCAAAGAAATTGAGGGTTTGTAGGCATTGTCAATCAGTTTACTTTGGTTATCAATTTTTAGACTATCTACTTCAAATTGTTTTAAAAATATAGTTTTATCTGATGAAGTAATTGTTTTGAGTTCTACTTCAGGTTTTTTCAAATTCACAAAAGTAGTATCAGTTTCACCTGAAAGGTAGTTTAGCAAAGCTAAATCATTTTGGTATTGTTGTTTCAATTGCAACAGAGTCAATTCTTGTTGCTTTACTGCCGCATTAAAAATCAAATAATCGGTTTGTTTATAAATGGAATTTTGTGTCAACTTTTTTAGAATAGAAGTTTCATCTTTTAAAAGCGTTGCTATTTTTTGATTGTAGTCGATTTGATCTGAAGTTCCAAAAGCAGTTATATATTGAGAAATAATTGATTTGTTTAAATCCTTTGTGGCCACTTTTTGATTTAAAACCAAAGCATCCTTTATTATTTTAAATGTTTCTGATTGTGAATTGATTTGATTTTTACTCATTATGCGCTTATTCACACCCAATAATCCCGAAATAGACTGACCATTAGTTATTGCTTCGTCATAACCAACATGATTAATAATTGGAGCATACATAGCATTTAAATTCCCTGTAACCAATGGTTTTTGATTAGCACGAAACAACAAACTATCAATAGATGTAGCTTCGATTTGATTGTTATAATCTTTTAGTAATGGAGAATTCTTCTGTGCTTTCTCGAGGAAATAGTTTAAATTCTTTTCTTGGGAAAAGGACTTAAAAAAGCAGAGAAAAAGTATGGTTAAAAGCCTGAATGTCATTGTATAAAATTAATCAAAATTATAAACTATTGAGCAGTATTTTCAATAACTAAAACTGCAAAAGAATTGGGCTTAATTGTAGCTCTTGGATTAGGGATTTCTACTGTTGCTTCAGGTTTTGTTCCAAATTCAGCCGTCGGCGAATACAATTGATTTGTCGTTTTATTCAAAGTAATAGTTCGTGCCCCTTTTTGTGTTGCAATAGTCTCTACAACAGAAAATTTATCGGCGCTATATTCTTTTACAACCGTAATAGTTCCTTCACCATTAGAGCTAAAAGCAAGTTTCTTTTTAGCATCAAAAGCAACACCATCACAACCATCTCCAATAGGCAAAGTCGTTATGATTTTACCATTTAAAGCATTTACAACAATCATTAATTTATTACCACAGACAGAAAATAATCTATTTGTTTCTAAATCTAAAGCCAAACCTGATGGCTCGTCTCCTGGAGCAATACTCCATGTATTAACTACTGTTAATGTACTGGTATTTATTGTTTTTATTTGATTTTTATCTTCTATGTTTACATAAATTAACCCTTTAGTATTGGTGACTGAGAATTCCGGTTTTCCACCAAGCGGAATCGACTTTATTTCTTTATTGGTATTGGCATCAATGACTGTAGCATTTTTACTAGTTGCATTGTAGGTAAAGACTTTTTTAGAAAAAGAATCATATAAAATAGCGTCTGGTTTAACGCCACTAATTTTTACTTTTTCAATTAATTCAAAAGTCTTTAAATTGATTATGGTTACTGAATTGTCTTTTCCATTGCTAATAAACGCTTTATTTAAATCATTGGCAATCGCAATACCGTGTACTCCCTTAGTATCTGGAATTGTTGTAATAGTTACATCTGATTTTAAATCAATAACATTTACAACGTTACCGTGAGAAACAAATAAATGTTGATTTACTTCGTCAACAGCAAGATAATCCCAACCTTCATTTCCAATTATATTTATTTTTTTTGAAACTGAATAATTTTGCGAATTTGAATGTTGGATAAAAAAAACGAACAAGAATAAAAGGATAGTGTGTTTCATTTGTATTGTGTTTTATTAGATTTAAAATACAGTAACAAATTTAGTAGTGGATTCTGTAGGAAGTTTGAATTTTTAAAATTTTATACTAAAAACATGAAGGTTATTGTCAAAAGCATAATTGATTTGCCATTGGTTGAGTTCGGTTATTTTTTTTATAATGGCAAGACCAAGACCATTTCCTTGTGAGGAAGGATTTGTTTTGGAAAAGCGATTGAATAATTTGTCAATTACCATTAGTTTTGGTTGTCCAGTGTTCAAGAATGTCAACATGTTGTCTTCTATACGAATAATGATTTTTCCGTTCATTACATTGTGACGAATGGCATTCAAAAACAAGTTATTGATTAATACTTCTGTTAAAGAAGAATTTCCAGTAATGCTAAGCTCAGTATTGAATTCAGTAACAATGCTAAGGTTTTTTGCTTTGGCTTGTTCTGTAAAAAAGTCAAGGTGCTTATTTATAAAGTCATTTAAAATTATAATGTTCTTTTCAAGATAGTTTCCATTATCAATTTTTGAAAGCAATAAAAGATTTTTGTTGAGTCTGTTAAACCTAGAGACATCATTATTTAAAGAACTTAGAATAGAAGACTGTTCTTTGCTGAGTTCAAGTTGAAGTAATGTGTCAATTTTAGTTTGAAACAAGGCTAGCGGCGTTTGTAATTCATGTGCTGCGTTTTCTACAAATTCTCTTTGGCTCTTATAAATACTAATGTTTTTCTCTATCAATTTAGAAAGGCTTTTGTTAAGCTGATCGAATTCATCGATTTTTGTAGAGATAAAGACAGGCGTTTTGTTTTTATCCAATTCAAAACCCTGAATTTGTTGAAGTGTATCGTAAAAAGGTTTCCAAAGTCTTTTGGATGAAATTTTAACGATGATTAAAATACCAAGCATCAGAATGATAATTATTATAAAAAAAAGTTTTGCAATACTTCTTACCAGATGTTTGTTTTTAATGATATTTATTTTAACCGTATATGTATAAGGTTTACCTTCGATAAAAATAGGACTATTAAGCTCACGAAAGGGTTGTTTTTCTTCTTCTATTTGGACATAATAGATTTTAGTAAAATAAGTATCTTTTGTAACTCTGTGTGATGGTATTAGAATTTCATTTTTGTTATATTTATTCCACAGAGAAACATCCGAAATTTTAAAAGTAGGGAGTTGGTATTTTACAAATTCCTTTTTGTGGTTTTCTATAAATTCATCTGTTTCTTCAATATAAAAATAATTGGTAATATAATAGAAAATAAGCCCTGAAATTAACAACACTATGGCTGAGAAAAGCAAGAATTGATTTGTAGTTTTTTGTAGTAATTTTTTAGTCATCTTCCCATTTATATCCTAAACCATAAATTGTCTTGATGTAGTCACCGCTTCCCGCAGTATTCAGTTTCTTTTTTAAATTTTTGATATGTGCATATATAAAATCGTGATTGTCGAGCATATCAGCCATATCGCCCGAAAGATGTTCTGCAATAGCTCCTTTTGATAAAACTTTATTATTGTTGCCAATTAAAAACAGCAGTAAATCTATTTCTTTTTTGGTTAAATCTAGTTTTTTGTTATTGATAGTTACTGTTTTTGATAAAATATCAATATTGATTTCATTGAAAATAACATTGTTGTTTCCTTTGAAATTCTTTCTTCGAATAAGTGCCTGCATTCGAACTAAGAGTTCTGATAGATGAAATGGTTTAGTTAGAAAATCATCTGCACCGAGATTGAAACCCTCAATACGACTATCAAGAGTTTCTTTTGCAGATATAATGATGACACCTTCTGTTTTGTTTTTGTTTTTTAATTCCTTTAAAATATCGAAACCATCACCATCAGGCAGCATTAAGTCTAATAATATACAATCGTAGTTGTAGTTATCTATTTTATCAAGTGCCAGTGCATAATTTTCAGCTGTTTCACATTGAATGCCGTTAGTCTTAAAGTAGTCTTTAATACTTTTTGCAATTTCTTGCTCATCTTCTATGATTAAAATTTTCATAGTGCAATTTAATGATTCAAATTTGAATGAAATTTGAATTTTTTATTTTAAACTGTAAAATAATTAGTTTTAATTACAACTTCTTTCTTTTGAATTTGTTTGTTAAGGAATAATCAATTTATATTTATTCAGGATTTATTCAGATTTAAAATTTAGTTTTGCGTCATAAACTAAATTATGCGTTACTTTTTTTTTATTTCTATACTTTTTTTATCCCTTATTTCAACAGCTCAAACTACCAAAAATAAAGGAAGTATTACTGCCAAGGTTATCGATTCACAAACAAGAGTTCCAATCGAAATGGCTATTGTGTCTATTTATAAGGCAGAGGAAAACAAACCTTTTAATGGAGTAACTACAGATCAAAAAGGGCATTTTACTTTTAATAATCTATCCGAAGGGACTTATCGAATTGGTATTGAATTTATTAGTTACAAAGTGTTTTTTATAGAAAAGGTTACTATTAATACTTCATCCAATAATTTAAATTTTGGAGAGGTTTTACTTGTTCCGATTGCTAATGAGTTAAGTGGTGTAACAGTTACTTCAAAAGCTGCTAGTGTACAAAGTAAGATAGATAAATTGGTTTATAATCCAGTTAATGACCTCAGTAGTCAGGGTGGAGTAGCCACTGATATATTGAAAAATGTACCAATGGTTAGTGTTGATATTGATGGAAAAGTTGAATTACAAGGAAGTCCTAATGTTCGGTTTTTAATTAATGGAAAACCTTCGAGTATTTTTGGAGCCAGTGTTTCGGATGCTTTACAGTCTATACCTGCCAGCCAGATTAAAAATATAGAAGTAATCACAAGCCCAGGAGCTAAATATGATGCTGCAGGAACAGGAGGAATTATCAATATTATCTTAAAAGAGAATAAGGTTCAGGGAATCAACAGTAGTGTTAATTTGTCGCTTGGCACCCGTTTAGAAAATGGTAGTTTTAATTTAAATGCTAAGAAAGGAAATTTTGGCTCGGGTATTTATTTTGGTGGCAACAAACAATTAAATACGATAACAAGAAATAGTAGCGATCGTACCTCATATAATCCGACTCGCGACACGATTAGCAGTCTTCATCAAAATGGTAAAAACCCTTTTACAAGAAGTAGTTATCAGACTGGATTAAATTTAAATTGGAGTATAACTGAAAAGGATGAATTATCAGCGACTTTAGGATTTAATCATTTCGAAAATAATTCAACTGGAACTACTTTACAGAATCAGCAATCATATTTGACAGATGGTTCTCTATTGTCAATACTAAATAGTGAAAGAAAATCAGCAGGAAGTTTTAAAAATGATGCAACAGATTGGAGTATTTCGTATAAGAAAACATTTGATAAGAAGGATCAAGAATTGAATGTATTAGTTACTTCTAGCTCTGGAAAAAGCATCAATAATAGTTCTCAGGAAACCATTATTCAAGAAGATAATTCAGTATCAGGAAATCGAAATTACAATCCTGGGAAAAATCATGAACTTAACCTTTCCGTTGATTTTACCTATCCATTAGCTGAGGGTTTTACTTTTGAAACCGGAGCGAAATCAACTTTTGAAAATATTGAAAGTCAGGTGGTTTCAGATACTTTGTCAAATGGAAATGTTTATATAAATGATTTAGGACAGAGTTACAATTTTATATACAAGAGAAATATTTATGCTGTGTATTTTTCAAGTTCTTATACCTTGTTTAATGGTTTTTTAGAAGGACAAGCTGGCTTGCGTTACGAAAAAACCAATACTACAGCTGATTTTGCTGGAGTAAATATTCCTGATTACGATACTTTTGCTCCTTCTTTTGTTATGCAACATAAAATTAGCGATAGCCAGTCTATTAAGTTTTCTTATACCTTTCGTATTGAGAGACCCGATTTTGAAGACCTAAATCCTTTTTTTAATATAAGTGATCCGCATAATATTAGCACTGGAAACCCTTTTTTGAAAACAGAGAAAGGCAATAGATATGAGTTGGGGTATAGTAAAAATTTCGATAACAATGCCAATTTCTATTTTTCGGGTTATTATCGTTATAATACTGAAGATATTCAAAACCTTACTACTTTTTATAATGAGTTTGGTGTAGGGAAAACTACTTATACCGATGTTACTTTGACAAGACGTTATAATATTGGCTCTGAAACTACCTATGGTGCTAGTCTTTTTGGTTCGCTTCCTGTGAATAAAAAGGGTACTATTAAAGGTACATTTGACTTTGGTGAAAGGACAAATTCGACTCCAGGCTTTGCGAGTGTTAACAGCTTTATTTATAGAGCAAATCTAAATTTGTCTTATAAATTTAGTCCAGATATGATGGGAGAAATAGTCGGAAACTATCGTTCTACTCAAAAAAGCATTCAAGGTGAACGTCCTGCATCATTCTTTTACAACATTGCATTTAGAAAACAATTTTTAAATAAAAATGCAAGTGTAGGAATAACGATGGCAAATCCTTTTAATAACTACTTGAATCAGCGATCAAGTAGTTATGGAGACAGTTTTTATCAAGTAAACAATAAAGATATACCAGTACAATCTTTCGGTATTTCTCTTAGTTATAAATTTGGTAAACTTGATTTCAAAAAAGGAGAATCAGAGAATCATGAAGGTCCTCTTCAGCCTGAAATTTAAAGAGTTTCTATTAAAAAAATCAGAATTAATTCAAAGTTGTAGTATAAATTTGTTTTAATTTGCACTAATTATAAAGTCTGATAGACATATCTAAAACATGAAAAAAATTCAGTTCTTAAAACCGCTTATAAATTTTCTTCTAATTGGTTTAATAATTCTTAACGTTAGTCGATTTCTTCTTTTTTTACTTTTTAAAACCCGTATCGTTGAGACCCAAGATTATGGCTTGCTTTTTCCTATTGGGTTACGAATAGATCTTATCATTTTATGTTATCTTCTGTTTTTGCCTTTGGTTTTAATTACTTTAATACCAGATTCTTTACTGAAGAAAATTCAAGGCTTTTTTACTGTTTATTTTATCTTATTTCTAAGCCTTATTTTATTTATGGAATTGTCAACTCTCGATTTTATTAAAGAGTATGACACTAGACCTAATAAATTATTTATTGACTATCTGATTTATCCGAAGGAAGTTTTAGGAACTTTATTGAAAAGTTATCTGGTATCAATTATAATTACTACAGTAGTTATGTCTGGGTTTATTTTCAGTCTAATACGATATAGAAAGCAGCTTTTTGGAATACAAATTTCAGGGTACAAAACAAAATTGATAGTGTTTCCTTTTGTTGCATTTTTCGTGTTTTTTGGCGCAAGGTCAAGTCTTACTTCAAAACGACCTATTAATGCTAGTATAGCTGTTTTTTCTACAGATCACCTTACCAATTCTCTAGGATTGAATTCATTTTACACGGTTGCTTTTGCTTTTTATTCAATGAAAAATGAAAAAAATGCAGAGAAGATGTATGGAAAAATGGATTATGCTGAAGCTATTTCAAGAGTGAAAAAATACATGAATGTAAGACCAGATGAATTTTCAAATGATTCTATTCCATTTTTGCACACTCAAAAATCAGATACTGTTATAGACAGACCTTACAATGTTGTAATCATTCTTGAAGAAAGTTTAGGTTCAGAATTTGTAGGTTCGCTTGGAGGATTACCATTGACACCAGAATTTGATAAACTAACAAAAGAAGGAACTTTATTTACCGATTTATATTCAACCGGTACCCGAAGCGTGCGAGGTATTGAAGCTGTTGTTACGGGCTTTCTTCCTTCTCCATCAGAAAGTGTAGTAAAATTAAATAATTCGCAATCTAATTTCTACACTATTGCGGCCTTATTGAAAGAAAAGGGATATGACACTAGTTTTATTTATGGTGGAATGGCCAATTTTGATAATATGGGGTCTTTTTTTAGTGGTAATGGTTTTGATAAAATTATTGATGAAGATGATTTTGATTCAGATAGAAGCGTTTTTCACGGAACATGGGGTTGGTCTGATGAAGATGTGATGGCAAAAGCTAATAATTATTTTAAAAGTCTTGGGAAAAAACCTTTTGTTTCTTTAATGTTTTCTTCTTCCAATCACGAACCTTTTGAATTTCCTGATGGAAAAATTACGCTTTATGATAAGAAAAAAAATACCGTAAATAATGCTATCAAATATGCAGATTACTCAATTGGTAAATTCTTTGAATTAGCTAAAAAAGAAGCGTATTATAAAAACACTATTTTCTTGGTGATTGCCGACCATAATACCAGAACTTATGGGAAACATCTTGTGCCAATACATAAATTTCATATTCCAGCTCTGATTATTGGACCTGGAGTTTCAAAAGGAGTTAGATACGATAAATTATGCAGTCAAATTGATATACAACCAACTTTGTTGAGTAAAATTGGAATGGATGTAAAAACACCAATGGCAGGAAGAAATCTCTTTAATTTTCCCGATGCGATTGAAGGACGAGCCATAATGCAATTTAATGATATCAATGCATTTCGTGTTGGAAATGAAGTAGTGATTATGCAACCTAATAAAAAAGCATTGCAATTTCATGTCGAAAAGGACACTATTTTTACACCGAAAAAACTTAATGAAGATCTAGCCAAAGATGCATTAGCTCATGTGATTTCGGCATTCTATTTGTACAATAATCAAAAGTATAAGCTTAAATAAGAACGAATAGTAAGTGATATAAAGTCAAAGAGCCTAAACATTACAGTGTTTGGGCTTTTTTGGGAACAGAATGTTCTGTTATTAACTAGAGTAGTTTATTTTTACTATATAAAAAGAAAAGCTCTTTCCGATAGTATATTTACTATTTGAAAGAGCTTATTTTTTGAATCAGTAAGGCTTGGGACTTCTTTTAAAATATTGTATTTAATTATATAATTTATTGAATGCAATTAATCGGTTTGATCATCTGTAGTTGCCTCTGGTGCATTTTTCTTAACCGACTCAATTCCGTTTTCTCTGGCGGCTGTACTTTCATACATTTCACTAGTGCCAATAATTTGACCATTCGTAGCTTTTAAATTAAAATATTCTTTGCCATTAGAGGATGTTTTTCTGTCAAACTTACCATCATCCTGAGAATTGGTTTTTACAGATTCAATGCCATTAAGGCAACCTGCTTTTGCTGTATAACCTTCACTAGCCAGAATTATTTGACCATTAGCAGCTTTTAAATTAAATTGAAATTCACCATTTGTTCTTTTAGTAACTACAAATTTTCCCATTATTGTTTAAATTAAGTTATGTATTCAGTCAGTATTGTTTTATAAATATAATAAAATTTATTTAATGAATTGCATCAAATACAGAAATATTTGTAAGTAAATTAATAAGTAATAAGAGTGAAGGGAATTTAATTCGTGTGTATAAGTGATTAAGCACTAATTCGGATTATTTTTCTAAATTCTGATGGACTGTTTCCTCTTTGTTTTTTAAAGAATTTATTAAAATGGCTTTCATCAGTAAAACCAAATTCATAAGCAATTTCATTGATACGTTTTTCACTAAACTGCAAACGATGCTCAATTAATTTTGTTTTATAATTACTAATATACTGTTGCATAGTTTCATTGGCGTGTTTCTTGAAATAACGTCCCAAATAGGTATTTGAAATTCCAAAATGCCCACTAATCGATTCGGCTTTTATTTTCTCAGGATAATAAATGTTATTCTGAATGTATTGCAAAATATCCATCGCTTTTGCCTCACTGTCAATATTTACCTGCTCAGGCAAATATTTCGCGATATTTCTTGCCACAATAATTATCAAAGTATTCACTAATTGCTGAATTAGTTCTTTGTTATAAACGTCTTTATCTTCATGCTCCCGAATAATAGCTTCGACCATCACTTTTACCAGACATTTATCGGTATCATTTTTTAAAATACAACCTGGCTGGTGATTGGCATTTTGCAAAATATATTCCAATCGCTGAATATTTTCATTTTGTAAACTCGAATTTTTCAAATAAATATCATTGAACCTCAAAAAGAAAAAAGTCGTTTTAGTTTCAATTGTAAAGTTGTGACAATCCTCGGGTGTTAGCAAAAACAAATGTCCAGCATCATACTCAAAAATGTTTTTGTTGATACATTGTGAACCCGTTCCACCTAAAATATAGACCAATTCAAAAAAATTATGACTGTCGCCAACATCTGGATATTCATCCAAAGTTTCAAATGAAACTGTAAAAGGTTCATATAAGTTTTCTTTTTTCATTTTGCTATATTTAGTTTGAAGTTGCAAATATACCTAAAAAGAGAAAATATGTACAATATAAATGTGTTAAAAATGGTATATTTTTGCTAAATAATTATTCAACATAAAAAAATAACTCATGGAATATAGAAAATTAGGCACTACCGAATTTGAATTATCTGCTATTACATACGGCGCATTTGCTATTGGAGGATCAATGTGGGGTGGAAACGAAAAGAAAGATTCAATAGCTTCAATACATGCTTCAATTGACAATGGTGTAACCACTTTAGACACGGCTCCTTTCTATGGTTTTGGTTTAAGCGAAGAAATGATAGGTGAAGCTTTAAAAACACAAGATCGATCAAAAGTACAATTGCTTTCTAAATTTGGATTGGTTTGGGATGGAAGTAATAATGGTAAAGGTGATTTTTTCTTTGATGCCGATAATAACGGAATAAAAACTCCTGTTTATAAATTTTCATCCAAAGAAAACATCATTAAAGAAGTAGAAGAAAGTTTAAAGAGACTGCAAACTGATTATATTGATTTATTACAAATTCACTGGCCAGATTCTACAACTCCGATCAGTGAAACGATGGAAGCTATGGAATTATTGATAAAGCAAGGAAAAATAAGAGCTGCGGGAGTTTGTAATTACAGTGTTACTCAATTGGAAGAAGCACAAAAAACAATTCAAGTCGCATCAAATCAAGTTTCATATAGTATGTTGAATCGTAAAATCGAGGCTGATTTGATTCCGCTTACAATAGCAGAAAACATCGGCATTATTGCTTACAGTCCAATGGAAAGAGGATTGCTTACAGGTAAATATTTCACTGATGCAAAACTAAAAGATAACGATCATAGAAATGGTTATTTTGGTCAGTTTGATCTTCAAAAAGTTAAGACTTTGGTTGAAGAATTGAGTTCATTAGCACAAGCAAAAGACGCAAGTTTGGCACAATTAGTTTTACGCTGGACAACTTTACAAAAAGGAATTACAATTGTTTTGGCCGGAGTTAGAAATGCAGAGCAGGCAATCTCTAACGCAAAAGCAATGGATTTTGATCTTTCCAATTCTGAATTAGAATTTATCAATCAAGTAATTTCAAAAATAAAATAATAAGAATAATTTGAGTGTGACCCGCAGAAAAAGCGGGTCGGGTCATCCGCTAAATCTTTTGTTTTTTAAAGAAAAAAACAAAAGGATATCGCTGCTACCCCTCACACAAAACAAAACTAGAAACATTAAACATGAAAAAAGTATTTATCATTAACGGCGGGCAAAAATTTGCTCATTCAGGAGGAAAATTCAATCAAACTGTCGAAAATTGGACAATTGATTTTCTTTCTAAAAGTAACAATTACGAAATAAAAACAACCAATATTAACGACGAAGTCAGCCTGAAAGAAGAAGTTGAAAAATTCGTTTGGGCAGATTTAATCATTTACCACACACCAGTTTGGTGGTTCCAATTGCCAAACGGTTTTAAAAAATACATTGACGACGTTTTTACCGAAGGACACAACAACGGAATTTACAGAAGCGATGGAAGAAGTCGTGTCAATCCAGATATCAATTACGGAACTGGTGGACTTTTACACGGACGAAAATACATGTTGACCACAAGCTGGAATGCACCAAAAACTGCTTTTACATTGCCAGGAGAATTCTTCGAAGAAACATCTGTTGATGATGGGGCAATGTTTGGTTTTCATAAAATGAATAAATTTACAGGAATGGAAAAGTTAAATAGTTTTCATTTTCACGATGTCGAAAAAGGAGCAACCTCCGAAAATATTAACATTTTTCAGCAAGATTACACACAACATTTAGAACAAACTCTTAAAACTTTATAATTATGATAGCCATCACTGCTATAATAAAAAGCAAACCCGATAAAACTCAACAAGTTTTATCAATGCTTAACTATGTAATTACCGAAACCAGAAAAGAAGCAGCTTGTAAACGTTATGATTTGCATTATAACGAAACTGAATTCGTTCTTTGGGAAGAATGGGAAAATCAGGATGGATTAGATTTGCATAATAAAGCACCTCATTTGCTAAATTTCATTGATGAAATTGGTGATTTAGTAGATGAAGGAATTCAGGTTTATAAAACTTCTTCATTTTTGTAATTTGTTTTTAAGTATTTAGAATAATATAAAAAGAGTATAAATAACTTATCTATAATTAGTTATTTAACTTGTTCCAATATATAAGTACCAGTTCATTTTTACTGGTGCTTTTTATCTTGAAATAACAATCCTGAAAAAAATATTTTATTTACATATAAAATAAATATTTTTTCATTCCCTTAACCGTCAAACTAAATTTTAAAAGTATTAAAATTACAAGGCTGAGCCATTCAATCACGAAGTTTTTAATATCAATTTTAGTATCAAGTGCTAATATTTTTTCTAAAAGCTCTTAATTCAGACAATCGATTGCATGATTTTTTATATAAAATCATTTGAAAATGAATTTTACTTCAAAATTGTTGAAATTTAGTTTTGTTTAGTTTTTTTGGCAAAAGACTAACTTATTAGCAAAACATTATCAAATTGAAAATAATAAACTATTAATAGTTTATTATTTTATCAAAAAAAGTACATTATATATTTTTATTAATAGGTATTTTTTAGATATTCGTAAAAAATATTTACACAACCGATTGTGTATTTAGGTTTTTTATTTACATTTGTACTTATTACACTTATATAATTATTTAAGTAGTAAATAAAAACTAACCAATTTTAATTATTTAAATTAACTTTTATGACTAACTATTTTGTTGCAAGCAAATCAAAGCATTTTAAGTGTTTTGTTTTTTTGATCTTAATGTTTGTGGTATCACTTCAATCGAGTGCACAAACAACAGTTACAGGAATAATATCAGATATGCATGGTCCTGTTCCTGGAGCTAATGTGAATTTAAAAGGTTCTAATAGCGGAGTAAGTACCGACTATGACGGTAAATATTCAATTAATAATGTTCCTTCAAACGGTGTACTTGTTTTTAGTTTTTTAGGATATAAAAACAAAGAGGTATCAGTAAGTGGTCGTAATACAATAAATGTGGTTCTCGAAGAAGAATCAAATTCTTTAAAAGAAATTGTTGTAATCGGATATGGAGCTCAACGAAAGGAAGCAGTAACTGGATCGGTATCGTCGATTAGAGGTGCTGATATTAGAGAAGTACCTTCGGCAAACGTTACACAGGCGCTACAAGGAAGATTAGCAGGTGTGCAGATATCGCAAACGTCTACAAAACCAGGTTCTACTATGCAAATACGAGTTCGTGGAACGCGCTCTCTTACTGCAGGAAATGATCCATTAGTAGTATTAGATGGTATACCTTTTTCTGGAACTTTAGCCGATATTAGTCCTGAAAATATTAAAAGTATTGATATTCTAAAAGATGCATCTGCTACAGCAATATATGGTTCACGTGGAGCTAATGGAGTTATTTTAGTTTCAAGCAACAGAGGAACCAAAGGGCAAAAGGTTGCAGTGGCTTATAATACGTACACAGGTTTGAAAACGGCAGTGAAGTATCCAATGATGGAGGGACCTAAATATGCTGAATTTCGTAAATATGCAGGAAAGAACCTTGTGAATGGTGCAGACGAGTCTGATGATGTAAATACTGATTGGCAAGATTTATTTTATAGAGATGCAATTGTTACGAATCATGACGTTGCCGTTACTGGTGGAACTGAAAATGGTAATTATAGTGTAGGTGTAAACTATTACAAAGATCAAGCAGTGATGCCAGGTTCAGAATATAATCGTTACGCTATACGTGCTGCGATAGATCAAGAGTTAGGTATTTTACGCTTAGGTTTTTCTACAAATAGTAATTTTAGTATTACAGATGGTGCTGGATTAGGAATGTACGGAGTATTGAGCATGTCTCCAATCGCTAATCCTTACAATGAAGATGGTTCACAAAAGAGAACGGTTAAAATGCCACAAGATGAACAATGGGTTTATACAAGAGAAAGTATGAACAATTTAGGGGATAAATGGGTGGATAGAAGTAAAGCTTTTGGATCTTATAACTCACTTTATGCAGAATTGAAAATTCCAGCAGTAGATGGTTTAAAAGCACGCGTTAACTTAGGAGGGAATTACCGTAATAATAATTCAGGTACTTATACAGGAATTGGGGTTTTTAGTTCGGATCCTAAAAATCCAAATAATGCTTCGGTAGGAAATTCATTGTCAACTAGTTGGACAGTTGAAAGTTTGTTAACATATGATCATACATTTGCAAAAAAGCATAAAGTAAATGCTCTTGCAATGTATTCTTCTGCACAGGATAGTTATAATAGCTCTTTAATTTCAAGAAAAAATATTGCAGGTGATAATTTTCAATATTTTAATTTAGCACAAACTTCGACAGGAAGTAGCGACGATATATCAATTAAAAGTGAAGATCAAACTTATACGCAAAGTGGATTACTTTCTTATATGGCTCGTGCGATGTACTCTTATGATGATCGTTATATGGTAAGTGCTACAGTTCGTTCAGATGCTTCATCACGTTTGGCTCCTTCTAATCAATGGCATACTTATCCTGCATTTTCTGCTGGTTGGAATATCAGTAAAGAAGGATTCATGCAAAATGTCAAATGGATTAATTCATTAAAATTACGTGGTGGTTATGGAGAAACTTCAAATCAGTCTGTTGCTCCTTATGCAACGCTTGGAGTTTTGAGCACTAGACCATATAATTTTGGAAGTACTAATGCGATAGGAAATTATGTGACTACGCTTCCTAATTCTAATTTGGGATGGGAATATTCAATTACTACTAATTTAGGGTTAGATTTTTCAATTTTAAACAATCGTTTGTCTGGTACGGCTGAATACTACACTACAGATACAAAAGACTTACTTTTAAGTGTTGGTCTTCCTGTAACTTCAGGTGTTAATTCATATGTTGGAAACGTTGGATCAACTCAAAATAAAGGTTGGGAACTTTCATTAAATGGCGTTATTTTAGATAATTACAATGGATGGACTTGGGATGCCGGAGTTAATTTTTATGGTAATAAAAATAAACTTGTATCTCTTGCTTCTGGGCGAATGGAAGACAAAGACAATTGGTGGTTTGTTGGAAAACCTCTTAACGTAATTTATGATTATGAAAAGCTTGGTCTATATCAAACCGATGCTGAAGCCAAATTGTATGAAGGTGCTGGAGGTGCTGCTGGTATGATTAAAGTTAAATACACAGGAGATTATAATGCTGATGGTACGCCAAAAAGATTGATTGGGGCTGATGACAGACAAGTTCTAAATGCTGATCCAGATTTTCAAGGTGGTTTTAATACTCATGTTGGTTATAAAGGATTTGATTTAAGTATAGTTGGGCTTTTTCAAAGTGGTGGAATTTTAAACAGTACTCTTTATGGTTCTAACGGATATTTAAACATAAATGATGGACGTAGAGGACAAATTGATGTTGATTACTGGACACCAACTAATACAGATGCGCAATTTCCTAAACCAGGTGGGCCAACAGAAAGTAATAATCCAAAATATGGTTCAACTCTAGGGTATTTTGATGGTTCATTTGTTAAATTGAAAACAATTACTTTAGGGTATAGTCTTAATAAAGAATGGATTAAAACTGCTGGTATGGAAAAATTAAAACTGTATTGCACTATTCAAAATCCATGGGTAATTTATTCTCCTTATCACAAATTATCAGGATTGGATCCAGAGACAAATTCCTATGCAAATGATGGATCCAACATGGCGGTTGCTTATGATAAAAAGTTGAGCCGTTTATTAACTGTAGGATACAATACTCCTCAGTCCCGTAATTTAATTTTAGGTCTTAATATAATATTTTAAATAAGATAATGATGAAACATATAAAAATAAAAAAATATATTACCACTGTAGTAGCTTCTGCTTTTTTAGTAAGCTGTACAAATGTGTTGGAGGAAAATCCGCGAGCAATTTTTACACCTGATTATTTTTCAACACAAGAAGGAGTAATGGGAGGAATTACATCAATGTATGGACATTTGCGATATATGTATGGCAATGGTTATTTTTTGAATACAGGTCAAATTGCTACTGATGAATCTACTTGGGGACAAAATTCCGATGGAAATGTTAAAAACCTTGATTTTTCTGGCGTTGGAACAATTAATCCAGATACTAGTAATACTGGAATAGTATGGAATAATACTTTTCCTAATATAAATACGGCTAGTGGGGTTATTGAAAATGCAACAAAAATTGGAACAATTTCAACTGGATTAATTGCAGAAGCAAGATTTTTCAGAGCTTTTGATTATTTTTTATTGGTACAGACATTTGGAGGGGTACCATTAGATTTAGGTGCAGGAGAATTGAAGTTCAATTCTTCTACTGTAAGGACTTCTGTTCGTAACACAGTTCCAGAAGTATATAGCAAAGCGATATTTCCTGATTTAATACAAGCTGTAAATGATTTACCAGTAGCTGGTCGTGTTACTGGTGGGGTAACCAAAACAGTTGCACGCCTTTATTTAGCAAAAGCATATTTGACTTTCGGATGGTGGTTGGAAAACCCAAATAGTATCCCTACTTATCCTGCATCAAGTAGAACTGATTTGGATGGACATAATGCAGCGTGGTATTTCCAACAAGCTTATGATATTGCTGCTGCGGCTATTGATGATCCTGGATCTTTTGGATTAGTGCCTTCTTTCTATGATGTTAGTGTAGCAACAAAAGATCGTAATAAAGAAATGTTATTGTACGCAGATCATACACAATCAAGTGCTATTTACAATGGTGGAGATTTGAGTTATAGTGGTGGTGGTTTTAGTACGGATTATTTTGCAGGGTGGTTCGAACAATTTAATTACACTGGAGTTAGGAGTTCAACTAGTAGTTCTGAATGGAAGTCAGTAAGTTCAGTTCAACGTGAAGCAGAACAGCATTTAGGTCGCCCTTGGACAATGTTAGCTCCTCCTATTGAAGTTTTTAAAAACACTTTTGCGGATAAAGTTAATGATTCTCGTTATGATGGTACTTTTACAACAGTATATCGTGGCAATTGGGCTAAAGCTGGTATTGCTCAATCCGTACTATACAATGCTAACTATTTGCCTGTAGCTAATGGAGAAGCTATTTTAACTTTCTTAGATGATGATACTGCTGGAATTGATTATTCAAATTCTGCTTTTAATAGCTCTATTGGAGCAGGTGTTTTACCAGGTAGAGCTGATTATGTTGTCGAACCAAGTGTTTTTTCAAGAATTTGTTATCCTGGAGTTTGGAAACTTGGACCATACCGTACAGATAATGGTACTGGTTTGGGGTCACCAAATGGAAGTAGTACTAGACCGTTCCCGGTAGCTAAATTTTCGGAATTATATTTTATTGCTGCTGAAGCTGCTGTGAAAGGAGCTATGGTGCAAGGAGGTAAAAGTGCAAGAGATTTAATTAATGTTATTCGTGCACGTGCAGGGAAATGGACTTTTAATAATAATGGAAATGTTGTCAAAGTACAGGACAATAGTGCAGCAATGATGGCGGCTACTCCAGCTGTAATTACTATTGATTATATTCTGGCTGAACGCTCTCGTGAATATTTTGGAGAAGGATACAGATGGTATGATTTAGCTCGTACTCAAAAATGGATTCAATATGCTAATTCATTTACAATTGCTGGAGCAACTAATCCAAACGATTGGAAAGATCATACAGTAAAAACATTTACCCGTACGATTACAACTGCTAATTATCTTCGCCCTATTCCAGTGAGTCAGCTTAATGCTTTAGAAATGAGTGCAGAAGAGAAAGCTGTTTATCAAAACCCTGGATACTAGCCTTTAAGTTTTAAAAAACAGATTTAAATTTAAAATTTTGGTTAACAATTATAAGTGTCGTTTTTACAGAATTCCTCATAATTGGTCTTTAAGTTTGTTTTAGTTAGGAGCCGAGAGTAAATTACTCTCGGTTTTTTAACTTCTAAATTTAAAGCGAAGTATTAATTAAATGGTTTAGGATTAAAATACTTAATATTAAATTTCATAGATGCTTTGGAATTTCATCATGATGATAAAATATTTTATGCATAAAAATACTCCGTTGAGTAAGTAATGGTTCAGTTTTTAATAAACAAATTAATTTTTTAAAGAGCTATAATTTCAATAATAGAAATCAAAATGAAAAAGAGATATATAATTTTTTTATTCTCAGTAATGGGGCTAGTTTCATTTACAGGAATAGGGGATAAAGATACGCTTAACGCAAAAAAAGGAAAAAAAACAGCTGTTTTTTCTAAAGTGGTTTACAAAGGAGATGACCAAATTTATAAAGACAATCCATTGCAAGCTAATGAATTTTACAATCCTCTATTGCAAGGATGCTATCCAGACCCTGCGATAACTAGAAAAGGAGGCGATTATTATATGGTTTGCTCTTCATTTGCAATGTTTCCGGGAGTACCAATTTTTCACTCAAAAGACTTAGTAAATTGGACAGATTTGGGAGGCGTTTTAAACAATGTCGCCGAATTTAATCCAAATGACACACGTATTAGTGGAGGAGTTTATGCTCCGGGGATTACATACAATCCTCATAACGAAACTTTTTACATGATTGTAACGGCGTTTTCAGGGAATCTTGGAAATATTATCGTAAAAACTAAAGACCCCAAAAAAGGTTGGGGGAGTCCAATTAAACTAGATTTTAATGGAATCGACCCATGTATTTTCTTTGATGATAACGGAAAAGGGTATATTGTTCACAATGATGCTCCTGATAAAGGTAAAGAACTTTATGAAGGACATCGTGTCATTAAAGTTTGGGAATATGATGTAGAAAATGATAAAGTAATTCTGGGAACTGATAAAATTATCGTTGATGGAGGTATTGATCTGTCTAAAAAACCTATTTGGATTGAAGCTCCTCATTTGTATAAAAAAGGAGGTAGTTATTATTTAATGTGTGCAGAAGGAGGAACTGGAGGCAATCATAGTGAAGTCATTTTTAAAAGTGATAGTCCGAAAGGACCTTTTATACCTGCTCCGAGTAATCCTATTTTAACGCAGCGTTATTTTTCAAAAGATAGAGCTAATAAGGTTGATTGGGCTGGCCATGCCGACATATTTAAAGGACCAAATGACAAATATTATGGTGTATTTCTTGGTGTTCGTCCAAACGAAAAGTCCAGAGTAAACACAGGACGTGAAACTTTTATTTTACCAGTTGATTGGTCTGGAGTGTATCCGGTTTTTGAAAATGGACTAATCCCATTAGAACCAAAATTAAAAATACCAAACGGTGTGATTGAAAATAAAACGGGTAAAGAAGGATTCTTCCCTAATGGAAATTTTACATTTGAAGAGAATTTCACCAATCAGAAATTAGATTATCGATGGATTGGTCTGAGAGGTCCTCGCGAAAATTTCACTACAATTACTAAAAAAGGATTAGAAATTACTCCATTTGAAGTTAATATCAAGGAAATTAAACCTACTTCTACACTTTTTTACAGACAGCAACACAATGCATTTTCATTTGAGACGAATGTAGATTTTATCCCAACATCCGAAAAAGATTTGGCAGGGATTGTGTGCCTGCAAAGCGAGAAATTTAATTATGTTTTTGGTATAACAAAAAAAGGTAAGGATACCTATATTTTGTTGGAAAGAACAGAAAAAGGGCAGTCAAAAATTATTACAAGCACTAAAATCGATATTAAAAAATCAATTCGTTTACAGGTAAAAGCAACAGGAGATAATTATCAGTTTAGTTATTCTCTTAATAATGTTTATTTTGAAAATTTAGGAGGAACAGTTTCAGGAGATATTCTTTCAACTAATGTGGCAGGTGGTTTTACAGGAGCTTTGATAGGTCTTTATGCGACTGCAGCAAATGATGCAAAACCTTGAGAAAGGAATTGTTATTAATTTTTAAGGTGTATAAGAATTTGATATTTTTATAGAACCATTTTAGAATAAATAAAATGTAAATATGGAAACAAAAATGAGGTCAGTTTTATTGTTAATTCTGCTTGTATTTTTTGGATGTAAATCCGATCAGGCATCAATAAAAGTAGCTGAAAAATCAAACACTGAAAATTGGGTTGGTACATGGGCTACAGCTCAACAGTTAGTAGAGCCAAATAATATGCCTCCGACTCCAGGTCTTTCAGATAATACACTTCGACAAATTATTAGAGTTTCAATAGGGGGAAAGCAAATGCGATTGCGTTTTTCAAATATTTTTAGTGATCAGCCGACATTTTTGAAATCAGTAAGTGTTGCAAATGTTGTTAATGGAGCAATTATCGATGAGAAGACTCAAAAACAACTTAGTTTCAAAGGAAACTCAGCAATAACATTAAGTCCTGAACAGGAAATGTTTTCTGATGCTTTTGATTTTCCGTTGCAGGCTGGTCAGCTTTTAGCGATTACTATTCATTATGGAAAAACATCGCAAAAAGTTTCAGGACATCCCGGTTCCCGTACAACATCATATATTTTGGAGGGCGATAAGCTTAACAATGAAACTTTTTCAGGAGCAATAAAAACAGATCATTGGTATACTATCATTGGTGTCGATGTGAAGGCTGTCAAAAATACAGCTAATGTAGTTTGCTTAGGAAACTCTATTACTGACGGGCGAGGATCTGGAACTAATAAGCAAAATCGATGGACAGACATATTATCTGCACGCTTATCTGCAAATAAAAGCACAGAGCGTATTGGTGTGTTGAATTTAGGAATAGGTGGAAACTGTGTAGTCCAAGGTGGTTTAGGACCTACTGCACTGAATCGTTTTGATAGGGATGTACTTTCTCAAGCTGGGACAAAATGGTTAATTATTCTTGAAGGAATAAATGATATTGGAGGCATTAAACGAGCTGAGGACGGACCAATTCGAGCACAAGAACTAATTGATGCTTATAAAGTGATGATAGATAAAGCTCATGCTAAGGGAATAAAAGTGTATGGTTGTACTATTTTGCCATTTGAGAAATCATTTTATGATACGCCGTATCGACAAAATGCAAGAGATATTGTAAATGCATGGATTCGAAATGATAGTAAATATGATGCAATCATTGATTTTGATAAAATAATGGCTTCAGATATTGACTCTAAAATTATATTATCCAATATGCATGATGGAGATTTTTTACATCCTAATGAACTGGGTTATTGCAGAATGGGTGAAGCAATAGATTTAGATTTATTTAAATAGAAATAATTTGAGATGCTATTTTATAAAGCAATCATAATATAATTAAAAAGAAGTGCAATGAAAGTTTTTCCAAAATACATAGTAGCAATTATTACAGTTTGTTTGTTTAATACTCTACAAGCAGCAGAACCTTTTATCACGATCGTAAAGAACTCGGATGTGCTGGTTCTAAAGGAAAAATCGTTAAAACTTTCTTTGTTTGTGAATAATAACGTAGACAAAGGTATTGTACGTGCCATAACCAATCTGCAATCTGATTTTGAAAAAGTGACAGGAGATAAACCGACCATTTTTAATCAAATTACAAATACTTCATCACCTCTTATTATCATTGGAACAATAGGTACCAACTCTGTTATTGATGAGTTAATAAAACAAAAGAAAATTGACGGTAGAGAACTGAAGGGTAAAAATGAAAAATTCATCATTCAGAGCATTAAAAATCCTTTCAAAGGAGTAGAAGATGCCATTGTAATTGCAGGAAGTGACAAACGGGGTACGATATATGGTATTTATGAATTATCGCGTCAGATAGGTGTTTCGCCTTGGTATTACTGGGCTGATGTGCCAATTGAACATAAAGAAAATTTATATTTTAAAAAAGGATTTTATACAGATGGGGAACCAGCGGTGAAATATAGAGGAATTTTTATAAATGATGAGGCTCCCGCGTTAAGCGGTTGGTCTAAAGCTACTTTTGGAGGTTTTAATAGTCAGTTTTACGAAAAAGTTTTTGAATTACTTCTCCGTCTCAAAGCAAATTACATGTGGCCTGCTATGTGGGGAAATGCTTTTTATGATGATGATTCTGCTAATGGTCCTCTGGCTAACGAAATGGGAATCGTGATGGGAACTTCTCACCACGAGCCGATGGCTTTGGCACAACAAGATTGGAAACGATACATCCAAAAAAACAATCTTCCAAATATTTGGGATTATTCAAAAAACAAACCGGTCTTAGATGAATTTTGGAAAACCGGAATAGAACGCAGCAAGAATTGGGAAAAATTAGTCACCATAGGAATGCGTGGCGATGGTGATGAAGCAATGAATGAAGGTACCAATATTAGTTTATTAGAAAATATCGTAAAAAATCAACGTCAAATCATTGAAAAAATAACTAGACAAAAAGCTGAAAAAACTCCGCAGGTTTGGGCTTTATACAAAGAAGTTCAGGATTATTATGATCAAGGAATGCGCGTTCCAGATGATGTGATTTTGTTATTTTGTGATGATAATTGGGGAAATGTTCGTAAACTTCCTGATCTAACCAAACCTTTGCACAAAGGAGGCTACGGAATGTACTATCATTTTGACTATGTTGGTGGTCCAAGAAACTCAAAATGGATTAATATTAGTCCAATACAAAGGGTTTGGGAACAAATGAATCTTAGTTATGAGCATGGAGTTGATAAAATCTGGATTGTAAATGTTGGTGATCTTAAACCTATGGAATTTCCGATTAGTTTCTTTTTAGACATGGCGTGGAATCCTAAGCAATTCAATTCTAAAAATCTTTTTGAATTTACCGAAAATTGGGCGGCACAGCAATTTGGAAGCAAACATGCTAAAGAAATTGCACGACTGTTAAATACATATCCAAAATATAACCGCCGAGTTACACCCGAAATGCTAGATAGCAAGACCTATAGTCTTGAAAATTATAATGAATTTGAAACTGTTGTAAATGATTATAAAAATTTAGCTCTCGATGCTTACCGTCTTTACGATGAAGTTCCGAAACAATACAAAGATGCCTATTTTCAGTTAGTACTTTATCCAATAGATGCGTGCAGTAACTTATACGAAATGTATTTTGCACAAGCGAAAAACCAAAAATTAGCAGAAGAAAAAAATGGCCTGGCCAATTATTATGCAGATAAAGTAAAAGTAAATTTTGTTCGAGATTCGATTCTTCAAAACAAATACAACAATGAAATTGCTGGAGGGAAATGGACTCACATAATGGATCAAATGCGTATTGGATATGAAAGCTGGCACGATTCACCAAAGAATATCCTTCCAAAAGTAGCCTATATTTCAGAAAATGCTAAACCACTAGAAAAAATCTTTAAGGAAAAGAATGGTTATGTTTCTATTGAAGCTGAAAATTTTTCTAAATCAAATAATTCAAATAAAATTCACTGGGAAGTCATACCAGATTTGGGAAAAACAAAGTCAGGAATTACCACTTTTCCTCAAAATGCCTATCCAAAAGAAGATGAAAATGTTTCTGTCGAATATGATATTGATTTTGTTTCCAGCGGTGATTTCGATGTTCAAGTACTTTTGGCACCAACTTTAAATTTTAATAGTAATAAAGGATTGCGCTACGAAATTTCTTTTGATAATGAAAAGCCACAAACCGTAAACTTCAATGGACAGTACAGAGGAGAATTAGGAAAATGGCAAGCTGAGCCTATTATTAAATCAATTACTAAACATAGCATTTCAAAGCATGGAAAACATAAGCTGTACTTTCGAGTATTAGAACCAGGAATTGTTTTGGAAAAAATTTTAATCGATACTGGAGGATTACAACCATCTTATTTGGGACCGCCAGAAAGTGATGTTATTTATCAAGATTAATTTAAAATTTCAAAAAAATAGTTAAAAATTTTTTTCTTAAATAATAAGATTATATTTTTACACAACCGATTGTAATTAATGTAATAGTTATAATATGATATTTTTTTAACTTTAATATTATTAAATATTCTGTTTTAATATGTATATCGGATAAAAAAGAAATTTAGGAGTTTCTGAAAATTAATTAAATTTAAAAAATGAATACAAAAACTGCAATTGTAACCGGAGGAAATTCTGGTTTAGGTTTTGCCACAGCAAAAAAATTATGTGATAATGGTATCACGACCTATATAATTGGAAGGTCAAAAGAAAAAACTGAAGGAGCTTGTCGTGAATTAGGCGAGAATGCAATTCCTGTTTTGTATGATTTAAATAATATCAATGGAATTTCGGCAATGATAGAAGATTTGACCAAAAATAATCCAATCGATATTTTGGTTAATAATGCTGGGATCAACTTGAAAAAAGAGTTTTTAGATGTAAGTGATGAAGATTTTTTATCAATTATTCACACTAACCTTTTGAGTGTTTTTGCTATAAGTAGAGCAGTAGTAAAAAATATGAAAGAAAATAACGGAGGAAACATTGTGAATATCAGTTCGATGGCTTCTCAATATGGTATTCCAAAAGTAATTGCCTATTCAGCAAGTAAAGGAGCAATAGAATCTATGACAAGAGCTATGGCTGTAGAATTGGCTCCGTTTGGTATTAGAGTAAATTGTGTAGCACCAGGTTTTATCAAAACAAAAATGTCCGCAAAAGCACTGGATAATGATCCGGAGAGAAAAAATAAAGTGCTATCGAGAACGCCAATGGGTATTTTGGGTGAGCCTTCAGACATTGCAGATGCGGTTTATTATTTTGCCTCAAGTGAATCAAAATTTACCACAGGAACTATTTTACCAGTTGATGGAGGAAACAGCATCGGATTCTAATCTTAAATAATAATACTATGATAAAAATGCAACAGGCAATGCGATGGTTTGGTCCCCAAGACACCGTAAATTTAATAGATATTAAACAAGCAGGAGCTTCTGCAGTTGTATCGGCTTTGCATCATATTCCCGTTGGAGATGTTTGGGAAGTGGATGAAATAAAAGCTAGACAGGAAATAGTAAGAAATGCAGGTTTGAAATGGACAGTTGTAGAAAGTCTACCCGTTCATGAAGAAATTAAAAGAGCTTCGGGAAATTATCTGAAGTACATTGAGAACTATAAAATAAGTATAAAAAATCTAGCCGAATGCGGAATTAACGTTATCACATATAACTTTATGCCCATTTTAGACTGGGTTCGTACAGATCATAGTTTTATTAATCAAGATGGAAGTAAGACACTTTTATATAATCAGGAAGCTTTTACTTATTTAGATGTTTTTTTATTAAAGCGCCCAAATTCTGAAAGCGATTATTCTGATATAGAAAAAGAAAATGCATTGCAGTTTGGTAATACTCTTTCTATAGAGCAAAAAGAATTGCTTTTCAAAAATGTATTATTAGGGCTTCCAGGTAGTAAAACAAATTTTACGGCAGAGCAAATTCTAACTTTATTAGATAATTACGCTTCAATTGATAATGTAAAATTGCTAGATAATCTGATTTACTTTTTATCAGAAGTAGCTCCAGTTGCTGAAAAACTGGGTTCTAAATTAGCAATTCATCCTGACGATCCCCCTTTTTCGGTTTTGGGACTTCCTCGAATCGTTTCTACAGAAAGTGATCTTCGAGCAATTTTTGAAGCTGTTCCTTTAGAGGCAAATGGGTTATGTTATTGCACAGGTTCGTTAGGAGCAAATCCTCAAAATAATCTCGAAAAAATTATTGATGATTATGGAAATCGAATTCATTTTTTACATCTGAGAAATACAATCAGAGAAAACAGAAATGTTTTTAGAGAATCTGAACATTTGGATGGAGATACAAAAATGGAGGTTATTATGGAAAAATTATTGCTATTAATGAATCAAAGGAAAGTGAGTTTACCAATGCGTCCCGATCACGGATTTTTGCATGCTATTGAAGAAGGGAAGGAACAATATCCAGGTTATTCTTTAATAGGCAGATTAAAAGGTCTTGCTGAATTAAGAGGCTTAGAAAAGGGAATTGCTTATAAATTAGATCAAATAGTTTAATTTATTTAAACAATTGGAGAACTTCCTGAACTAACTCAAGAAAGCTGTCCCAGTATAATAGAGTTAAAAGAAACAGAATAATAATTTTTTTACTTAAAACGAGACGTTTTTGATAATTCTTCTTGAAATTGAGGTTTTTACAGAAAATCACGTAATAAGTTAAAGAGAATTTGCATAATGTTTTTTTTTAATTAATTTTACACAACCGATTGCGTTAAATGATTTGTTATTCATTTTGCAAGGGTTCAAGATGTTTAAAACCTAGTATTGAATTTCTAAATCTAACAATATGGTTTTTTATTAAAATCAACAGAAAATAAAAGAGAGATTAAGCTCGAATGAAAAATAGGGAAGAGGTTAATTAATAAATTATAATAGATAAAATAGTAGTATGGCTGAAGAAAATATAGAAAAAATTAAATTTGAGGAAATTGATAAATTTGCCATTTCACAACCTTTAGTATCTCATATTTATACAGCTGATCCTTCAGCACATGTATTCAATGGCAAGATATATATTTATCCCTCACATGATATTGATTCAGGAATTCCATTCAATGATAATGGAGATCATTTTGGTATGGAAGACTATCATGTGTTTTCAATGGACTCTATCAACTCACAAGCTATAGATAATGGTGTTGCTTTACATGTTGATGATGTAGCTTGGGCAGAAAAGCAAATGTGGGCACCAGATGCAGCGCATAAAAACGGTAAGTATTATTTGTATTTTCCTGCAAAACGTTCAAATGGAATTTTTCAGATAGGTGTTGCAGTTAGTGATTCTCCTGCTGGTCCTTTTAAACCAGAAAAAGAAGCTATTAAAGGAAGCTATAGTATTGATCCTGCTGTTTTTGAGGACGAAGATGGTAAACATTATATTTATTTTGGAGGAATTTGGGGCGGACAGCTTCAGAAATACAGAGATAATAAATATGATACCGATTATGAAGAACCATTCGGAACAAATAGGGCGTTAGGTCCTATAGTTGCCAGGTTAAGTGATGATATGTTAGAGTTTGATGAAGAACCAAAAGAAATTAAAATTCTTGATGAAAACGGAAAGGATTTATTAGCAAGTGATAATGACCGTCGTTTTTTTGAAGCTTCATGGGTGCATAAATACAAAGGCAAATATTATTTCTCGTACTCAACAGGTGATACTCATTTTATATGTTATGCGATAGGCGATAGTCCTTATGGACCATTTGTTTATCAAGGAATAATTCTAAATCCAGTTGTTGGCTGGACATCTCACCATTCTATTTGTAGAGTTGATAATGATTGGTATTTGTTTTACCATGATTCGAGTTTATCAAAAGGAATAACGCATTTAAGAAGCATAAAAGTAACCAAAATAAATTATTTGCCAGATGGTTCAATTGAAACCATAAATCCATATAGTAAAGAGTACTAAAAGTCAGTTTTTTTGTTGAGTTGTTTAATTTATTAATTTTTATTTTCTATGAATGCAAGAGATGAAAAAGAAAAAATGACCGTCAAAAACTATAAAAAATACTATATAGAAATTGATTGTGCAATTTTTAATCTTCAGGAGGATGGTCTAAAAGTTTTAGTTGTTAAGGATATAGATGATCTTGGTGTAACACATTGGAGATTAGCTCATGATTGGTTAAAAAAAGACAAGACTATACTGGAAACAGCTTCTGGTATTTTGAAAAGATGTATTGGTGAGAATAGTTCTTATTTGGAGCAAGTGAAGGCATTTGGTTTTACTTCTTCTTACTCGATAAAAGAAGATATTTCGATTGGATATTATGCACTTGTTAGGATTATTTCAAATGATTTAGAAAAACACATTGCTGAAGGACATACGAAATGGATTGGTATTAATGAAACTAGCTGTTTAAATGATAAAGACACTGTGATATTAAATTATTGTATACAAGAGATACGCGATAGTATTTGTAAAACTGCGATAGGTTTTAATTTGCTTCCGGAAAAATTCACCTTGGCTCAAATAATCCACCTGTATAAAGAAATCTTAGGTATTGATATTGATAAATCTAATTTTCGAAGAAAGATTCTTGCAACTGGATTATTAAGTGATTTATATGAAAAAGAGGAAAATGTTTCGCATCGTGCTGCGAGATTTTATAAACTAAGCTTACAACATCAAGAAATTTTATTGAATAAAGAACTCAATTTTCATTTTTGATATAAGATTTAGATAGCAAAGATGGTAACAATGAAGCTATAAATAAAAGAAATGTATTGAGTATTTATACTGCTCAAGATTAGTAATAATAAAAGAAAGTTTAATTAGTATGTATTATATAGGGTATGATATAGGAAGTTCTTCAATCAAGGTAGCTTTGGTTGAAGCAGAAACGGGCAAGAAAATCATTGTTTTGAATGAACCCCAAAACGAAATGGAGATTGTCTCCTTACAACCCGATTGGGCAGAGCAGGATCCTGAAATTTGGTGGCAACACATTTGCGTAGCGACTAAAAGGGCTATTCGTGAAGCAAATATTGATGCTTCAAAAATAAAAGGAGTAGGGATTTCATATCAAATGCATGGTTTAGTTGTGGTAGATGAAAATGGAAGTCCATTGCGTAATTCCATTATCTGGTGTGATAGTAGAGCAGTTGAAATTGGGAACACAGCTTTCACAGAATTAGGTGAAGAAAAATGCATGACACATTTATTGAATTCCCCTGGAAATTTTACAGCTTCAAAGTTAAAATGGGTTAAAGAAAATGAGCATGAGGTTTACAAAAAAGTGTATAAATACATGCTTCCTGGAGATTATATCGCTTACAAATTAACAGGCGAAATTACTACAACCAAAAATGGTTTGTCCGAAGGTATGCTTTGGGATTACAAAGAAAATAAAGTAGCTGATTGGTTATTAGATTATTATGGAATTGCTCCTTCAATGACACCAAAAATAGTTGAAAATTTTAGTAATCAAGGTTTTTTAAACGAAAAAGGAGCTAAAGAATCAGGGCTTCCAATTGATATCCCTGTTGTATATAGAGCAGGAGATCAACCGAATAACGCACTTTCTTTAAATGTTTTGAATGCAGGTGAAGTGGCGGCAACAGGAGGAACATCTGGTGTTTTTTATGCTGTAACTGATGCTACAATTGGAAAAAGTACACGTGTAAATAATTTTGTGCATGTAAATTTTGAAGAAAAAAATCCTCGAATCGGTAAATTATTAAATATAAACGGAGCAGGAATTCAGTATCGATGGTTGCGAAACAATATGGGGGATGAAACCTATGAATCAATGAATCATAAAGCAGCTAAAATTGCAATTGGTTCTGATGGGTTGGTAGTACTTCCTTTTGGGAATGGAGCAGAACGTATGTTTAATAACAAAAACATTGGCACCCATTTTTTAAATCTGAATTTAAATATTCACAGCAGTTCACATTTATTTAGGGCAGCTTTAGAAGGAATTGCTTTTTCATTTGTGTACGGAATGGAATGCCTGAAAGACGATAATGCAACAATTGGAGTTATTCGTGCAGGTAACGATAATTTATTTCGCTCCGAAATATTCTCAAATACAGTTGCCACTTTAATTGGACACGAAATAGAAATTTATAACACAACAGGAGCGGTAGGTGCTGCAAGAGCAGTAGGATTAACTGATGGTGATTTCGAAAAATTTGGTTCAAATATTTCGAAAAACGATCACGTAATGACGTTTTTGCCTTTGCAAAATAGCGAATCATACCAAGTTGCTTATCAAAAATGGAAAAAAGAATTAGAAATAATATTAACTCATAATAAATAAAGAAGATGATAATTTTAGGAGAAAAAGAGTATTACAAAGGAATAGGTCAAATTAAATTCGAAGGAAAAGAGTCAGATAATCCTTTGGCGTTTAAATATTACAATCCAGATCAGGTAGTTGCAGGAAAAACAATGCGTGAGCATTTTAGATTTGCGATTGCGTATTGGCATACTTTCTGCGGACAAGGTTCAGATCCTTTTGGACCTGGAACACAACATTTTGCATGGGATGAACCTAAAGATGCGATTGAAGCAGCAAAATTAAAAGCAGATGCTGCTTTCGAATTTGTTACTAAAATGGGTTTTGATTATTACTGTTTTCATGATTATGACTTGGTTAGAGAAGGAGCAACTTTTACAGAATCAGAAAGCAGATTGGCTACAATCACTGATTATTTGAAAGAGAAACAAGCAGCTTCCGGAGTAAAATTACTTTGGGGAACAGCAAACTGTTTTTCTAATCCACGTTACATGAATGGTGCAGCGACTAATCCAGACTTTAATGTATTGGCAAGAGCTGGTGGTCAAATAAAATTGGCTATCGATGCGACTATTGCTTTAGGTGGAGAAAACTATGTGTTTTGGGGAGGTCGTGAAGGATATATGACTTTATTAAACACTGACATGGGAAGAGAATTAGATCACATGGGACAGTTTTTAATTCAGGCTAGAGATTATGCAAGAGCTCAAGGTTTCAAAGGGAATTTTCTTATTGAGCCAAAACCAATGGAACCATCAAAACACCAATACGATTTTGATTGTGCTACAGCAATTGGATTCTTACGTCAATATGGTTTAGAGAAAGATTTCAAAATGAACATCGAGGTAAATCACGCTACTTTGGCACAACACACTTTCCAACACGAAATTGAAACTGCTGCTAAAGCTGGAATGTTAGGAAGTTTAGATGCTAACAGAGGTGATTACCAAAATGGATGGGATACTGACCAATTTCCAAATAATATCCAAGAAACTACTGAAGCAATGTTGG